>NZ_BAAAZH010000014.1:70597-111188 GCF_039536805.1 Nocardioides fonticola | reverse complement strand
CCGTCGTGCTGTCAGGGGCCGAGCCTGGACAGCCGAGCCCGGACGGATCAGTCGCGGGTGAGCCGGCGGTGCGTGACGCGGTGCGGGCGGGCGGCGTCGGGGCCGAGGCGCTCGATCTTGTTCTCCTCGTAGGAGGCGAAGTTGCCCTCGAACCAGAACCACTGGCCCTCCTGCTCCTCGGTGCCCTCCCAGGCCAGGATGTGGGTGGCGATGCGGTCGAGGAACCACCGGTCGTGGGAGGTCACGACGGCACAGCCCGGGAAGTCGAGCAGGGCGTCCTCGAGGGAGGACAGGGTCTCGACGTCGAGGTCGTTGGTGGGCTCGTCGAGCAGCAGCACGTTGCCACCCTGCTTGAGAGTCAGGGCGAGGTTGAGACGGTTGCGCTCACCGCCGGAGAGGACGCCGGCCTTCTTCTGCTGGTCGGGCCCCTTGAAGCCGAAGGAGGCGACGTAGGCGCGGGAGTTCATCTCGAAGTTCGCGACCTTGATGAAGTCCAGGCCGTCGGAGACGACCTCCCAGACGTTCTTGTTCGGGTCGATGCCGCCACGGCTCTGGTCGACGTAGGACAGCTTGACCGTCTGGCCCACGGTCAGCGAGCCCGAATCGGGCGTCTCGCCGCCGGTGATCATGCGGAACAGAGTGGTCTTGCCGACGCCGTTGGGACCGACGACGCCGACGATGCCGGCGCGCGGCAGCGTGAAGGAGATGTCGTTCCACAGCACGCGGTCCTCGAACCCCTTGGTGAGGTGGGAGGCCTCGAGGACGACGTCGCCCAGCCGCGGGCCCGGCGGGATGTTGATGTCGGCGGTGTCGATCTTGCGGGCCTTGTCGGCCTCGGCCGCGAGCTCCTCGTAGCGGGCCAGACGCGACTTGCTCTTGGTCTGGCGCGCCTTGGCGTTCGAGCGCACCCACTCGAGTTCCTTCTCGAGCATCTTGGCGCGCTTGGCGTCCTTCTGACCCTCGATCTTGAGGCGTTCCTTCTTGGTCTCCAGGTAGGTGGAGTAGTTGCCCTCGTAGGGGTGGGTCTTGCCCCGGTCGAGCTCGAGGATCCACTCGGCGACGTTGTCGAGGAAGTACCGGTCGTGGGTGATCGCCAGGACGGCGCCCGGGTAGGTCTTCAGGTGGCCCTCCAGCCACTGCACCGACTCGGCGTCGAGGTGGTTGGTGGGCTCGTCGAGGAGCAGCAGGTCGGGCTGCTGGAGCAGCAGCTTGCACAGCGCGACCCGCCGGCGCTCACCACCGGAGAGGTTGTCGACCAGGGTGTCGGGGGGCGGGCAGCGCAGGGCGTCCATGGCCTGGTCGAGCCGGCTGTCGAGATCCCACGCGTTGGCGTTGTCGAGATCGGTCTGCAGGTCGCCCATCTCGGCCATGAGGGCGTCGAAGTCGGCGTCGGGGTCGCCCATCGCCTCGGAGACCTCGTTGAAGCGCTTCAGCTTGGCCACGATGTCGCCGACGGCCTCCTGGACGTTCTCCAGAACCGTCTTCCCCTCGGTCAGCGGCGGCTCCTGCTGGAGCATGCCGACGGTGGCCTCGGGGTCGAGGATCGCATCGCCGTTGTTGGCCTGGTCGATCCCGGCCATGATCTTCAGCAGCGAGGACTTGCCGGTGCCGTTGGGGCCGACCACGCCGATCTTCGCCCCGTGCAGGAACGAGAGGGTGACGTTGTCGAGGACGACCTTGTCGCCGTGGGCCTTGCGCACGTTGCGCAGGGTGAAGACATATTCCGCCATGGCACCCGAGCCTAGTCGGCGACACCCCCGATGACCTGATCGGGGCGGCGCCGCGACCTCAGGCGACGCCGGCGCGCTGCTCGGGTTCCGACACCTCGCCCGTGGCCGTCTCCCCCGGGGCGGATCCGGACTCCGGGGCCGCGGCCTCGACGCGCTCGGGGCGCGGAGCGCGGGAGAAGGCGCTGCGGCCGCGGGTGAGGTCGTGGCCCAGGTGCAGCGCGTCGACCTCGAGGGTGGTGGTCTCGACGCCGGCGTTGGTGGTCCAGGTGCGCACCGACAGGCGGCCGTGCACGAGCACGGGGTCGCCGCGGCGCAGCGAGAGCGCCGCGTTCTCGGCCAGCCCGCGCCAGGCCTGCACGGTGTACCACTGCGTCTCGCCGTCGACCCACTCCTCCGAGCGCCTCGAGAAGCGCCGCGGCGCGGTCGCGACCCGGAAGGAGGCGACGGGGACGCCGCCCGCCTGCCGCATCGTCACATCGCTTCCCAGCCATCCGGTGAAGGTCACCGTGGTCTCGTTCATCTCACTGTTCCTCCTCACTCGCCGGCACCGCGCCGGCGACGTGAGCAGCCTTCCGCGGACGGCGGATGCCCGACAGGCACCATCGAGGATCTGGGGACGACGCGGCCGTGGCCCGCCCTGTGGAGGATCCGCGGCCGGGACCACCCGGCCAGGAGGAGTCAGCGGCGGGCGCGTTCGAGCCCCGCGCGGACGCCGGCCCGCACCTCGAGCTCGGCCTGGAGGGGCGCCACCACCCGGGCGTGGGCCACCTCGCGCACCGCGGCCCGCAGCGCCCGGTCGGCGGTCTCGGCGGTCTCGGTGGCCGCGGACGCCGCGCGTCCGCGGGCGATGATCGCCAGGAGGACGCCGAGCACCAGCCCGGCTCCGGCCAGCGCATAGCCGAGCGGCTCGGACGCCGCGACGGCCCAGGCGATACCGCCGACGGCGGCGAGCAGGAGCAGCCACTGGAGCAGCATCACGCCGCGCGCCCAGCCCGGCACCGTGCGGGCCCCGAGGTCGACGCCGGCGACAGCACGATCGAGCTGCTCGCCCAACGTGTCGAGCGGGGCCAGGCCGATGCGGCGCAGCGACTCCTGCCAGCCGGTGCCCAGACCACGGCCGGCGTCGTCGACGAGCGCGCGGACCTCGGCGTCGAGGCGTCCGCGCTCGAGGCCGACGGCGCTCGGCGCGGACCGGTCGGCCCCGGCCAGGGCACGGCCCGCCGAGCCGAGGTCGAGGTCGAGTCCCTTGAGCGGGTCGGGACGCAGCCGCCCCAGCCAGGCCAGGGGCGGCCAGCCCACGGCGCGGCGGATGCGGCCCAGCGAGGACCGCTCGACGGCGTCGACGATGACCGGGATGCCCGCGGCGTCGGCGAGCGCGGCGTCGAAGGTCGTGATGCGGGCGGTGTTGAGCCCGGCCGCGTCGGCAGCGCCGTCGAGGGCGACGAGGTCGTCGGCGAGCGCGCGCAGATCGGCCTCGACGCGGTCGCGGGTGAGCTGCTTGTCGGCGACACGCCGCTCGATGCGGGCCCGCAGCTCGTCGAGTCCGAGGCCGTGACGGGCGCTGACCCCGAGCACCGGCACCTCGGTCAGGCCGTCGGCGTCGAGGAGCCGGCGGACGTCGTCGAGCATCGACTGGCGGCGGTCCTCGGCGACGGTGTCGATGTGGTTGAGCACCACGAGCATGATGTCGGCGTGCGAGCGCATCGGCGCGAGATAGCGGTCGTGGATCGCCGCGTCGGCGTACTTCTGCGGGTCGAGCACCCAGATGATCATGTCGGCGAGCCCGACGAGCCGGTCGACCTCGAGGTGGTGGGCGACCTCGGTGGAGTCGTGGTCGGGCAGGTCGAGCAGGACGACGCCGTCCATCGAGTTCGACTCCCGGCGGGTATCGAGCATGGAGTCGCGGGTGGTCTGGTGGCGCGGCGGGATGCCGAGCCACTCCAGCAGCTCGGCGGCACCGTCGGCACCCCACACGCAGGCCGTGGCCCACGAGGTGGTCGGACGCCGGACGCCGACGGCGGAGAGCTCGAGCCCGGTGAGGGCGTTGAAGGTCGAGGACTTGCCCGAGCCGGTCGCGCCCGCGATGGCGACGACGGTGTGGTCGGAGGAGAGCCGCATGCGGCCCGCAGCGCGCGAGACGACCGTCGCGGCCCGGTCGAGGTCGGCGTCGGCGAGCCGGCCGCGGGCGCCGTCGACGGCGGCCGCGAGACCCTCGATGCGACCCGCGAGATCGGTGCCGCGGGTGACCAGGGAGGTGGTCGCCTCCTGCAGGGACGTCATCGCTCTCTTCCTTCACCGACGGGCACGGGCAGGGCCACCATAGTGGGCGCGCACCGCGGGCCCCATGCCGGCAGGCCCGGCCGACCGGCTCAGGCGCCGCGCTGGGATTCGGCGAAGCGGGCGTCGTCGACGCGTCGGGCGGCCTCGCGCAGCGCCTCGGCCGCACCGTCGGGGACGGCGTCGGCGCCGAGCAGGCCCGTGAAGCGCTCGCTCTCGGCGTCGAGCAGGCCGAGCACGTGCTCGTGGAGGGACGCGGTGGCCGAGCGCACCATGGCGGTGACCTCGGCCTCGCCGAAGACGGCGTCGAGCAGCTGGCGACCGAGCGCCGCGCTCTCGTGCTGGGAGGCCCCGGCGATCACCTGGACCATGAGGGAGACCGCGAGACCGCCGGCGCCGAAGGCGAGGTAGCGGGCCGAGCGCTTGTCGGCGCCGTCGGCGCGCACCAGCGCCCCGACCTCCTCCTGCCAGGCGCGGACGGCGCGCTCGGCGCGTCGCCGCAGGTCGCGGGAGGCGCGGCCGAGGTCGGGGCCGGCCTGGGCGAGCAGCGCGGGGCCGCCGGGCAGCTCGGCCCAGCGGGTCGCCACGGCACCGGCGGCGCGTTCGGCGTGCTCGAGGACCAGCAGTTCGATGGCGGACTCGACGGCGACGACGACCCGCTCGGCCTGCTGCGGCTTGCCCTTGACGGCGTTGACGACGCGATCGCGCAGCCAGCTGACCTTCTGGTCGAGGCTGCGCAGGAGGTCGCCGGTGCCGACGAAGTCCTGCCAGCGGGCGAGCACCTCGCCGCGTAGGAGCCGTCCGTCGACCAGCCCGGCGGCGGTGTCGTCGCGGTCGGCGGCGTACCCCTCGACGACGGCCTCGCGCAGCCCGGCCGCGACCCGCTGCTGGGCGCCGAGCGCCTCGACGAGCGGGTAGGTGTGATGGGTCATCGACCGGATGGCGCCGTCGAGGGTCTGCTTGACGACGACCGCGCGGCCGCCGCTGTCGGCGGCGAGGGAGTCGATCCACCCGCGCACGTCGGCGACGTGGCCCGGCGGGAGCAGCCCGTCGTCGTCGATGGGGCCCTCGTGGACCACGAAGATCGGGGAGTCCTTCAGGCCGCGGGAGGCCAGCATGCGGGCCAAGTGGGTGGAGACGGTCTCGACCGCCTCAGCCGGGGTGCGGTCGAGGATGACCGCCACCGCGGTGGCCCGGTCGGCGGCGCCCCGCAGGTGCTGCCAGGGCACCTGGTCGGCGTAGCGGGCCGCGGAGGTGACGAAGAGCCACAGGTCGGCCGCGGCCAGCAGCTGGGCGGCGAGCTCGCGGTTGCGCTGCTCGACGGAGTCGACGTCGGGCGCGTCGACGAGCGCCAGCCCCTGCGGCATCCGCTCGGAGGCGACCAGCTGGAGCGCGGTGGGGTCGTCGGTGGCCTCCTCCACGCGACGCAGGTCGGGCAGGAGGCGGTCCTGGCCGAACCAGTGGGCGTCGTCGGGGTGGTGCACGAGGACGGCGGAGCGGGTGGTCGGACGCAGGACGCCGGGCGTGGTCACCCGCTCCCCCACCAGCGAGTTCACCAGGGTGGACTTGCCGGCGCCGGTGGACCCGCCGACGACGGCCACCAGCGGCGCCTCGATCGTCATGACCCGCGGGATGACGTAGTCCTCGAGCTGGTCGATCATCTGGCGGCGCGAGGCCCGCAGGTCCTCCACGCCCTCGACGTCGAAGGGCAGGTCGGCGGCCTGGAGCGCGCCGCGCAGGCGCACCAGGGCGGTGAGCATCTGGGCGTCCTGGGCGCTCGAGGACCCGCCGTCGTTGCTGGCTGTCATCGAGTGGGGACCACCTGTCCGGGAAAGGCGATGGAGGGCCGGACGACGCCGATCCGGGCGACGTACTCCTGGCCCCGTCGGGCGAAGTCGGGCGGGGGCGTGCCGCGCAGGTAGCGATGATGCAGGAATCCGAGCTCGATCGCAGCTTGTTGGTAGTTCCGCATGGCGCGTTCAGCGGCCGGGCCGCCTGCGAGGCGGGCGTGGCGCCGAGCCAGACGGCGGGCTCGCAGGTCGACGACCCAGCCGATGTCGGTGGCCGGGATGAGGCCGCGCGCGGCGGCGTCCTGGAGGGCCGCGGCGAGCATCCGGCGCTCGGAGCGGCGCGCCCAGAGGCCGAGCGCGGCCATCCCGACCAGGGCGGGCGCCATCAGCACGAGGTAGACCGCGACGAAGCCGCCGGTGCCGAAGATCGTCGACCCGTTCCACAGGCCGTGCGCGAGGACGGCGAGCAGGTACCCGCCGAGGGGTGCGACGGCGCGCACGAGCGGGGAGCGCGACCCGACCGCGAGACCGACCCCCACGCCGGTGAACGCGGTGAAGAGGGGATGGGCGAAGGGGCTGAAGAGGCACCGCATGACGAAGGTCGCCGTCAGGGCGTCGGTGCCGCCGGGGCCTGTGCCGTCGGTGCCGTTGTAGGCCGCGGCCAGGTAGAGGATGTTCTCCACGAAGGCGAAGCCGACGCCCACCATGCCCGCGTAGACGATGCCGTCGAGGACGCCGTCCAGCTCGGCGCGGCGCCACCACAGCAGCAGGACGAGGAAGAGACCCTTGGAGGCCTCCTCGGTGATCGGGGCGACGATCGCGAGCGACTGGTCATCGGTGAAGCGCAGCACCATGCCGCCGACGCCCTGGATGAGCAGCGCGGCGGCGGTGGCGACGAAGCCGCCCCACAGCAGCGCCGCGGCCAGCAGGCCGCGAGGCTCGGGTTCGTAGCGGTCGAGCCACAGGTAGCAGGCGACGACGGGTCCGACGGGCAGCGCGGCCAGCGCGGTGGCCAGCACCAGCGATCCAGGAGCGCCCGAGAGGGCGATGATGAGCAGGATCGGCAGGGCCCCGAGGACGACGGCGACCGTCACCGTGACCGTGAAGGCACGGCTGGAGAGACGGCCTGCGGACATGCCCCGACCCTAGCGGGGGATGCGCTCCCAGCCGTGCATCGCGGCCGCGACGCCGACCCCGACAGGGGAGGCGCCAGCGCCCGGTCGCGCGCGTAAGGTGGCGCCATGAGCGAGCAGACCGCAGCCGACCAGCCGCGCACCGAGTCCCACGACCCGGCCGTCCCGGCCGCCTACGCCGCCTTCATGCGCGAGGGCTGGGGCGATCGCGAGCTCGACCTGCCGCGCAGCAGCGTGGCCGAGCCGGCCGCCCGGCGCCGGGCCGCGCTGGCCGCCCTGTTCCCCGGTGAGCGCCTCGTGCTGCCCGCCGGCGGATTCAAGGTGCGCGCCAACGACACCGACTACCGGTTCCGGCCCGACACCGCCCACACCTACTACGCGGGCAACCAGACCTCCGACGCCGTCCTCGTCGTCCACGACGACCAGCACGTGCTCTACGCGCGTCCGCGCGCCTCGCGGGAAACCGACGAGTTCTTCCGCGACCGCCAGTACGGCGAGCTGTGGGCCGGACGCCGTCCCAGCGCCCACGAGATCTCCTCCGCGCTCGGGCTCGAGGTGCGCCACATCGACCAGTTGGCCGACGACCTGCGGGCGTCGTCCCCGAAGACGCGGGTGCACCGCGGTGTCTCGGCGGCCGTCGACGCGCTCGTCGAGGGCGACGCCAGCCTCGATGCCGATCTCGCCCGGGTGGTGTCCGAGCAGCGGCTGATCAAGGACGCCTGGGAGATCGCCCAGTTGGAGGAGGCGTGCGCGATCACCGCGGCCGGTTTCGAGGACTGCGTGCGCGAGTGGCCGCGGGTGCTCGAGTACGGCGAGCGCTGGATCGAGGGCACGTTCTTCCGCCGCGCCCGCACCCAGGGCAACGACATCGGCTACGACTCCATCGTCGCGGGCGGGGCCCACGCCACCACCCTGCACTGGATCGAGAACTCCGGTCCGATCACGCCCGGCCAGCTCGTGCTGCTCGACATGGGCGTGGAGAACCGGCAGCTCTACACCGCCGACATCACCCGCACCATCCCGGTCGACGGCCGCTTCACCGACCTCCAGCGGCGTCTCTACGAGCTGGTGCTCGCCGCGCAGGAGGCCGGCATCGCGGCGGTGCGGCCCGGCGTCCCGTTCGCCTCGGTGCACGAGGCGTCGATGACGGTGCTCGCGCACGGGCTCGAGGACATGGGCCTGCTGCCCGTCTCGGCGGAGGAGGCGCTCGACCCCGAGAGCAAGGTCTACGCCCGCTGGACCCTGCACGGCACGAGCCACATGCTCGGCATGGACGTGCACGACTGCGGGCAGGCCGCACCGGAGTCCTACGCCAAGGGCGAGCTCGCCGAGGGCATGGTGCTCACGGTCGAGCCGGGCCTGTACTTCCAGGCCGACGACCTGCTCGTGCCGGAGGAGCTGCGGGGCATCGGCATCCGCATCGAGGACGACGTGCAGGTCACCGCCGACGGTGCCCGCAACCTCTCCGCCGCCCTCCCGCGCACGGTCGCGGACATCGAGGAGTGGATGGGGCGCCTGATCGGCTGAGCCGCCTGTCGCGTGCGACTGCGCGCGCCGCCTGACGGGTGGGCAGGCCGGTCGACTCAGTCGACCCGGCGGACCGCCTCGGTCGTGCCTGCGAGCTTCTCGATCGCCGCGAGCTCGCGGAGCATGTCGACGACGTCGCCGGTGCGGATGCGCTCCCCCGGGCCGGCCGGCGGCAGGTCGGCGCGCGGTGCGGCGGGATCGCGGCGCCCGGCCCCGAGGGCACTGAGCAGGTCGATCAGTTCGCCCTGCACCTCGTCGACCACATCGGCGGCGAGGGCGGCGAACTCGGCGTCCCGCGCGGCTGCGGCCGCCGAGACGTCCGCCCCGGCGAGGGGTGCGGCAGCTGAATCCATGACTGAATCTCCTCCCGTCGACCGCTCTCCCCAGCGGTCGACCGCGGGCCGGACCCACCGGGGGGCGGTGTCTGGTGACCCGCTGTCGAGAGTACGGGCGTGAACCGTTACCGACCAGTACTCCGTGACCCAGGTCACGGCGGAGTCCAGACCAGCACCGATCGGTGCTTGCGCGAGAACCATTTCATCTGCTGGGCCCGACGCCGATCCCACCCCTGGGATACCGGGCCGATATCCTGCCTGCGGCCCTCCGGGGCCGCCCGCCTCCGTAGCTCAGCTGGATAGAGCAGCGGCCTTCTAATCCGCCGGTCGCAGGTTCGAATCCTGCCGGGGGCGCCCTCCGCGAGGCCCACGTGGGCCTCCGCGGCAGCCCTACGGCGACTCCACGGCGACTCCGCGGCGAGGTCCGCCGAAGGGCCGTGCTCGACGTCAGCTCAGCGACGTGACGATGTCCCGGGGCGCCGGCTCGAGGAGCATCGGGCCGTCGTCGTCACGACCGGCGCCCATGATCATCCCGAGCAGGAGCCCGAGGGGCAGTTGCGCGGCCAGCCAGCCGACCAGCGCCGTCTCCCATCCGTTGCTCATGCCTCCAGGGTGCACCGCTGCTCCCCGGTCCAGACAAGCCCGGAGGCAGGATTCTCATCGAACTCACCGAGTGTTCAGCGATGGGACGCCCGGCGGGCCACCGCCAGCCACGCGAGCCACACCAACGGTTGGCCCACGAAGATCGCCACGAGTCCGGCGGGCACCGAGCCCTCGAATCCCGCCACCCCGAAGGCGTCGAGGCCGAGGAAGGCCACCACGACCAGGGCGATCGAGGCGCCGACGGCCAGTGCCATCGTCACCAGGGTGAGCAGGGCCGCGCCCGTGGACGGGACGGCGGCGTCATCGAGGACGTCGTGGACGTCGCGCCGTCCGGCCGGGGGGGCGACGTGACGGTCGGCGTGCTCGGGGGTGGGTCGCGGGGAGCCGCTCATGAGCAGGTTCACGACCGGGCCGCCCGGCGTCGGGCCGCGCAGCGCAGGGGGAGGGACGACATGCGGATCTCATCTCGTGTCGGGGGGTCGAGTGAGGCTCTACCACCGTGACACCCCTGTGACCGGGACGAAATGCCCTGGTCGTAAGTTGAGGCGCCCGCTGGCGATCTTGCGTGTTCCTTGAGGTTAACTTGAGGTGGAGGGAGGGTGGTACGGACCACCCGGACGCCCGTCCGGATGCCTCCCGAGGGCACCCGGACGGACGGCCGAGAAGGCGGTCGGCCCGCGATCGATGGCTCGATCGACCAGTCGACCAGGCTCGACCAGGGTCGATCAGGGGGCGACGTAGTCCGAGGAGTCGCCGGTGATGACCACGTAGAAGGCCTTGCGCGTGGTCGACGTGGTGACGCTGCCGTCGCTGTTGCGCGGGCTCACCACGAAGTGGGTCGCGGTGTTGGTGCCGGTCGGGGCGCAGTTGGTCGGGATGGTGACCGGAGCGCCGGTGTAGTTGCAGCGGCTGGCGGTGATCTCGCCGGAGAACTCCGGGTTGGCGTCGGCACCGGCGGCGCGGCCGTTGGTGATGCCGTCGCCGTTGAGGTCGATCGTGTTCTCCAGCACCAGCTGCGTGAGGATGCCGTTGTTGGAGAGGTCCTCGTTCGCGTTGATGTAGACGTTGCCGTTGGCGCGCAGCGAGTTGTCGGCGGCCGGCGGGGTCGCGGTGTTGGCCAGGGTCGGGTACGCCGCGGTCACCGTGAAGCCGCCGGACTGGGCGATGATCGAGCCGTCGGTGCCGATGAGGGCCCAGCGGCCGACGCCGGCCGGACCACGGTCGCCGGCGGGTCCCGCCGGGCCGGCCGGGCCGGTCTCGCCCTGGGGGCCCTGCTCGCCGGCCGGGATTTCGCCCTTGGCGAAGTCCTTGGCCAGCAGCGAACGGTTCTTGACGTCCTCGGAGGTGATGGAGTTGTTGCGGATGTCCTCGCCGCCGATGAGGCCGGCGGCGTAGGAGGTGCCGGTCGAGGCGACGACGAGCGCGAGCACCGAGACCGCGAGGGCGGGGCTGGGGCGTCGGACGGAGGGGAGCTTCATCTGGGGAATCCTTTTCGCAGTGGTCCCCCCTGCTCCGATGCGGGTGGCTGTGGTTCGACACCGCCCGCCGATCGGATGGCGCAATCCTTGGTCGAATCTCAGATTGCCCTCAGATTCGATCCCCGCCCCGGCCTCACTCCGGCCTCACTCCGGCCTCACCCCGGCCTCACCCGAGCTCGGCGGCGAGCTCCGCGAGGGTCGCGACGTCGCGCACCCGGCCCTCGTGGCTCGAGGCGAGCAGGACGGCGTTGACGGTGGTCACCCCGGCCTTCGCGAAGGCGGCGAGCCGCTGCGCCACGTGCTCGCGCGAGCCGACCAGCGAGACCCCCTGCACCAGTTCGGCCGGCAGCGCGGCCGCCGCCTGCGCCTTCTCCCCCGCCAGGTAGAGGTCCTGCACGCGGGCCGCCTCCTCGGGGAAGCCGAAGCGCACCGCGAGGTCGTTGTAGAAGTTCTTCCCCCGCGCACCCATGCCGCCGATGTAGAGGGCCAGCTGATCGCGCATGAGCGCATCGGCGGCCGCGAGCTCCTCGGCGTCCTCGCTGATGAGCACCTTGATGTCGGCCATGATGTCGAGCGGCCCGAGCTCGGGCGCCCGCTTCGCGGCGCCGGCGGCGAGCGCCTCACCGAAGGCCTCCTCGGCGCGCTCGGGGAAGAAGAAGATCGGCTCCCAGCCCTCGAAGAGCTCGGCGGCCAGCTCGACGTTCTTGGGTCCGAGGGCGGCCAACTGCATCGGGATGCGGTCGCGCACCGGGTGGTTGATGAGCTTCAGCGGCTTGCCCAGGCCCGAACCGCCACGCTCGGGGGTGAGCGGGACGTCGAAGAAGCGGCCGTGGAAGTCGACCTTCTCCCGGCGCCACACCTGACGGCAGATCTCGACGACCTCGCGGGTGCGCGCGAGCGGCGCCTGGTAGGGCAGACCGTGGAACCCCTCGACCACCTGCGGCCCCGACGCACCGACCCCGAGCACGAACCGGCCCTCGGAGACGTAGTCGAGACCGGCGGCGGTCATGGCGAGCAGCGCGGGTGTGCGCGAGTAGATGTTGAGGATCGAGGTGCACAGCTCGACGCGCGAGGTGCGGGCCGCGATGAAGCCGAGCTGGGAGACGGCGTCGAAGGAGTAGGCCTCCGGTAGCAGGACGATCCCGAGACCCGCGGCCTCGAACTCCTGCAACTGGGCGACGGTGTCGCGGAAGCCGCCGGCGTAGGCGAGCTGCATGCCGATCTTCATGGGTGCCCTTCCTGGAACGGTCTGGTGGGGTGCCTCAGACCGGATCGAGACCGGCGATCAGCCAGTCGTCGCCGACCCGCTGCATCGTGGCCTCCACCCGCGACTGCGAGGTGTCGGGCTCGCGACCGCGTGCGGTGGTGGTCTGGGTGAGGAACGCGAGGACGACGACGCGGTCGGCGTCCCCCCGGACCACCGCGAGCGCATCGACCACGGCGGTCGTGCTCACCTTGCCCGACCGAGCGTTCGGTCGGACGACCGTCTCAAGAACGCGACGGTAGTCGTCGCGGAAGGGACCGGTGGCCGAGGCGACCGCCGCGGCCAGATCGGCGTCGAGGTCGTCGGCGGCGTAGCTGAGCAGCACCGGCAGCCGCTTCGCCGCCTGCGCCATGGCCGCGGCCCGCGCGTCCTCGACGCGGTCGCGCTCGCGCGACCGCAGGGTCCACACGACGTCGCCCGCCACCACACCGAGCAGGAGGACGACCAGGAGCGCCGCCAGGAGACGACCGCCGCGGCCCCTCACGCGACGAACTCCAGATGCGAGACCAGCCATCGACCGCCGACCCGCTCGACATCGACCCGTACCCGGTACTGCCGCGGCTCGGCGCCGTCGGTGCGGTCGTTGTGGACCGTGCCCTCGGCGGCCACGAGCACCCGGGCGCGGTCGCCCGCGAAGGAGACGACCCCGGCCGAGGTGATCTCCCCGGTGGTGGTCACTCCCCCGCTGCGCAGCGCCGAGCGGAAGGTGTCGGCCTGCGACTGGAGGTCGGCGCGGAACCCGCGCGTCGCGCCGTCGAGCAGCCGGTCGAGGTCGTCCTGGGAGGAGTCGGCGCTCACCGTGATCAGCGCCTCCACCTCCGCCGAGGCCGCCCGCATCGCCGCCGCCCGGTCGGCGTCCCGCGTGTCGGCGTCCTGGAGGTGGCGCCACTCGCGCACGCCGTAGCCGAGGGCGAGCACCAGGACGAGGCCGAGGACGGCGAGCAGCGGACCGCCCCGGCGGGGCGAGCTCAGGACAGACCCAGCGGGTGCGTCAGGAGCATGGTCCACGGGTCCCCCTTCCGCGGCGCGTCGTCGTCGGAGCTGCCCAGCAGGCCGGCGGCGTCGAGGAAGGAGCCGTCGAGGGCCTGCACCAGCGCGTCGAGCCCGGCCCCGCCCGCCTCCGTGCCGCCCAGGCGGACGGCGCGGCCGTAGCTCAGTCCGCAGGAGGCCGGCGACGGCCCCCGGGCGGAGCTGTTCGGGCACGGGCTGTTGCGGGCACCGCGCACGCCCTCGGGGGCGTCGGGTGCGAGCTCGCAGTAGGCCGGGCCGGTGGCCGTCGGCGAGAGGTCGGTCGGGGCGCGCCGCTGGTCGACCGGCCGGAAGCCCGCGATGCAGCTGCCGGGGTTGTTGAACTGTGCGCGCAGGTCGAGGCGGGCGTCGCCGACGTCACGCCGCGGCCACAACGCCTCCTGCGTCTTGGCCACGAGCGCCGGATAGGTGACCAGCAGCTGGCGCACGTTGACCGAGTAGTCGTCGAGCGCCTTCGTGGTGGTCGAGAGGTTGGCCAGCAGCACCGGAAGCGTCGGTTGGACGCCGCGCAGTGCGCCGTCGAGGGAGTCGACCGAGCCCGCGCCGGTCGTGAGCAACGCCGAGAGATCGCCGTTGCGGGCCGCCAGCTCGCGGGTGAAGGACGCCAGCGCCCGCGCATAGGCCCGGGTGTTGCCGGCCAACGCCTGCTGGGTCGCCAGCGCCGGCTCGGCGGCCGCGATGAGGCTGCGGGTCTGCTCGATGCGCTGCGCGGCGGCGTCGAGGAAGGTGCCGGAGGCGTCGACCAGCCGGGTGACGTCGTCGGAGGAGCCGCCCAGACCCGCATCGACCTGGTCGAGCACCCGGCGGGTGGCACCGGTGGGCACCGAGTCCAGCAGCCGGTCGAGCCGGCCCAGCAGCGGCGTGATCTGGGGCATCTCGACGGTCTGCGCGCGCGGGACGACGGCGCCGTCGCCGAGGTAGGGACCCTGGTCGTCGGAGGGCACGAGGTCGATGTACTGCTCGCCGATCGCGCTGGTGCTGTGCAGCTGCACCGAGACGTCGCGCGGCACGCGGGCGTCGTCCTCCAGCTGCATGCGCACCCGGACGCCGTCCGGGGAGAGGTCGAGGGCGGTGACCCGGCCGACCGTGACGCCGCGGTAGGTGACGTTCGCCTGCGGATAGAGCCCGCTGGCGTCGGCGAAGTCGGCGCTGATGTCGTAGTGGCCGATGCCGACGCGCGCCGGCAGCCGCCCGTAGACGACGCCGACGAACGCCAGCGCCACGAGCGAGAGCACGGTGAAGACGGCCAGCTGCACGCGGACCATGCGGGTGAGGATCATCGGCAGCCTCCCAGGAGCGAGCCGAGCAGGCCGCAGGTCCCGGTGCCCGAGCCGGATCCCGAGCCGGACCCCGAGCCCTTGCCCGAGCCGCCACCAGGGGTCGAGCCGCCCAGCAGCGAGCCGAGGGCTCCGAGCAGCGTGGAGAGCACCGGCGGGTCGGGCGGCGTCGTGGCCTCGGGGACGCCGGAGAGCTGCGGCGTGGTGTCGCCGCGATCGGGGTCGTGGGAGCCGAGGAACTCCTCGGCCAGCGCCTTGCTCGAGATGTCGATCGTGGCGAACAGGTTGGCGTAGTCGCCCTTGAGCGCCTCCCCCGAGGTCATGATCGGGAACGGCACCGAGACCAGCAGCTTCAGGGCGTCGGGCAGCTGGTCGGCCACGGTGCTGAGCTGGGCGACCGCCGGGCGCAGGTCGGCCAGCTCGCCGACGAGGGCGTCCTGGTTGACCGCGATGAGGCGCGAGGCCTGCACGCTCGCCTCGCCGGTGCGGGTGATGGCCTCGACGAGCCGGTCGCGCTGCCGGTTGAGCGTGCGCAGGCCGGGCGTGACCCGGTCGACCGCGCGGGCGAGCTCGGTGCTGCCGTCGGCCAGCCGCGAGGAGAGCGCGTCGAGCGACTCCAGGGTCGCGATCAGCTGGTCGCGGTTGTCGTCGAGGGTGCCGAGCAGCTCGTTCAGCTGGGCGACGACGTCGCGGGTGTCGGGCACCCGCTGGTCGAGGGTGCGGTTGAGCTCGGTGGTGATGGTGCTCAGCTGCGAGAGGCCGCCGTTGTTGAGCAGCAGCGACGCCGCGCCCAGCACCTGCTCGGTCTCGGGGTAGTCGCCGGTCTGCGAGACCGGGACGACGGCGTCGGCGGCGAGCCGACCCTGCGGACGGGCCGGATCGTCGACCTCGACGTACTGGGCGCCCAGCAGGGTCTTCTGGCCGATCGCGAAGGTGGCGTTGGCCGGGATCGGGACGTCCTTCTTCAACCGCAGCGTGACCACGGCCTGCCAGTCCCTCACCTCGATCGCGGCGACCGTGCCGACGGTGACGTCGTCGTAGAGCACCGTGGAGTTCGGCACCAGGTTCTCGACCTGGTCGAAGGTGACGGTGACGCTGTAGCCGTCGGAGCCCACCGCGGTCTGACCGGGCAGCGTGTTGTCGTTGGGCTGGAGACGGCAGCCGGCGAGGCCCGTGGCGAGACTCGTGGCGAGCACCGTGGCCAGGGCGGCCGATCGGACGCCGCCGCCCGCGCGTCGTGCGGAGGTGCGCATCAGCTCCCGCCTCCCTGCTTGCTGGCCGCCGAGCCGGGCACGGAGCCCAGGCCCAGCACCTCCAGGAGCGGCCGGATGGCCTTCGAGCACATCGCGCTGCTGCCCCCCGCGCCGAGGATGAGACCGCACACGAGGTCGGCGGTGCTGTCGATGTTGCCGAGCGCCAACCGCCCGGTCAGGGCGTGGTTGTCGACCGCGAGGAACAGGTCGATGACCGCGCCCGGCCCGAGGTGGAGGATCTGGGCGATCGTGTAGACCTTCTCGGCCAGCGTCGTCGACAGCCCGGCCGCGTCGCGCACCGTGCGGGCCAGCCGTTCGTCGTGGCGCTCGGCGAGGTCGCCGACCGACCGCAGGGCCGAGCCGAGTTCGCGGACGGCGGCGGTTAGCTGCGTGCGGTTGTCGTCGAGCAGCCGGGAGGCGGAGTCGAGGGTCGTGGTGAACCCCCGGACGGCGCCGTCGTAATGCACGAGGTTGCGGGTGAAGCTGTCGAGGCTGTCGATGGTGGTGAACAGGTCGCTCGAGCCGTCCGAGAGCGTGGCGGCCGCGGCCTGGAGCTGGCGGATCGAGGACCGCAGCTGCTCGGCACCGCCGCGCCCGAGGTTGGCGTCGACCGTGCGGATCGCCTCGGCCAGCGCGCCCTTGCGGCCCACGGGCCCGTCGGGGCCGAGCGCCGTGCTGAGGTCGGTGAGCTCCTTCTTGACCTCGTCGAAGGAGACCGGGACGGCGGTGCGGTCGGTGTCGAGCGTCGCCCCGTCGGCCAGGCGGTCGCCGCCGGTGTAGGCGGGTGCCAGCTGGACGAAACGGCCCGAGACCAGGCTGGGCGCGACGATCGCGGCCTTCACATCGGCCGGGATCGGCCGGTCGCCGTCGACCGACAGTTCGACGCGCACCTTGTCGCCCTCGGGCTCGACGGCGGTGACGTCGCCGACCTTCACCCCGAGCACCCGCACCTGGTCGCCGACGTAGAGGCCGGTGGTGCCGGTGAAGTACGCGGTGATGCGGGTGCGGTCGTCGTGCTGCCACCAGGCGAGGCCGGCGGCGAGCACGGCCAGCACGAGGGCGGGCACCAGGAGGCGGCGCAGACCGGCCGCGGGCCGGGTCAGGATGCGGTTCATCGGGCACCTCCGTCCTGGAGCGCCGAGAGGTAGGGCGTGAGGCTCGAGGGCGCCGTCAGGTTCTGGATGTAGGCGTCGAAGTACGGACCGGTCGAGACCGCCTCGCCGAAGGCGGTGGCGTAGTTGCGGACGCCGTCCAGCGCCGCCTGGAGGTCGGCCTTGTTGCGTTGCAGCACGGTGATCACCCGATCGAGGTTGTCGAGGGCCGGGCCCAGCACGTCGGTGTTCTCCTCGGCCAGCGAGCGGACCGAGCGCGAGACCCGGGTCGCGTCGACGAGCAGGGACTCGACGACCTGGCGACGGGCGGTGAGCTCGCCCAGCAGCTGCTGACCCGACTGGAGCAGGTCGGCCACCTGGCCGTTGCGGCTCGCGAGCACCTCCGAGACCCGGCTCGCCCGCGCCAGCAGGCGGCGCAGCGTGGTGTCGTTCTCGGCCAGGACGGCGGAGAGCCGGCTCACGCCCTCGAGGGCCGGACGCACCTCGGCGGGGGTGTCGGCGAAGGTGTCGGAGACCTGCTGGAGGGAGGCCGCGAGCTGGTCGACGTCGATGTCGGCCGTGGTGGTCGTCAGCTGGTTCAGCGCGCTGGTGACGTCGTAGGGGGACGACGTCCGCTCGCGCGGGATGACGCCCCCGACGTCACCGGAGCCCGCCGGCACGAGTTCGAGCGCGGCCTGGCCGAGCAGGGTGACGGTGACGATGCGGGCGCGGGTGCGGTCGCCGAGCTTCAGCCCCTCGTCGTGCAGGGTCAGGCCGATGTGCACGGTGTCGCCCACGATGCGCAGGTCGTCGACCTTCCCGACGGTCGCGCCGGAGACGACGACGTCGTCGCCGGCCTGGAGGCCGCCCGCCTCGGGGAAGACGGCCTCGAGGTGCCGGCCGCCGTTGATGAGCGGCAGGGAACCGACGTTGATGCTCGCGAGCACCACGAGCACGATCACCAGGGTGCCGACGAGGCCGAGCACCGGGGTCGGGAGTCGGAAGCGGGGCCTCATCGCTGACACCTCTCGAGCGAGCTCTTCACCCAGGGGGTCTCGACGGTCAGGCCGCTGAGGTCGACGACCCGCAGCTTCACCCCGCAGATGAAGAAGTTGAAGAAGTTGCCGTAGGCGGCGGTCTGCATGACGCGGCGGAAGTGCACCGGCAGCGTCTTGAGCACCGTCTGGAGCTCCGCGGACTCACCGGCCAGGCGTCCGGCGCCGACGCCGAGGTCCTTCAGCACCGGCGCCAGGTTCGGCCGGACGCCGTCGACGAGGGTGGTGCCGCGCTTGGCCAGCACGTCGATGCGATCGGCGGCGTCGAGCAGGTCGGTGTCGCGCTTCGCCAGGCCGGAGACGAGCTCGTCGAGCTGGTCGATGAGCGCCCCGACGGCGTCCCGACGGCTATCGAGAGTGCCGAGCACCGTGTCGAGGTTGGTGACGACGTCGGTGATGAGCTGCTCGCGGTCGGCGAGGGCCGGGGTCACCGAGGCGATGGTGCCGACCAGCTGGGTGACGGCGCTGCGCTGGCCCTGGAGCACCTCGACGAGCTGACCCGAGAGCCGGTTGATCTGGTCGGGGTTGAGGCCCGCGAAGAGGGGCTTGAAGCCGTTGAGCAGGGTGTCGAGGTCGAGCGCGGACGCCGTCCGGTCGACGGGGATGGTGCCGCCGGGCTTCAGGGCCGGCGCGTCCGCGTCGGGCCGGTCGAGCTCGACGTACCGGTCGCCGATGAGGTTGCGGTACCGCACGGCGGCGGTGGTGGAGGTGTTGAGGTCGATGTCGTCGTCGAGGTCGAAGGTGACCCGCACGGTGGCGTCGGGCTGCACCTCGACGTCGGTCACCTCCCCCACCGGCACCGAGGCCACCCGCACCTGGTCGCCGGTCTGGAGGCCGGAGACGTTGGCGAACGTGGCGTGGTACTCCCGGCGGGCGCCGGGACGGATGTCGCCGACGACCACCACGAGGTAGGCGGTGACGACCCCGGCGAGCACGAGGAAGACGAGGAGCTTGACCAGGTCGGCCCGCTGCCGGCGCACCACCGGCGAGGGCCCCACCGGCGTCCCCCGGCGCTTCATCGGCCCGCCCCCGAGGGCAGGAAGTTCAGCACGCCGTCGAGGGCGCCGAACAGGGTCGTCGCGAGATCGCCGGTCGGGGTCTGGGGGCCGTCGGCGTACGGGTCGGTGCCCGACACGAAGTGGGGGTTGGGCGGGTCCTGCTCGTCGGCGCCGAGAACCGGGAGGCCGTAGCAGTTGGGACCGCGGTCGTCGCCCATGATCGGGAGGTCCTTGGCGTAGGAGTAGGCCGGCATGCCGGGCTGGATGCGGGTGAAGGTGGTGACGCCCGGGTTGAGGCCGCCGACGACCTTCTCCAGCTTCTCGTTGTTGAACACCACGCCCTTGATCACGCACGGCAGCTCGGGTGAGTACCGGTTGAGCAGCGCGGCGGTGGAGGAGAACTGGTCGAGGGCCGTGCGCAGGTCGCGGGCGTTCACCCGCACCGTCTGCTCGGCGGTGCCGGAGAACGAGCGCAGGTTCACCAGGAACGCCTGGAGGGAGGCCTCCTGGGCCGAGAGGGTGTCGGCGGTCGTGGCGGCGGCATCGCCGGCGTCGAGCAGGTCGGGGACGGCGTCGGCGTAGACGTCGGCGACCTGCTGGGCACGCGGCAGGTCGCGGGCCAGGGTCGGCAGCGCCGGGTTGAACGCCTTGAGGTAGCGGTCGAGCTGGGTGACCAGATCGCCGATCGCCTCGCCGCGCCCGTTGAGGGTGGTGGCGAGGGCCGAGAGCGCCGCGCTCACCTGCGCGGGCCGCGCGGCGTCGAGCACCTCGGTCAGGTGGGTGAAGGTCTGGTTGATCTCGACGGTGACCTTGTCGGCGCGGATCACGTCGCCGCCGGTGAGCCGGGCGGCGTCCGCACGGGCCGGCGCGGTCAGCTGGACGTACTTGGCCCCGAAGGCCGTCGGCGGCACGATCTGGGCGGTGACGTCGGCCGGCACGTTCGCGAGCTGGTCGCGGTCGATCGCCACCTCGATGCGGGCGCCGTCGCCGACCTTGCGGATGCTCTCGACGGTGCCGATCTCGACGCCGCGGAGCTTGACCGGCGTCCCGGAGTCGAGGGTCAGGCCGGCGCGATCGGATTCGATCGTCACCGCGACGGTGTCGGCGAAGGACCGCCGGTAGAGCGCGACGGTGAGCGCCACCAGCAGCGCGAGGATCAGCAGGAAGGTCAGCCCGTAGGCGAACTCGCGGCCGGCGCGGGATCGGGAGGAGAGCGCGGACACCGGCGTCACCCCGAGATGTGCACCGACGGCCCGCCCCACACGGCGAGTCCGAAGGCGAGGTCGAGGAGCATGATCGCGATGAGCGAGGTGCGCACGGCGCTGCCGACGGCGCGGCCGACGCCGGCGGGTCCGCCGGAGGCGTGGAAGCCGCGGTAGCAGCACACCGAGGTGACGACGAGCGCCATCAGCACCGTCTTCAGCAGGGCGAGCAGGAGGTCGCCGGGGATGAGGAACGTCGAGAAGTAGTGCTCGTAGATGCCCGGCGCCTGGCCGTAGCCGACGGTGACGACCAGCTTGGTGGCCAGGAAGCACATGATGACGGCGACCGCGAACAACGGGACGACGGCGATCAGCCCGGCCAGCACCCGGGTGCTGACGAGGTAGGCCACCGGCGGCACGGCCATCACCTCGAGCGCGTCGATCTCCTCGGCCACGCGCATCGCGCCGATCTGGGCGGTGAAGCCGGCGCCGACGGTGGCGGTGAGCGCGATACCGGCGACGATCGGCGCGACCTCGCGGGTGTTGAAGTAGGCGGAGAAGAAGCCCGAGAGCGAGGAGACGCCGATGTTGCCGAAGGTCGTGTAGGCCTGGAGGCCGACCTCGATGCCGGAGGCCGCGGTGAGGAACCCGATGACCAGCACGGTGCCGCCGATGAGGGCGAGGGCGCCGGAGCCGAGGCTCACCTCGGCCAGCAGCCGCACGACCTCCTTGGGGTAGCGGCGGACGACCCGCGGGAACTCCGCGTAGGAGCGGGCGTGGAAGACCAGTTGGCCGCCGAGGCGGCTGATCGCTCGGACCGGGCTGGTGAGGGCCGACGCGACAGCGCCGGGGCTGACCGCGGCCATGTCAGTTGCCTGCCTTGAGGTTGAGGAACACGGTCGAGATGACGCTGTTGGCCGCGAAGAGCAGCATGAAGGCGAAGACGACGGTCTGGTTGACCGCCTCCCCCACGCCCTTGGGGCCGCCCTTCGCGTTGAGGCCGAGGTAGCAGGCGGTGAGTCCGGCGAGCATGCCGAAGACGGCTGCCTTGACCTCGGAGGCCAGGAAGTCGCTGAGGCCGACCAGGAGGGTCAGGTCGGAGAGGAACAGGCCGGGCGTCGCGCCCTGGAGGACGACGGAGAAGAAGTAGCCGCCCGCCAGTCCCACGATCGAGACGACGCCGTTGAGGGCGACCGCGACGACCGTGGAGGCCACCACCCGCGGGACGACGAGGCGCTCGATGGGGTCGATGCCGAGGGTGACCATGGCGTCGATCTCCTCGCGGATCTTGCGCGAACCGAGGTCGGCGCAGATCGCGGTCGCCCCGGCACCCGCCACGACGAGCACGCTGACGATGGGCCCGATCTCGCGGACGACGGCGACGGCCGCCCCGGCTCCGGCGAGGTCGATCGCGCCGATCTGGATGAGCAGCTGGTTGACCTGGAAGATGATGATCACGCACAGCGGGATCGAGACCAGCATGGCGGGCAGCAGCGAGACCGTGGTGATGAACCACGCCTGCTCGATGAACTCCCGCATGCGGAAGCGGCGGGTGACCATGCGCGCGAAGGTCTGACCGCTGAAGCGGTAGAACTCCCCGAGCACGGTCAGGGTGCGGGTCAGCCCCTTGCCGGCCCTGCCGGGCAGCAGCGGGTTGCCCTGTCGCATCGCCTCCTGGGCGATCTCCTGGGCCTGCGGGGTCATGCCCGCAGGTGCTTGCACGCTGGCCATCACGCCTCCCTCTCGGCGTGACCCCGGCGCCGTGTCCCCGCACGGCACCGTGTCCTGATCGTCTGCTTCGGCTGGGGCCCGGGCCGGTCGGGGGGGATGACCGGCCCGGGGGTCGGGGGCGTCGTCTAGAAGAAGCGGCGCATGAGGCGCAGGGCCTTGTCGGTGTAGGGCGGGTACACGAACCGCGGGTCGGGCCAGACGGTCTTGGCCAGCACGGACTTGCGGTGGCTGAAGGTCTGGAAGCCCCACTCGCCGTGGTAGGCGCCCATGCCGCTGTCGCCGACGCCGCCGAAGGGCAGCTGGGGCACCAGCACGTGCATGGCGATGTGGTTGAAGACCACTCCCCCGGCGCTGACCTGCGCCACCCGGTCGCGGACGGCGCGGTCGGAGGTGAAGCAGTAGAGCGCCAGCGGCTTGGGTCGCTCCTCGATGTAGTCGATCGCGTCGGCCAACGCCGCGTAGGTGATGACCGGCAGGATCGGCCCGAACAGCTCCTCGACCATCACCGCGTCGTCCGGCGCCGGGTCGAGCACCACGGTCGGCGCGATCTCGAGGCGCTCGGCGTCGACGGTGCCGCCCAGTGCGACGGTGCCGCCCGTTCGGTCGAGGTAGGAGGCGAGCCGGTCGAACTGGCGACGGTTGACGATGCGCAGGCCCGCGCCGTCCCGGTCGGCGGTGAACTCCGTCAGGGTGGTGCGCAGGATCTCGACGAACCGTTCGCGCACCGAGCGGTGCACGAGCACGAAGTCGGGGGCGATGCAGGTCTGGCCGGAGTTCATCAGCTTCAGCCAGGCGATGCGTCGGGCGGCGACCTCCAGGTCGGCGTCCTCGTGCACGATGACCGGGCTCTTGCCGCCGAGCTCGAGGGTGACCGGGGTGAGCGTGGGCGCTGCGCCGGCCATGATCTTGCGGCCGATCTCGGTGCCGCCGGTGAACAGGGCGTGGTCGAAGCCGAGGGAGAGCAGCTCCTGTGTGACGGCGCCGTCACCCTCGACGACCGCCACGGCCTGGGGGTCGACGTAGCGCGGCAGCAGTTCGGCCATGAGGCTCGAGCAGGCCGGTGCGAGCTCGGAGGGCTTGACGACGACGCAGTCACCGGCGGCCAGCGCCGCGACGAGCGGGCTGAGCACGAGGTAGACCGGGTAGTTCCACGGCCCGATGATCAGCACGGTGCCGAGCGGGTCGTACTGGATCCAGGCGGACGCCGGCCGCTGGTTGAGCGGCAGCGGCGAGCGGCGCTTGCGCATCCACCGACGCAGGTGCTTGCGGGCGTAGGCGATCTCGCCGGTCGTCGAGCTGATGTCGCCGAGCCAGGCCTCGGCGCGGGTGCGCCCGAGGTCGGCGTGCAGCGCCTCGGCGATGCGGTCCTCGTTCTCCTCCACCAGCCGGGCCAGCCCGGCGAGCTGCTCCTCGCGCCACTCGTAGGAGCGGGTGCGGCCGGTGCGGAAGGTGCGCCGCAGCCGCTCGACGGTCGCCCGGGGATCGTCGGCCGCCGTCGTCGTCGGACGCGGGATGGTTCGCTCGCTCACGGTGTCTCCTCAGGCCGGTTCAGCGGATCTCGCAGGGAAGGGCGGTGACCGCCCGGACGAAGTTGCCGGCGAGGTACGTCGGCTCACCGAGGTGCAGGGACGGCGCCCGCGTGAGCAGCTCGCGGAAGACGTCGCGCAGCTGCTGGCGGGCGACGAAGTGCCCCAGGCAGAAGTGCGGACCCCCGCCGCCGAAGCCCTGGTGGGGGTTGTGGGTGCGACCGAGGTCGAAGCGGTGCGGCTCGTCGAAGACCCGCTCGTCGCGGTTGCCCGAGGCGTACACGACGCCGACCCAGTCGCCGGCGGAGATCGGCTGACCGGCGAGCACCGTGTCGCGGGTGGCGGTGCGGCGGAAGGTCATCACCGGCGAGGCCCACCGGATGAACTCCTCGACGGCGCCGGGCAGGCGGCCCTCGAGGTCGCCGAGCAGCCAGTCCCGCTGGTCGGGGTGTTGCTGGAGGGCGTGCGCGGCCAGGCTGATGGTGTTGCGGGTGGTGTCGTTGCCGGCCACCGACATCAGCACGAAGAACGCCGCGATCTCGTCGTCGGTGAGCCGTTCGCCGTCGACCTCGGCCTGCACGAGGTTCGTCATGAGGTCGTCGGCGGGTTCGCGACGACGCAGGTCGGCGAACTCCAGGCCCATGCTCAGTAGGCCGACCAACGCGCCGTTGAGGACGTCGCCGGCCTCGCGGTCGCCGCACACGTCGGGGTCGTTGAACCCGACCATCTCGTCGGCGAGGTGGGCGGCCTCCTCGCGCAGCGCGGGGTCGAGGCCCATCATCTCGTAGACGGTCCAGGTGGGCATCCGCTGCGAGACCAGGCGCACGAAGTCGCCGCCGCCCGCCTCGAGGAGCCCGTCGACGATCGCGGTGGCCTGCTGCCGGATCTGGACGCCGATGCGCTCGACCTGGCGTCGGGTGAAGGCGGCGCTGACGAGGCGGCGCAACTGCCGGTGCCGCGGGTTGTCCATCGCCAGGAACGAGTGGGAGGCCTCGAGGAGATCCTCGGGGACGTCCTCGAACTGCACGCCCTGTCCCGAGCAGTAGGTCTCGGGCTCCTGGGAGACCTGCGCGATGTGCTCGTGCCGGGTGACGACCCACATGCCGGGCAGCTCCGAGCCCATGATCGCGCCGTCCATCATCGGCTGCCAGCTGACCGGGGCCTCCTCGCGGAGGCGGGCGAAGACGCGCTCACGCTCGTCGAAGGGCAGGCTCCAGAAGGCGCGCGAGGTGACCTCGAGGTCGTGGAAGGGGCGGGCAGTCGCCCGCTCGGCCGCGGGGTGCGCGGGCCGGATGGCCGCGTCGGTACCGGGATGCATCGGGCCCTCCTCAGACCAGCAGGTCGGTGCGGCCGTCGGCGGTGAGCCGCTCGATGTAGACGGGGTAGAGCTTGCGCGAGAGCGGCGCGAGCTTGAGCAGGGGCGCGACCCGACCGTCGACCTTGATGGCGCCCTTGGCCATCGCCAGCGGGAGGTTGACCTTGCCCTGCCAGTAGCCGTTGCCGGTGTCGGCGCTCATCGACATCGTGGCGCCGACCTCGGCACCCGGCGCGGCCCCGCCGACGGTGCCCTCGCCGAAGTCGACGATCAGCTCGGTGTCGGGATCGGTGAAGGCGAAGCGGAGGACGACGCCGGTGGCCTTGAGGCGCGGCGCGAGGTCGGCATCGGAGAACGCGGTCTCGAAGATGCCGCCGATGTAGGTGACGACCTCCTCGGAGGTGGCGAACGGCATCGGGGGTCCTTCCGGTGGGATGCGGGGCGGAAGCGGGGCGGGAGGCGGGGTGGCGGCGGGACGGGGGCGGGATGGGAGCCGGGCTGGGGACGCTGGGCGCGGCCGGGTGAGCGGGGTCACACCGGCGGCTCAACATAAACTGAGTTACGGAGCCTGGCAAGGGGCTGTCCGCCGTCCCGCGATCCGGGGTACGGCCGAGCCCGCCGACCTCTACGCTTGCGCGTCATGACCCGGCCGGCCCCGCTCCCGGCCGCCGCGAGCGACGTCAGCGAGTCGCACCGGCGGTTCTACGACGCCGCTCTCGACCTCCTCGCCGAGGAGGGCTACGGCGCGCTGAAGCTCAGCCGCCTGTGCGAGCGGCTGGGCCTGACGACCGGCGCGTTCTACCACGCCTTCGACGGGTGGGCCGACTTCACCGACCGGCTCCTCGACTTCTGGTACCAGGAGCGCACCGCCGACATCGGCGCGCGCGCCCACGCCGAGCCCGATCCCGCCCGCCGCCTCGATCTGCTCATCGAATCGGCCCTCGGCCTGCGGCACCGCGCCGAGAGCGCGATCCGCATCTGGGCCGGGATCGACCCGCGCGTGCGGGCCATCCAGGATCGGGCCGACCGCGACCGCATCGAGGTCGTCGCCGAGGCCTTCGTCGCCCTCACCGGCGACCCCGACTTCTCGCTGCGCGCGGCGCGCGCCGCCTTCTACGTGCTCATCGGCTACGAGCAGGTCAGTGCCGAGCAGGACGTCAGCGCCCTCCAGTGGGCACTGCGGTCGATCCGGGCGCTCATCGACGCCCCGCCCGTGATCCCCGTCGAGGCGCCCGACACCGGCCGGAGTGGCTGACGCCACCGGCTCGTCACCTCCCCGATGCGGCGCTCACCGCGCCGCATCGGCATCATGGGAGCGTGACCACACCGGCCCTCGACGAGCGCGACCTCGCGATCCTCGCCTTCGAGCAGCGGTGGTGGCGCTACGGCGGCGAGCGTGACGCCGCCGTCCGCGAGCGGTTCGGCCTCTCGGCCGCCGAGTACCACCGCGTGCTGAGCGACCTCATCGACCGCCCCGAGGCCGAGGCGGCCGAGCCCCTGCTGGTGCGCCGCCTGCGGCGCCAGCGGGCCGCGCGTCAGCGCGCTCGCGCCGAGGCGCGCCGAGGCTGAGCTCCTGCCGGGCGGATCAGCCTGCGTAGGCGTCGATCTCCGCCAACACGCGGGCAGCGACGTCCGCTGGTGCGAACGAGCATCGCACCGCCTCGCGGGCCAGCTCCCGAACGCCTTCGGCCTCGAGCCCGAGGAGATCGGCGGCGATGGCGTACTCGCGGTTGAGCGTGGTGCCGAACATCGGCGGATCGTCGGAGTTGACCGTGAAGCGCACCCCGGCGTCACGGAAGGCGACGATCGGGTGCTCCTCGAGCCGGGTGACGGCCCGCGTGGCGATGTTGGACGACGGACACACCTCGAGCGGGACGCCGGTGGCGGCCAGGTGGGCGAGCAGCTCGGGGTCCTGGGCGGACGACGTCCCGTGCCCGATCCGCTCAGCGCCCAGCAGGGTCAGGGCGTCCCACACGGTCTGGGGGCCGGTGGTCTCGCCGGCGTGCGGCACGCTGCGCAGTCCGGCGGCGCGGGCGGCCTCGAAGTGCGGCTGGAACTGCGGCCGGGGGACGCCGATCTCCGGCCCGCCGAGGCCGAAGCCGACCAGCCCGTCGCACGGGTGGTCGAGGGCGTAGGCGAGGGTGGCGTCGGCCGCCGGCAGGCCGGACTCGCCGGGGATGTCGTAGATCCAGCGCAGCACCAGGCCGAAGTCGCGCTCGGCGGCGAGCCGGGCGTCCTCGATCGCCTCGACGTAGGCCTCGATGGGCATGCCGCGGTCGTCGCGGTCGGGCCGCACCGAGGTGTAGGGCGTGCAGGTGAGCTCGGCGTAGCGCAGCTGCTGCACCTGCGCCATCTCGCGGGCGATCTCGTAGGTGAGGTAGCGGATGTCGGCCGGGGTGCGCACGAGGTCGACGACCGCGAGATAGACGTCGACGAAGTGCGCGAAGTCGCGGAACTCGAAGAAGCCGCGCAGCTCGTCGGGGTCGCTGGGCACGGTGCCCGGATGACGCTCCGCGAGCTCGGCGACGATCCGCGGGGACGCCGAGCCGACGTGGTGCACGTGCAGCTCGGCCTTGGGCAGGCCGGCGATGAAGTCCTCGAGGGTGCTCACATCGCCGATGGTGTCAGCCGATGGCGGCGAGCACCGACTTCGCGATGTCGGTGACGTTGTCGGCCGTCTGCTGCTCACCGTCGAGGATGATCGTCGGGGTGCCGCCGACGCCGGCGTCGGCGGCCCCCTTGGTGGCCGCCTCGGCCCAGGCCTTCTCGCTCAGCCCCTCGATGCCGGGCCGGACGGCGTCCTCCTCGGCGCCGGCGGCCACGGCCTTCTCGACCAGCCAGTCGTCGTCGGGGAAGGGACCGGTCTCCTCGGGCTGGTCGGCGTAGAGGAGGTCGTGGAACTTCTTGGCGACCTCCGGGCCGCTGGCCTTCAGCACGACGGCGAAGGCGTTCGTGGAGCGCAGCGAGTAGTCGCCGGCGCGGCTGAGCAGCACGAAGGGCCGGTACTCGACGTAGACCTTGCCCGCGGCCGCCGCTGCGGCCAGCTGCTCGTTCGAGGCGTCCTCGAAGGCCCGGCAGAAGGGGCAGAGGAAGTCCTCGTAGACGATCAGCTCGTGGGGCGCGTCGGGGTCGCCGATCGCAAGCCCGTAGTCGCTCGCACCGGCTGCGGGCGCGTCGACCGGCCCGGCGTCCTGGGAGCGTTGGAAGAGGTAGGCGCCCACCAGCAGCGCCAGCACGAGCACGACGACGGCGGCGATGTTGGCGCGGGCGCGGCGCTGCTGGGCGACGGCGGGATCGGCCACGAGGTCTCCTCTGCTCCTGCGACACCCGACGACGCGCCGGGTCGATCTCACCCGCAAACTACCGTCCCGGACCTGACGCGTAGGGTTCAGCCCCATGAGTGAGCGCCTCGTCTGGATCGACTGCGAGATGACCGGCCTCGACCTCGGAGCCGACGCCCTCATCGAGGTCGCGGCGCTGGTCACCGACTTCGAGCTCAACGTGCTCGGCGAGGGAGTCGACCTGCTCATCGCCCCTCCGGCCGAGGCGTTGGCCCAGATGGGCGACTTCGTGCGCGGCATGCACGAGAAGTCCGGGCTGCTCGCCGAGCTGGAGTCCGACGCCGTCCTCACGATGGCCGAGGCCGAGGAGCGCGTGCTCGCCTACATCCGCGAGCACTGCCCCGACGGCAGCCGCCCCCCGTTGGCCGGCAACACCGTGGCCACCGACCGCTCCTTCCTCGCCCGCGACATGCCCACGCTCGAGGCCTTCCTGCACTACCGCATCGTCGACGTCTCCTCCATCAAGGAGCTCGCCCGCAGGTGGTACCCGCGGGCCTACTACGCGGCCCCGGAGAAGCGCGGCAACCACCGTGCGCTCGCCGACATCCAGGAGAGCATCGAGGAGCTGCGCTACTACCGCGACGCGATCTTCGTGCCCCTGCCCGGACCCGACTCCGACGCCGCCCGCGCGCTCGCCCAACGCCACGGCGGCTCGATCACCGGGGCCGGGCTCCCCGATTCCGCGCACGACTGATCGATCCCCTACACTTCCATCCGGTCCGCCGCAGTGCGGGCCCGATGGTGGGTGTAGCTCAGCTGGTAGAGCACCTGGTTGTGGTCCAGGTGGTCGCGGGTTCGAGTCCCGTCACTCACCCCGATGAACGCCCTGGTCGGAGCACCTGCTCCGACCAGGGCGTTTCAGCGTTCCGACTCGCTGACAGCACCAGCGACGGTTCCGACCGACCCACGCCGCGTCTCCAGGTCCGCGGACCGGGGAGGCACCGGTCACCCGAGGGCGGGGCCCGACCGCTGCGAGCCTCTCAGTCGAGCT
Source organism: Nocardioides fonticola (assembly GCF_039536805.1). NCBI lineage: Bacteria > Bacillati > Actinomycetota > Actinomycetes > Propionibacteriales > Nocardioidaceae > Nocardioides > Nocardioides fonticola. The sequence goes on along the minus strand of NZ_BAAAZH010000014.1, from coordinate 82,242 downwards.
TGACGATGGTGAGGTTGCTGCCGGCGTCGGTCGAGATCGGTTGAGCCGTGCTGTTGCTGTTCGTCGAGGTGCAGAGGACCTTGACGGTGTCGCCGACAGCGAGCGGGATCGCCGCGACCACCTCACCCCTTGCCTTGGTGCCTGCCGGCGTGTAAGTGGTCTGGAGCACGAAGGGGCCGTACACGTTCCCGGGGGAGCCGTACGGGATGTTGTTGATCTGGAGGGTGAGGGAGACTCCGACGGTGCTCGTCGCCGGGCTGGTGTCGGGGGTGTGCACCCGGGCCTGGACGAGGTAGGTCCCGGCCGCTCCGACCGTGAAGGTGGTCTTGTCGGCCGACCAGGTGTTGGGGGCGCCGGGAGCCGTCTTGACGTTGTTGAACGCGAGGGTCGCGGCCGTGGTACTCGTCGAGACCGGGCAGGTCTCGCCGCTGCCGCCAACCTTGTCGGCGACCAACTCGGTCGACGCGCCCCCGCCGCTGGACATCGCAGGCGTGTACGCGGTGGCCCACGTGCCGGCATTCTTCGTGGAGACGGCACCGGTGGCGGTGTTGAGGTAGAAGTCGCCGTTGTTGCCCAGGGTGTCGGCGGGCGCGGTCGTTCCGGTGCGCCAGGTCGAGCCGGTGCCGGGTGTTCCCTGCGGGCCGACGAGCGAGACGCCTGTGGCGGGCCAGCCGCCTGCGGTCTTGGGGCCGAAGAGGGTGGACGTGGCGGTGTTGAGGTAGAAGTCGCCGACGGCACCGGTCGACGAGGTCGGGTCGCTGGTGCCGTTGAGGACGGTGTTCCCGTTGGTCCCGTTGGTCCCGTTGGTCCCGTTGGTCCCGTTGGTCCCGGGGATGCCTTGGGCGCCGCGGATGTTGGCGATCTTCGTCCAGGTGCCGCTGCTGTAGCGGTAGACGTCTCCGAGGCCGGTACCGGTGGCGGTGTCGAGGTAGAGGTCGCCGCTGAAGGCGGCGGTGGTCGGGGTGCCGGTCCCGACGGTCCAGGTGGCGCCGTTGATCCCGTTCGCGCCGTTGATCCCGTTGATCCCGTTGGTGCCGTTGGTGCCGTTGGTGCCGTTGGCACCGCGGAGGTTGACGGTCAGACCCCAGGTGCCGGCGGTCTTCTGGTAGGCGTTGGAGGTGGCGGTATCGAGGTACCAGTCACCGTCAGCGCCCACGGTCGAGAGGGGGGCGCCGCTTCCGGAGAGCCAGGTGGCGCCCTTGTCTCCCTTCGCGCCGGCAGTACCGGCGGCTCCCGTGGCGCCGGGAGCGCCGGCCGGACCAGCAGGGCCGGCCGGCCCGGTGGCACCTGCGACCCCTTGAACGCCGCGGATGTTGACGACCAGGCTCCAGGCCTGGTCGGTGCGGGTGTAGATGTCCTGGGTGGCGGTATCGAGGTACCAGTCGCCGGCAGCGCCCGACGTCGGGTCGGGGGCGCCCGAACCCTGATACCACCGGCTGCCCGGTGCGCCGGGCTGGCCCGCGAGGGCCTCCAGGGTGGCCTTCGACAGCTTCTTCGCGGTGACGGAGCCAGCCTTGATCGTGCGGGCCGTGACGGCGTTGGACGCCAGGTCGCGAGAACCGATCGTCCGGTCCTGGATGTCCGCGCCCGTGAGCAGACCGCCCGCCGTCGCACCGCCCGCACCGGCGGCAGCGATGAGCACGCCCATCAGTGCGACCTGAGCCAGCTTCCCCCGGTGCTCACTCCAGCGGGATCTTCCAGCGTCGGCGGGAAGGGTGGATGCATCGGTCGGGGCGACGGTCGGGTTCACGGGGACACGGGGGGTACGGGGCGTGGACATGCGGGAATTCCTTGCTCGCTCGGGGGGCGACGTGGACCGGATCGCACATCCGGCCCGGGGCGTCGGGGGGAACGGGCACGCTGTCACGCCCACGAAGCGAAGGCGGCCACATCTCCCTTCGGCTGGAGGAACTCCAACCGACCCGACGAGCATGTCCCGCGGCAGAACGGGTGCGATCCGGATCGATCGATACCCGCGCGGCGCCACACGCGGATGGAAGCAGGATCACGAGGCCATGGCAGCGCCAGGCGGTGCAAAGTTCAACGAACGACTCTTTACCATTCTGGTCACGCTCGATTCTCGATAGGCGGGATCGGTCTGGACCCACCGGTGTCGATGGTTGGGGAATCGCGCCCGGCTGGCTAGGTTCCTTGATGCGACCGTGGCCGCGACGCGCTGATGGCTCCAGCGCCGACCGGCACACCCCTCCCCGGAAGTCGCCGCGTGGGGTCGGTGGCGGTGCGGCCCGTGGCAGGTCTGCGCCGCCCCGACCCCCGATGAGGCGTCGAGCCCCCCGGGCACGGTCAGCGGGCGCCCAGCACCTCGACCTCCTCGGCCCGCGTCAGCCCCGTCCGGACGACGTCCGCTCCACGCTCGCGCGCCCAGGCCAGCACGTCGGCCGCCGTCGCCGCGATCGGGCGCACCTCCAGGCCGGCCGCCCGGGCGGGCGCGTGGTCGCGGGCGAGCATGCCGTCGTAGGCCGGGCGCGGCAGCCACAGCGGCAGCGACCGGGTCCCGGCCCAGGGTTCGACGCCGCGGCCGGCGAGGTCGGCGTGGTCGAGCCAGGCCCAGTCGATGCGCGCAGGGTCGACGCCGACGCCACGGGCGACATCGGCGAGCAGGTCGCCGAACGGCGTCACCGGCCCCACGGCGTCCAGGACGCCGGTGAGGCCGGCCTGGAGGCCGTGCACGATCCAGGCCGCGAGGTCGCGCGCGTCGATCACCTGCACGGCGTCCGTCGGCGCACCGCCGACGAGCACGGGCGCTCCGTCACCGGCCTCGGCCAGCCGCAGCGGCCAGTAGGTGAACCGGCCGCTCGGGTCGCCGGGACCGACGATGAGCCCGGGGCGCAGCACGAGCGCCCGGCCGGTGCCCGCGAGGACGATCTCCTCGCACGCGACCTTCATCGGCCCGTAGGCCGAGGGATCGACGGCGAGGTCGACGTCATCGTGGCGGGGCGTGTGCAGCGGCGTCACGCCGGGTCGCCCGCCGGGGGTGGCGTCGTCGCTGTAGACGCTGATGGTCGAGACGAACACCCAGTGCGCCTCCGGCCAGGCCGCGACCGCGCGCCGCACCCACGACGGCGTCCGGGCGACGTCGACGACTGCGTCGAAGCTCTCGGCGACGAGGGCCGCCGGCAGCTCGGCGTCGCGATCGAGGACGACGTGCCGGGCGCCTCTCGGCACCGATCCGGAGCGGCCCCGTGAGGTGACCGTGACCTCGTGCCCGGCCTCGAGCGCCGCCACCGCCACGGCACGGGAGAGGAACACGGTGCCACCGAGCACGAGCAGGCGCATGCGGAGAGCCTGCCCGCTGGGGCGGCCCGGCACAATCGAGGGCGTGCTCGCCGAGACCGCCTACGCCTACGACAACCGCACCGGCCGCCCGCCCGGCCGGCTGGTGCGCACGCTCGGCCACGTCGTCCCGGGCATCGCGCGGGTGCGCGCGCAGGCAGAGCCCTACGCCGACGTCTGGGTCGCCCGCAACCGGGCGGCGCTGGCCGCGATCGAGCGGGGCGAGGCCGGACGCAGGTGGATCGTGCTCGGCGATTCGATGGCCCAGGGCGTGGGCGCCTCCTCCCCCGACGCCGGCTGGGTCGGCCAGGTCGCCGACCGGCTCGCCGACCTCGGGCCGATGACCCTGCTCAACCTCTCCGCCACCGGCGCGCGGGTGCCCGACGTCCTCGCTCAGCAACTGCCCGTGCTCGAGGCCCTGCCGCCGACCACGGCCGCACCCGACGTCGTCGTGGCCGTGATCGGCTCCAACGACCTCTTCGCCGGACGCCGTTTCCGCGAGGGCCTGCCCGACGCCATGCGCGAGCTCGTCGAGCGGCTCCCCGACGGCTCGGTGATCGCGAGCCTGCCCCAGCCGCAGGGCGCGGCCCAGGAGGCGAACCGCTGGATCGATGCGGCGGTGGCAGCCGGGCGCCTGCACTGCGTCGACCTGCGGGTCAGCGGCCCGTCGTCGTGGCGGGGGCTGGTCGCCGAGGACCGCTTCCACCCCAACGATGCGGGCTACGCCGCCCTCACCGACGCCATCGCACCGGTCGTGCGGCGCGCGCTGCTGGGCGCCTGACCCAGCCCGGATCCACCCCTCCCGCCGGCTACCGCCCCCCGCCTAGGCTGGGGGCGTGGGTTACAACGTGGAGAAGTCCGAGGCCGAGTGGCGCGAGGAGCTGAGCCCCGACGAGTTCGCCGTCCTGCGCAAGGCCGGCACCGAGCGGGCGTTCGTCGGCAAGCTCACCGACACCGAGACCGTCGGCGTGTACCGCTGCAAGGCCTGCCAGGCCGAGCTCTTCCGCTCCGAGACCAAGTTCCACTCGGGCTGCGGCTGGCCGTCGTTCTACCAGCCGATCACCGACACCATCGAGTACCTCGAGGACACCTCGCACGGCATGAAGCGGGTGGAGGTGCGCTGCGCCAACTGCGGCTCCCACCTCGGCCACGTCTTCCCCGACGGCTACGGGACGCCGACCGGCGACCGCTACTGCATCAACAGCCTGAGCCTCACCCTCGAGCCGGCCGACGGGTCGGGCCCGATCGCCGGCTGACGCCGACGACCGGGGCCCGGTCTCGGGATCAGGGCAGGCGGTCGACCAGGTCGCGGATCGGGGCCAGCGAGCCGGTGTAGAAGGGGATCTCCTCGCGCACGTGGCGCCGGGCGCCCGACCCGCGCAGGTGCCGCATGAGGTCGACGATGCGGTAGAGGTCGTCGGCCTCGAAGGCGAGGATCCACTCGTAGTCGCCGAGCGCGAACGAGGCGACCGTGTTGGCCCGCACGTCCTTGTAGTCGCGCGCCATCTGGCCGTGCTCGGCCAGCAGGGCGCGACGCTCCTCGTCGGGCATGAGGTACCACTCGAAGGACCGCACGAACGGGTAGACGCACACGTGGGCCTTGGGCTCCTCGTCGGCGAGGAATGCCGGCACGTGCGACTTGTTGAACTCCGCCGGACGGTGCAGGGCCATCTGCGACCACACCGGCTCCAGCCGCGCACCGAAGGAGGTGCGGCGGAAGCGGTGGTAGGCCGCCTGGAGCTCCTCGGACGTCGCCGCGTGCACCCACAGCATCACGTCGGCGTCGGCGCGCAGACCGGCCACGTCGTAGACGCCGCGGACGACGACGTCGCTCTCGGCCAGCTCGGCGAAGAGCTTCTCGACCTCGGCACCCTCGGCCTCCCGATCGGCGTCGCCGAGGGGGGTGGCCAGCTTGAAGACCGACCACATGGCGTAGCGGATGGAGTCGTTGATCTCGCGGATGCGAGCGGCGTTGGACTGGGTCTCCTCGGACATGCCTCCATTCTGCCGCGCGGGGGGAAGCCGCCGGCAGGGCACCCGGGCCCGCGGACGCCGGGACGTCAGCCCTGGGAGCCCAGCGGCGCCCGGGAGGCGAGGTCGGCGAGCACCTCGGCGGCGGCCCGGTGGGCCGAGGCGATGACGGCGGGGATGCCGACGCCGTCGTAGGCCGCGCCGCAGACGGCCAGGCCGCGCACGTGGCCCACGTCGGCGCGGATGCGCTGCACCCGCTCGAGGTGGCCGACGGCGTACTGCGGGAGGCCGTGCATCCAGCGGTGCACCTCGACGTCGACGGGGCGGGCGTGCACGCCGGCGGCGGCCGCGAGGTCGAGCAGGGAGTCGCTGACCAGCGCGTCGTCGGGTTCGCGCACGACGGCGTCCTCGCGGTGACGCCCGAGCGAGGTGCGCAGCACGAGGAGGTCCTCGCCGTCGGGCCCCGCACCGCGGCCGGCCTCGCGCACCCAGGCCCACTTCGCGAACGACCAGGTGCTGGCCTTGACCCGCTTGTTCTCCACCGGCGGCACGAGGAAGCCGGAGGAGTCGGTGTCGGCGAGGCTCGGGACGTCCTCTGCGCGGAAGGCCATCGTGACCACCGCCATCGAGGCGGCCTCGATCCCGCCGAGCTCGGTGGCGGCCACGCCCGCGATCCCGGCCAGCAGTCGCGACGCCGGCTGGGCCGGCACCGCCACCACGACGGCGTCGGCGCGCAGCAGCTCGGGCCGGCCGAGAGGCCCGGCCTCCACCTCGAACCCGTGGGTGGTGCGCCGCACCGCGCGGACGGCGTCGCCGGCCCGCAGCTCGACACCGCGGGCGCGCAGGTCGGCCTCCAGGGCGTCGGCGAAGCGGCCCATCCCGCCCTCGACGCCGGCGAAGACGGGCCCTGCGTAGGTGTGGTCCTGCGAGTCGGCCGCGGCCGCCGACTGCTCGAGGATGGATCCGCGCTCGGCCATCGCCACCAGCTGCGGCACCGAGGCCCGGGCGGAGAGCTCACGGGCGTGGCCGGCGTAGACCCCGCCGAGGAGCGGTTCGACGAGCAGGTCGGTGACCTCGGATCCGAAGCGTCGGTCGACCAGCGCGCCCACCGAGACGTCGTCGGTCAGCACGGTCGCGGGGATCGTCGCCTCGCGACGCACCGCCGCCAGGCCGGCCTCGGAGAGCAGGCCGGTGGCCTCGAGGCCCTCGAGGTCGAGCGGGACGCCCATGAGCGTGCGCGGGAGCGGCCGCAGCGCGCCGCGACTCCAGATGCGCGAGGAGGCGATGGCGGGGTGGACGACGTCGATCCCGACGGCCGCCGCGAGCGAGACCCCCTCGGGACGCCGGTTGAGCATCGCCTCGGCGCCGACGTCGACCAGCAGGCCGGCGACCTCACGGCGGCGCAGCTTGCCGCCGAACTCGTGGGCCTCCTCCAGGACGACGACCCGGGCACCGGCGATCGCGAGGTCCCGCGCAGCGGCGAGTCCCGCGATGCCGCCGCCGATGACGACCACGGTGCCGTGCACCGGCTCGCTGACGACCGCGCTCTCGGACATGCCTCCAGCGTCTCACTCCGCGGGTCGGAAAGCCCGCGCCGCCGGGCGACGGGTGACCTTCGACCCGGCGAATGGTGACCTTCCCGGCTCAGCCTGGCCCCAGGCTCAGCCCGCGAGTCGCCCGAAGGAGCTGCGGTGGAAGACCAGCGGGTTGGTGGCGCCGGCGTGCCGGGCGGCGTGCAGGCGCAGCAGGACGATGGTGTGGTCGCCGGCCTCGACCTCACGGTGGATCGTGCAGTCGAACCAGGCGATGGCGTCGTCGAGGGTGATCGCGCCGTCCTCGGTGTGCGTGGTCGCCAGGCCGGTGAAGCGGTCGTCGACCGGTCCGGCGAGCTGGCGGCAGACGTCGCCGTGGTGGTCGGCCAGCACGCTGAGCCCGAGGTGGCGGGCGCGACGCAGGTCGGGCCAGGTCTTGGAGGTGTTGGCCACGGAGAAGGAGACCAGCGGCGGGTCGAGGCTCACGGAGGTGAAGGAGCTGGCGGCGAGGCCGATGTCCTGGCCGTCGACCTCGGCGGCCACGGCGACCACGCCGCTGGGGAAGGCCCCGAACGCCTCCCGCAGCCGCACGGGGTCGAGGTCCTGGTTGGTGCTGAGCGAGCCGGTGGTGGCCGGGTGGGTGACGGTCATGCCGGTACTCCTGTCGGTCGGACGTTCGTGGCGGTCAGGGCGGCGACGGTCGGGCGGGCGACCTCGAGCCAGTCGGCGTAGGCCGCCGGGTCGTCATGGGCGGCGTCGAGCACGTAGAGCGCCCGCACGGGCACCCGGGCACCGAGTTCGGTGAGCACCGGGCGCAGCGTCAGCTCGGGCGCGAGAGCGTGCGCGGGTCCGGCGCCCAGCATGAGCGGGACGGCGATGCCCCGCAGCCCGGTGCCACCGGGGAAGCGGTCGAGGAACAGCTTGAGCAGGCCGGTGTAGGTGGCCTTGTAGGTGGGGCAGGCGACGACGACGAGGTCGGCGGCGCCCACCTGCTCCACGAGGCGCCCGACCTCGGGGTCGGACCAGTCGAGCAGGGCGGCGCCCAGCGTGGCGAGGTCGACGACGAGCGGCTCGGCACCCGGCGTCAGCTCGCCCGCGACGTACTGCGCCGCGGCGAGGGTGCGCGAGGCCGGCTTGGGGTTGCCGACCACGACGGCCACGCTCGGGGCGCCGCTCGCGCTCACTGCGCGGCCCGCCCGGCGTACTGGAACGGGATGCGGGTCTCGACGGCGGTCGGTGCGGGGTGCTTCCACACGCCGCGCTCGGCGAGGATCGGCAGCACGCCCTCGCCGAACCAGTAGGCGCCCTCGAGGTGCGGATAGGCCGAGAGCACGAACTCGGAGATGCCGAGGTCGGCGTACTCCTGGATGCGGTCGGCGACCTCCTCGTGGCTGCCGACGAGCGCGGTGCCGGCTCCTCCGCGGACCAGGCCGACCCCGGCCCAGACGTTGGGGTGGATGACCAGGTCGTCCTTCGAGCCGCCGTTGAGGGCGAGCATGCGCTGCTGGCCCACCGACTCGCTGCGCTTGAGACCCTCCTGCACCTGCTTGATGGTCTCGGGGTCGATGTTGGCCAGCAGCCGGTCGGCCTCGGCCCACGCCTCGGCGGAGGTGTCGCGGTTGATGACGTGCATGCGGATGCCGAAGCGGATCTCGCGGCCCTCCTCGGCGGCGAGCTCGCGGATCCAGGCGATCTTCTCCGCGACCGCGGCCGGCGGCTCGCCCCAGGTCAGGTAGACGTCGGCGTGCTTGGCCGCGACCCGGCCGGCGGCCGGGGAGGAGCCGCCGAAGTAGATCTCCGGCGCCGGGGAGGGGATCTGGTTGAGGCGCGCGGCCTCGACCTGGAGGTGCTTGCCGTCGAGGTCGACCTCCTCGCCGCGCCACAGGGCACGCACGATGGTGAGGAACTCGTCGCAGCGCTCGTAGCGGGCGTCCTTGTCGAGGAAGTCGCCGTACATGCGCTGCTCGGCGCTCTCGCCGCCGGTGACGACGTTGAGGAGCAGGCGCTGGCCGGTGAGGTTCTGGAACGTGCCGGCCATCTGCGCGGCCACGAACGGCGAGACCAGGCCGGGGCGGAAGGCGACGAGGAACTTCAGGCGATCGGAGACCTGGCTGAGCATCGCGGTGGTCAGCCAGGCGTCCTCGCACCAGGCTCCGGTGGGCGTCAGCGCGCCCTCGAAGCCCATCTGCTCGGCCGCGCGGGCCACCTGTCCGAGATAGGGCACGTCCGCCGGCCGCCCCGACGGCCCGGCGGAGACGCCGTGGCCACCGCCGACGACGTGTCGACCGTCGCCGCCGTTGGTCGGGAGGAACCAGTGGAACGTCAGGGAACTCATGGGTGGACCTCTCAGATCTGTCCGTGGTTGGGAGGAAGGGTGCCGTCGACGGCGAAGCGGCCCAGGTGCTGGACCTTCCACGCCGCCGGGTCGTGGAGCGTGTGGGTGCGCGCGTTGCGCCAGTGGCGGTCCAGACGCAGGGACGCGAGCGCCGAGCGGGTGCCGCAGACCTCGAAGAGGCGGGACGCCGCCTCGACCGAGGCGTGGGTCGTGGCGGCCCGCGCGGCGGCCACGGCGAGCGAGGCCGCACCGGCGCTCTCGGCGCTCAGGTGCTCGTTCGCGGCGTCGACGGCGCGGGCCGCCTCGGCCACGAGCGCCTCGGCACCGCGCACGGCCAGCTCCATCTCGCCGAAGGCGTGGACGACGAGCGGGTCGTCGGCGGCCCGCTCGACGCCGGCGTCGGGGTAGGGCCGCGAGGCGGTGGTGACGAAGGCCGCGGCGTCGCGGATCGCGGCGCGAGCGATGCCCGCGTCGAGCGCCGCGTGGAGCACCTGGGCGAAGGAGCCGTAGGTCTGCGGACCGGTGAAGGTCAGGTGGTAGGGGGTGATGCGGTCGTCGCTCACCGCGACGTCGTCCAGCCGCACGGTGCCGGACGCCGTGGTGCGCTGCCCGAGGCCGTCCCAGTCGTCGACCACGGTGACACCGGGCGCCGTCCGCTCGACCCACGCGACGTGCAGCGGGCCGCCCTCGTCGAGGTGGGCCAGCACGGGGATCCAGTCGGCGAACAGGGCGCCGGTGGCGTACCCCTTCTCCCCCGCCAGGCGCCACCGGCCGGGCGCGGCCGGCCACAGGGTGGTGGCGTGGTCGCGCACGTGCTTCGAGCGGATCTCGGACTGGGCGTTGCCGAACCGCTTGCCGGCCAGCACCTCGCCGAACAGGAACTCCTGCTGGGCCGGGGTGGCCTGGTGGTGCACGGCGTTGACGTAGACGAAGTGGCTGTGCGGGATCTGGGCGATGTTGGGGTCGCCCTCAGCGAGGATCCGGAACACCTCGGTGATCGTGGCGACCGGCAGGCCGGCGCCGCCGAACGCCGCGGGCACCGAGATGGCGAGCAGGCCGGAGGCCGACAGCTCGTCGAGCTCGGGCCCGGGGAGGATCCGCTCGGCGTCGCGGCGCGCGGCGCCCTCGGCGAAGACCGCCGAGAGACGCCGCGCGACCGACACGGCCTCCGCGGAGGTGAGCACGGGCACCGTGTCGGTGCCGTGCTCGGAGGCGAGGCTGACCATCAGACGCGCTCCAGCTCCCGCGCCTCGAGCTCGCGGACGATCGGGAGCACCTCGCGACCGAAGTACTCGACGTCCTCGAGGTAGTGCAGGAAGCCGAGCAGGAAGAGATTCACGCCCAGGCGCTTGTACTCGATCATGCGGTGGGCGATCTGCTCGGGCGTGCCGATGAGGCCGGTACGGAAGCCGTCGTTGTACTGCACGAGGTCGGCGAACTCGGAGTCCTGCCACATGCCCTTCTTGTCGCCGGTCGACTGGCCGGCCTGCTTGACCGCCGACCCGAAGCCCTCGACCGCCTCGCGGTCGGCCTTGTCGACGATCTCGCGCAGCACGTCGCGGGCCTCGGACTCGGTGCTGCGGCCGATGAAGAAGCCGTTGACACCGAAGCGGACGGCGCCGGCGCGGCCGTTGACGGCGGCGACGTCGTTGACGTCGCGGATCTGCTCGGCGATGCCCTCGGGCGTGTTGCCGTTGGCGAAGTACCAGTCGGAGACCCGGCCGGCCATGCCACGGGCGTCGCTGGAGTTGCCGCCCTGGAAGATCTCCGGGTGCGGGCGGCCCTCGGAGGCGATCGGCTTCGGCTTGAGGTCGAAGTCGTGGAGTCGGTAGAAGTCGCCGTTGAACTCCGCGTGCTCGGAGGTCCAGATCTCCTTGAGGTAGCGGATGAACTCCTCGGAGCGGCGGTAGCGCTCGCCGTGCTCGAGCCACGGCTCGCCGAGCTTCACGAACTCGTCCTTGAACCAGCCGCTCACGACGTTGGTGGCGACGCGGCCGTTGCTGAGGTGGTCGGCGGTGGCCAGCCACTTGGCGAGGACGCCGGGCTGCCACAGACCGGGGTGGACGGCAGCGATGACCTTGAGCCGCTCGGTGGCGAGCAGCAGCGCGAGGCTGAAGGACGTCGACTCGTGCTGGTAGGCAGCGCCGTAGCTGGCGATGTAGCGGACCTGGGAGAGCGCGTACTCGAAGCCGTTGTTCTCGGCGAGCTGGGCGAGCTCCTTGTTGTACTCGTAGCTCCAGTCGGTGCGCTGCTCGATCTTGCTCACGACCAGGCCGCCGCTGACGTTGGGGACCCAGTAGGCGAACTTGAGCGGCTCGTGGAAGCCGGGCGGCAGGGGTGCGGACATGGTGCTCCTCGGGGGTCGGCGCCGATCACAATGCGGCGTTAGTTGATGACTTTGCTTGACTTTGGGCGGTGGGACAAGCGCGGTGCCTGTCGTTTCCCACGAAGGGGTGATCGGGAGGGCCGATCACCGCAGGCGGGAGGTGCGCAACGGCCACCCGGACACCGCG
>NZ_BAAAZH010000014.1:0-70565 GCF_039536805.1 Nocardioides fonticola | reverse complement strand
AGGAGCAGGGCCGATCAGGACGCCGTGCCGGCGTCCCGCTGGGTCACGCCGATCGCCCAGGCGTAGGGCGGCGGAGTCCCGTTGACCAGGTAGCCGCCCACGACCCGCGACTTGAGGATGCGCGGGTTGTGGGAGGAGACCGTGCGGGCGTTGCGCCAATGCCGGTCGAGGCCCTTGGCCCGCGACGTGGCCGAGGCGCCGAGGGTGTCGAACAGGTCGCTGGTGGCCCGGAGGATCAGATCCGTGACCACCACCTGCGCGATCGCCGACTCGACCTCGGCGGTCTCGTTGAGCCGGGCGATCGATGCGCCGTCGGCTCCTGCGGCCGCGGCGACGTCCTCGACCGCCGCGGCGACCCGCAGCGTGGCGGCCTCGGCGGCGTAGATCGCGGCCGCGATCTCCCCGACCCGGGCCAGCACCTGCGCGTCGTCGCGCACCCGGGCGGCATTGGCGTGGGAGTAGTTGCGCTCCCGGCCGCGCACGGCCGTGATGGTGTCCTCGAGCGCCGCCTTGCCGATGCCGACGAGGGTCGCCAGCAGGTTCAGCTGGTAGACCGCCGTCTGGTAGGGGAACCGGTCGCCGAACGGCAGCACGTTCTCGGCCGGCACCGCCACGTTCTCGAACGTCGTGGTGCCGCTGCCGGTGCCGCGCTGACCGAAGCCGTCCCAGTCGTCGACGACCGTCACGCCGCCCTGACGGGTGTCGACGATCGCGATGGCGAAGTCGTCCTCACCCTCCTCGGGCCGGTGCGGGTTGGTGCGCCGGACATAGACGTCGGCCCACTCGGCGAAGATCGTGCCGGTCGTGTAGTACTTCTCGCCGTCGAGGCGGTAGCTGCCGTCGGCCTGCGCGGTCAGCACGGTGCGCTGGCTGTCGATCGGCGTGGGACCGACCTCCGACCAGGCGTTGCCGGCGATCTCGCCGGCCGTGAACCGGGCGAACCAGGCCGACTGGTCCTGGCCGCGACGGTGGTGCCAGAGCCGGTCCTCGGCGAAGGCGAAGTGCCCGCGGAAGGCCTGCGGCAGGTTGTTGTCGGCCGCTGCGAGGTCGATCCAGACCTGCACGAGCTCGGGCCAGCTCAACCCGTCGCCACCGGACTCCCGCGGCACCCGCAGGGCGCCCAGTCCGGCGTCCTTGAGCCGCTTGACCGGGCCGGTCGGCAGCTCGCCGTCCAGCTCCCGGCGCAGCGCGCCCTCGGCGATCTGCGGATAGAGGGCCTCGACGTTGCTCCGATGCGTCATCGCGCGCCCCTCACGTGTACCAGGTGGGCTCGGGGATCTCACCGAGCAGGAAGAACCGACCGACCTCCGCGCGCTTGTGCGCGATCGGGTCGTGGAGGCTGTGGGTGCGGATGTTGCGCCAGTAGATGTCCAGGCCGACGCTGTTGGACGTCGCCCGGGCACCGGTGACCTCGAAGATCCGCGAGCCGATGTCGAGGCCGACCTCGATCGCCACCTGCTTGGCCGCGGCGATGATGACCGCGGCCTCGCCGCGCTCCTGCTCGGTGACGGTGTCGGCGTGGGCGTTGATCGCCTCGATGTAGGTCGCGGCCTCCTCGGTCAGCGCCTCGGCCGCCCACAGGCGCGAGCGCAGGTCGCCGTAGGTCTCGAGCACGTAGAACTCCTCCGCGCCGCGGCCCTTGAGGTCGGGCGTGTAGGGCCATGCACGGGTCTTCTCGCGGGTGTAGCTGCCGGCCGTGGTCAGCGCGCCCTCGGCGATGCCGAGGTAGAAGTTGGCGAACACCAGCTGGATCAGCGGCACGTTGAGGGTGTTGTAGACCCGCGGCTGGAAGGCCCAGCCGCTCTCGGTCTTCACGAAGCCCGCGGCGGACTCCCACGGGACGCGCACGTCGACGATCTCGACGCTGCCGCTCTCGGTGAGGCGCTGGCCCAGGTTGTCCCAGTCGCCCGCGAAGCGGATGCCGGGCTGGTCGGTGGGGACGATCGCGAACACGTGGGTGTCGGTTCCCTCGATGACGCCCTCGAGCACGGTGACGTCGGAGACGCGACCGCCGGTGGAGAACGACTTGCGGCCCGAGTAGACCAGCTCGTCGCCCTCGACGCGGATGGTGAGGTCGGCGTCGCGGGGGTTGACCGCACCGCCGAAGAACCACTGGTTCTCGCCGGCGGCCTGCTCGACGGCGGCGATCTGCTCGGGCGTGCCGACCAGGCGCGCGGCCCAGGCCCACACGTAGTGGTAGCCCAGCAGCTGGCCGATCGAGCCGTCACCCGCGGCGACGGCACGGACGACGCGCAGCGCGGTCGTCCAGTCCTGGCCGGCTCCGCCGTGCTCGAGGGGAGCGAGGAGGGTGACCAGGCCGGCGTCCTTGAGGAGCTGGACCTCGGCGAAGGGGGTCTGGTTGGCGCGATCGCGCTCGACGGCGTCGACGGCGAGGTGGTTGGCGACCACCCGGGCACGCTCGACCCAGCCGTCGGGGGTGGTGGGGGTGGGGCCGAAGGTGGCACCGGCGGCGGAGACTCCGGCCGGGGCCGAGGACTGCAGCGTCATTGCTTCTCCCTGTTCGAGTCGGTGGGTTCTGCTTTGTCGATCAACTTAGTAGTGTTTGCTGAGAGTCAACCCTCCGCGGCGCATGGAATTGCCATGCACGGTGCGAGGGATCGGCCCGGCACCGCCCCGCCCCGCCCCGCCAGAACCGAACCGCCACCCCGAGTAAGGACCGCCCGCCGTGCGCATCGAACAGCTCGAATACCTCCTCGCCGTCACCCGGCACGGCTCGCTGCGACGTGCCAGCGAGAAGCTGCACATCTCCCAGCCCGCCCTCAGCGAGGCGCTCTCCAAGCTCGAACGCGAACTCGGGGTGACCCTCCTCGACCGCCGCCGCTCGGGCTCGCGCATCAGCCGCCAGGGACGCGACCTCCAGCAGCACATGGTCGAGGTGCTCGAGGCGGTCGAGCGCCTGCGCAGCGCGGCCGGCGACCAGACCACCGCCAGCCGGCTGATCCGCCTCGGCACGGTCAACGCCGCCACCTCGACCCTGCTGGTGCCGGCGGTCCGCGCCTTCCAGGAGGCGCACCCGGGCACGACCGTCGAGGTCGTGACGGTGCAGCAGAGCGACATCCACGAGGGTCTCCAAGAGGGCTCCCTCGACCTCGGCCTGGTCAACGAGCTGGCCGGCGACGACGCGCCCGTGGGCCTGCACGGCACCGAGCTCCTGCACGGCCGACCGGTCGCCGTGCTGCCCGTCGGTCACCCGCTCGCCGCCCAGGAGTCGGTGAGCATCGACGACCTGCGTGCCGAGCGGTTCGTCGGCATGCGCGCCGGCTACCTCATGCACCGCTACGCCCACCGGCTCTTCGGCCCCGACATGCCGAGCACCGTGCACAGCACCGACGGCGCGGAGATGGGCAAGTTCATGGTCGCCGAGGGCATGGGCGTCACGCTGCTGCCCGACTACAGCGTCATCGGCGACCCGCTGCACCGCGCCGGCCTCATCACCACCCGCCCGATCGCCGGCGACCGCACCGTCGTGACCCTCGTGCTCCGCCACCGCCGCCCCGACCAGATGCCGCTCCAGGTGCGCGATCTCATCGGCCGACTCACCCGGCAGGCGGCCGGCATCGCGCCGACCCCCACCGGACTGCACCCCGTGGCCTGAGCCTCGGGGCCGCCGAGGCCAGGTCCAGACCGCGGGAACCCCGCGCGCGCCGTCCTCGTCGCAGGGGCATGACCGCCCACCGCATCGCCCACCGCAACAGCACCGACCGGCACAGCACCGACCGGCGCGCCACCGGCCGCCGGAGCACTTCGCGGGTCGCCGCCGCGGCGGCCGTGCTCGCCCTCTCCCCGATCGTCGCCGGGTGCACGGGCAGTGCGTCGGACTCGACCGCATCCTCCGAGCTCGACGCCCGTGCCCCGGCAGCCGCCGGGGACGCCGGGGTCTCCGGAGCCGACGGGGGCGACGGGGGCGTCGTCGCCTCCGTGCCCGACCTCGCCGTCGGGTCGGCGGCGGGCGGCGGGACTGCCGACGTCTCGAAGGTCGCCGCCTACCAGGCCGCCGACGTCCCGACCGGTCAGGCGGTCATCTCGACCGGGACGATCCGC
Organism: Nocardioides fonticola; assembly: GCF_039536805.1. Classification (NCBI taxonomy): domain Bacteria; kingdom Bacillati; phylum Actinomycetota; class Actinomycetes; order Propionibacteriales; family Nocardioidaceae; genus Nocardioides; species Nocardioides fonticola. The sequence continues at coordinate 66,503 of NZ_BAAAZH010000014.1, read as the reverse complement.
TCGACCTCCGACGACGTGGCGAGGGCCCGCACCAGGGCCCTCGACATCGTGACCGACCTGCGGGGCACGGTGGCCGACGAGGACACCCGCACCGACACCGACGGCACCACCACCAGCACCCACCTCGTGCTGCGGGTGCCGAGCGGCTCCTTCGCCGAGGCGATGGACCGGCTGGCGGAGGTGGGCGACCTGCGGGCCTCCTCCACGACGGCCCAGGACGTCACGACCGAGGTGCTCGACACCGACGTGCGGGTGCGGGTGCAGCGGGCCGGCATCCGCCGCATCACCGCGCTGCTCGACCGTGCCGGCAGCCTGCGCGACGTGATCCGGATCGAGTCCGAGCTGTCGCGGCGGCAGGCCGACCTGGAGTCGCTGCTCCAGCAGCAGAAGTACCTGGCCGACCAGACCTCGCTGGGCACCATCACCCTCGACATCGAACGCACCGGCACGGTGCCGGACGACGAGGACCGCACCGGCTTCCTCGGGGGGCTGCGCAGCGGATGGGACGCCTTCACCGGAGCGGCCACCGGGATCGCCACCGCCGCTGGAGCCGTCCTGCCCTTCGCGGTCGTGGCCGCGCTCGTGGGCGCGATCGTCGTGCCGCTCGTGCGGCGGCGACGCGGTCAGTCGGCCATCGGGTAGCCCTGCACGAACTCGGTCAACCGGCTGAGCTGATCGGGATCGGTGGAGGGGATGACCCCGTGGCCGAGGTTGAAGATGTGCCCGCGGGCCGCGCGTCCGGCCTCGATGATCTGCGCGGCACGCGCGGTCATGACCTCGGTGGGCGCGAAGACGAGCGTGGGGTCGAGGTTGCCCTGGACGCCGCGGTCGCCGACCTGGCCGATCGCCTGGGCCAGCGGGGTGCGCCAGTCGACACCGACGACGTCGGCGCCCGCCTCGCCCATGAGGCCCAGCAGGTTGGACGTGCCGACGCCGAAGTGGATGCGCGGGACGCCGAGGGCGCCGGCCCGCGCGAGGACCCCGGCCGAGTGCGGCATGACGTGCTCGCGGTAGTCGTCGGGGGTCAGCGCACCGGCCCAGGAGTCGAAGAGCTGGACGGCGGACGCGCCGGCCGCGACCTGCACCTCGAGGTACGCCGCGGCGATGCCCGCGATCTTGCGCATGAGGGCGTCCCAGACGTCGGGGGCGCCGAACATCATCGCCTTGGTGCGCGCATGCTCCTTCGAGGGACCACCCTCGACCAGGTAGGACGCCACGGTGAACGGGGCGCCGGCGAAGCCGATCAACGGGGTGCCGCCGAGCTCGGCGACCAGTCCGCGCACCGCCTCGGTGATGTAGGGGACGTGCTCGGGGGTGAGGTCGGGGATGGCCTCGACGTCGGCGAGGGTGCGCACCGGCTGGGCGATGACCGGGCCGACCCCGGGCTTGATGTCGAGGTCGACGCCGACCGCCTTCAGCGGCAGCACGATGTCGGAGAAGAAGATCGCCGCGTCGACGCCGTAGCGACGCACCGGCTGCAGGGTGATCTCGACGATGAGGTCGGGGTCCATGCAGCTCTCCAGCATGCCGACGCCCTCGCGCACCCGGAGGTACTCGGGCAGGGAGCGGCCGGCCTGGCGCATGAACCACACCGGCGTCCGCGACGGGCGCTCGCCGCGGGCGGCGGCCAGGAAGGGGCTGTGCGCGAGATCGGGGTGGGCGTCCAGGCTGGTCACGGGTCAAGGGTCTCACGGCGTGTTCGCACATCGGTTCGAGGCGGGTCGACCTACTGTGTCCCCATGGTCGTGCGTCCGGAGACGCGCCCCGACACCGGTGCGCCCCTCGAGCCCGCGGAGTTCCGCGAGGCGGTCCTCAGCATGGCCACGGCACGGCTGCGGCCGGAGATCCTGTGCGAGGAGATGCCCGCGCCGCAGCGCATCGCCCCGCACTCCTCCGCGCTCTCCGCCGACGTCACCGTCGACGGCGTCGACCTCGGCACCGGGCGGCTCGTGGTGCTCCACGACCCCGCCGGCAACGATGCCTGGGAGGGTACGTTCCGCTGTGTCGCCTACGTGCGCGCCGACACCGAGCCCGAGACCGACTCCGACGACACCCAGGTGTTCTGCGGTGCGGCCTGGTCGTGGCTGCTGGAGGCGCTGGAGGGCTGCGGCGCCGAGGCCCGTGCGATCTCCGGCACGGTCACCCGGGTGGTCACCGAGAGCTTCGGCGGCATGGCCGGCGAGCCGCCGACGTCCCAGGTCGAGATCCGCGCGTCCTGGACCCCGCTGCCGGAGGTGCGCGCCGACGGCGAGCTCTGGGACCTCGCACCCCACGTCGAGGCGTGGGCACAACTGCTGTGCTCGGCCGCCGGGCTCCCGCCGGTACCGGACGGCGTCGCCGTGATGCCGAGTCGACGGGGACAGCGCGGCTCGACCGGATGAGCGCGGAGGGACCCACGCCCGAGACCCCGATCGACGAGGGGGCCGGTGCCGCAGCGGAGCCGGTCCCGGTACCGCTGCTCGAACTGCGCGACGGGCTGCCCGGCGTCGTCGACACCGAGGCGGCGCTCGCGGAGTGCTGTGCGGCGATCGCGGCCGGCACCGGGCCGGTGGCCATCGACGCCGAGCGGGCCTCGGGCTACCGGTACTCCAACCGGGCCTACCTCATCCAGCTGCGCCGCGCGGGCGCGACGACCTACCTCATCGACCCCATCGCCTTCGACTCCCTCCAGCCGCTCCAGGACGCCATCGGCGACGCCGAGTGGATCCTGCATGCGGCCACACAGGACCTCCCCTGCCTGGCCGAGGTGGGCCTGCACCCGGCCGCCTTGTTCGACACCGAGCTGGCCGGCCGCCTGCTCGGCTATCCGCGGGTCGGGCTCGCGACGCTGGTGGAGACCATCCTCGGGGCCGGCATGAAGAAGGAGCACTCGGCGGTCGACTGGTCGACCCGTCCGCTGCCCGCGCCGTGGCTGGAGTACGCCGCCCTCGACGTCGAGGTGCTCCTGGAGCTGCGCGAGCACCTGGTCGCCCAGCTCGAGGCGGCCGGCAAGACCGAGTGGGCGCGCCAGGAGTTCGAGCACCTGCGCGGCTTCGAGCCGGGCGTGCGCGCCGAGGCGTGGCGACGCACCTCGGGCCTGCACCGGGTGCGCGGACGCCGCGGTCTCGGCGCGGTCAAGGCGCTGTGGGAGGTCCGCGACGAGCTGGCCCGCCAACGCGACGTGACGCCGGGCCGCATCCTCCCCGACGCCGCCATCGTGGTGGCCGCCAGCGCACTGCCGCAGGACCGCGGTGCCCTGCTGAGCCTGCGCGGCTTCCACGGCCGCGGTGCCGAGCGCTACGCCAACCGGTGGGTGAGCGCGCTGCGCGAGGTCGCGGCCCTGCCGGAGGAGGACCTGCCGGCACGCGCCCCGCGCACCGACGGCCCGCCCGTGCCGCGTGCGTGGGCGGAGAAGGATCCCGTCGCCGCCCGCCGTCTCTCCCGCGCCCGCACGACGACGTCCGCGCGCGCCGAGGAGCTCGAGCTGCCGGTCGAGAACCTGCTCACCCCCGACTCCCTGCGCCGGCTGCTGTGGACCCCGCCGCGCACCCGCGAACCCGAGGCGCTCGCGGCCGCGGTCGCCGAGCAACTCGCCGGCTACGGCGCCCGCCCATGGCAGATCGAGTTGGCCACCCCGCTCCTGGTCGAGGCGATCATCCGGGCCGACATCGAGCCGGAACCGGGTGCCGAAGACGCCGAAGACGCCGAGGACGCCGGAGACGCCGCCGCCGGTGACACCGACGGGCCGGACGGGACCGCCGAGGACTGAGCCTGGCTCCAGGCTGAGCGCGGGATCTACTCGCTGGGCGACGGCGAGGGCGAGACCGACGGCGTCGGGGGCGCCAGCACCTGCTGCGAGCGCTCGTCGATGCGCTGGGTGAGGCCGTCGAGGTCGAGGGTGCCGGGCGAGAGCACCAGGCGCCGCACGAGCCCGGCCACCCGCTCGTCGAGGGTCGCGTAGTCGTCGAGGAACGGCGGCAGCACCATCGTGCGCACCGCGCTGTTGAAGACCGAGGCGTGCATCGGCATCAAGGTCGGCTGGAGGAAGTCGTCGGAGAGGGCGACCTGCTGGTTGGTCGGCACCAGGTAGCCGGTGCGGGTGACCATCCGGACGGCGTCCGGGGAGGAGGCGAAGGCGAGGAAGTCGGCGGCCTCGACGGTGTTCGGGGTGCGTGCGGACAGGCACATGCCGATGACGTCGCCGGTCGTGGCGGAGGTCGAGATCGACGGCACGGGCAGCACGTCGAAGCGCAGGCCCTCCACGCCGCGCAGGGCGGGCACCAGCGACCGGGGGCCGAAGATCACGCCCACCTTCCCGCGCTCGAACCACCGCAGCGGCGAGGCGGCGCGCAGCTGCGCCGAGGTGAGGGTCAGCTGCGGGTCGCGCAGGATCGGCAGGATCTGCCCGAGGGCAGCCCGGCTGTCGTCGCTGGAGAGGGCCAGCGAGGTCGGCGGCGTCCCGTCGCCGAACACCGAGCCGCCGCCGGCGAGGACGAACGGCGCGAGACCGTCGAGGGTCGGGGAGACCGCGACGCCGGCGGCACCCGTGCGCGGGCGGGCCGCGAAGGTGACCGCCGCCGTGAACTGCTCGAGGTTCCAGCGGGTGTAGGGCTCGGACGGCGCGGGGAGGCCGCGCTTGGCCATCTTCGCGAAGTCGACGAGGTCGGTGTTGTAGTACGCCACCGTCGGGGAGACCGCGTAGGGCATGCACTGGAGCTTGCGGTCGTCGGAGAAGCCCTCGATCGCGTCTCGCGAGTAGCCGTCGCCGAAGTCGACGTTGCGCTCGTCGAGAAGCTCGTCGACGGGCTTGTTCAGCCCGTTCTCCTGGAGGAATGTGAGGTCGCTGCGCGAGGCCAGGAACACGTCGGGGACCGGGTGCTCGTCGTCGGCGTGACGCAGGTAGTCGACCAGTTCGTCGCGATCGCGCCAGGCCTTGACCGTGACGGTGCTGTTGTCGGAGACCGCGTTGTAGGCGCGCACCATCGACTGGTAGGCCGCGACCTCGTCGGGCGTGCCGTAGACGCCGAGGGTCAGATCGACCTTGGGCAGCGGCGCCGGCGAGGTGCTCGTGGACGGCGCGGTCGGGGCGCTGACGGGCTCGGTGTCGTCGCTGCAGCCGGCGAGGGCGAGGACGGCGGCGGCCAGCACGCCCACCACGACTCGACGATCCACGACTTCTCCCCTGCGCTCCCGGACGATCGCGGTCACCCTACCGGGGCGCTCGCGAGCCTCCCGCCCCCGACGACGAGACGACCGTCACGTGCCGGAGACGCCCAGCTGCGGGTGGAAGCGCGCGGCCGCCGCGACGACGTCCTCGAAGACCGCGCGGTCGAGGGCCGCACCCTCGCGGCGCACCGCGGCCTCGTCGAGCGGGATGAGGCGGTCCAGGCGCACCTCCGAGGGCCGGCGTTCGCGATCCCAGCCACCGCTGCCGACGTCTTGCCAGTGCCGACCGTGGCGGGCCTCGTCGGCGGCGTCGCGATCGTGGTCCTTGCTGGTGAGCATGAGGCAGAGCAGCCGGCCGCCGTCGCGGGCGAGGACGAGCACGGGGCGGTCCTTCCCCTGGCGGGGGTCCTCCTCGAAGGGCACCCAGGCCCACACGACCTCCCCCGGATCGGCACGGCCGTCGGCGCGGGGGGCGTAGGCGACACGGGGCGACGCACCCGCGTCGTGACGAGCCCCGCGCTCGGATCGGCGCTGGGATCGGCGCGTGGGGCGCGGCTCGGCGGGACCGCCGGTCCGGCGCGGTGCGAGCAGACGGCGCAGCAGGGACCTCATGGGGAGAACCTAATGCGGGCGCGGAGAGCCAGCGGAGAGTGAGGTGCGCCGAGCCGGGAGCGCCTCACGGCGCGTGGCCGCTCGTAGCGGCTGATGTTGGGACCCGGGGCTGCCACGACCCGGCGCACGTGGACCACCGTACGCCCGCGGGCAACCTCATGCGAGTCGATCGGCGAGTTCGGCGTGCCCAGCGGCCTCGAGCTGCTCGGCGAGGGTCAGCATGCGGGTGACGTCGTCCTGGGATCCGGACTCGGTGGCGCGTCCGGCGGCGATGACCCGGGCGAAGGCCGAGGCCCGGAAGAGGACGTCGGCGAAGTCGCCGACGGCGATGCCGCGCAGGACGTCGTCGATCATCTTGCGCAGCTGAGCGGGGCCGGGCGGCTCGGCGACACCGGCGACGACCCGTGCGACCGGGGCACGGTGGCGTCCGGCGTCGAACTCGCGTGCCACCAGGTGCGGGTCGGCGTGCACCCACTGGCGCAGCACGTAGAGCCGCCACAGGCAGCCGGCGAGACTGTCGGCGGGGGCGTGCGACCAGACCTCCGCGATCGCCTCGAGTCCTTCGGTGTCGGCGAGGTGCACGATGCGCTCGGCGAGCGCCGGGTCGTCGGCGCCGCGCACGAGCACCCGCGCCGCGAGCTCGCCGGCCTCGGTGAGGCCCGCGGGATCGTCGCCGCCGACGTAGGCGTCGAAGAACTCCGTGGTCTTCGGCGCGGGCCGGTGATGGCGGTGCGGGCGGTCGGGGCGGTCGGGCACCGCCTCAACCTACCCGCCGGTGCGTGGGCCGAGCCCCCTCACTCCTCGACGCGCAGCGGCACCAGCAGGGCGCGCAGCAGGAGGTCGCGCACGGTCAGCCCCTGCGGCAGCCGCAGGACGACGGCGCCGCCGGGCTGGCCGAACCAGGGCTCGGTGATGCGGGCCAGCACCGGTAGCGGGGCCGCGACCCCGAACGTGCGCAGGCCGAGGTCCGGCATCGTCGGGTCGAGCACGGCCGGCGGCAACGACCGTTCGGCGAACGGGGTGCCCTCGGGCCAGAGGAGGAAGCCGTCGAGGGCCCCGAAGCGGTCGACGACGGCGCCGTCCCACAGCTCGGTGCGCACCGAGGGGGCACCGGCGGAGGCGAGGCCCGAGCGGACCTCCTCGACGAAGCGGTCGCGGTGCACACCGGCCCGGGCCAGGAGTGCCCGATCGACCACCCGCGGGGACGGCAGCGCCGCAGTGCAGCGCTCGACGACGAACGCGAGGGCCTCGGCGAGATCGGAGCAGCGCTCGAGGACGTCCTCGCCTCCGTAGTCGGTGGCGAGCACCTCCACACCACCACCGGTCGGCGTGAGGTCGCGGACGACCAGGGCGCCCTGACGCAGCGCGGCGGGGGCGTCGCCCGGCAGGACCACGTCGGCATCGGGGACGCCGGCGGCTCGAAGACGATCGCGGGCGGCCTCGGGATCCATCAGTCGGTCTCCTGACCGTCGTGGGCGGGTAGGGGGCGTGGGATCGGAGGAGGACGGCGTCACGGTCGCGGCCGATGGATGCGCTCGACCTCGCGGCGCAGGAGGGCGACCAGGGCCGTCTCGTCCAGATCGCCCTCCAGGAGCTCCTCCTGCCCGCGTTCGAAGAACGAGAGGTTCCACCGGGCGCCGGCAGGCCGCACGACGAACCCCTGCTCCCGGCGGCCACCGGTCGAGAGTCCCTCGATCCACACGTCGTCGTAGGCCCGGGCATCGTGCCAGGCCTTGAAGTCACGCAGTGTCGTCATGAGACGGGCAACTCCTTGAGGTAGCCGTTGTCGATCAACCACTCGACATTCACCCGGGCACCCTGCGCGTCGGGGAAGTGGGCACCATCCAACAGGATCTGCAGCCCGCCACCGGGTTGCCCGAACCACGGCTCGATGTACCCGGTCTCGGCATCGAAGGGCCGCAGCACCTCGTAGCGGTGGTAGTCGAGGTTCGGACGGGTCGGGTCGAGGTTGCGCGGCGGGATGGCCCGCTCGGCGAAGGGGGTGCCATCCGGGGAGAGGAAGCGCCCCTTCTCGCTGCCGAACCGGTCGAGGACGTCGCCCGGCCGGTGCTGGAGGACGGCGCTCTGGCTGTCGGCGAAGCCGTTGGCGACATGGTCGGGCCACCGGTACTCCCCGGCCTCGTCGACGTACTGACGCAGGAACGTCGCGGCGTCGCCCGTATCGCCGAACCGGTCGTAGCCGGCCAGCAGATCGCCGAGCCGGCCGCTCGTGGGCAGATCGGCTGCCCCGAGGAGCCTGTTGCCCCCGGCGAAGAGGGACCCCAGAGCGGTGTCGCTGCTGCGCAGGGACCGCAGCATCGCCACAGCCCCCGTGGAGAGCGACCGCACGGCGCCGGCCATCTCGACGACAGCGGTCCTGCCGGCTGCCAGCACGTGTCCCGCGGCCCTGAGTGCACCGCCGGCTCGGAGGGCGCCTCGGATCGCGGCCAACGAGGTCAGGCCCTTCACGCCCGGGATGCAGCCGAGGAGCGCCAGGCCGACGTCGAAGAGGCTGCCCTCGCCGTCGGCGTACTTCATGAGGGCATCGGCCAGCAGCACGAGTCCGGCCGCGAAGACGAACCAGGCGATCGGTCCGCCGACGACGAGGGCGACGATCGCCAGAACGGCGACGACGACCTTCGCGACGGTCACGACGAAGTCCCAGGCGGCCTTGGCGCCGTCCTTGATCTTCTGCCAGCGGGACCGCTCGGGGATGCCGGCCTCGGAGGCCTCGTGGATGCGGCGTGTGGTCTCGCGGGCGTCGCTCTCGCGCGCGTCGCGAGCGTCCATCGCCAGCCGTCGGGCGAGATCGAGGCGACGTTCGGCGTCGTCGACGAGCCCCTGAGCCGCCGAACGCGCCTGCTCCGCCGCATGGAGCCGATCACGAGCGTCCTGCACCTGCTCGGGGGTCGGGGCCAGCGCGGTGAGAGCGGGGGCACGGTCGGCGAGATCGACGTCGCCGAGAGCGCTGGTCAACCGGGACCGGGCGTGCTCGAGGTCGGCCTTCGCCGAGCGCCCGTCGACGAGGGCACGGTCGGCGGCATGCTGGTGGGTCTCGAGCCGACCGGCCCACCACGTCATCGCCTCCGAGGCGAGGCGGTAGGAGTCGGCGACCTTGCCGAGCTGGTCGGGGAGCTTGCTCGATCGGGTGCGGAATTGATCGCCGGCCTGGCCGATCCAGGTGACGATCGCGTCGTCGCCGAGAAGACCGCGCAGCTTGCCCTCCGCGTACTGGGCCTCGGATCCGATCGCGCCCCACCGCCGCGCCACATCGCGGACGACGAAGGGGTCACCGGGGGTGGGATCGTCGAAGCCGAAAACCTCCTGCCAGTCGCGGGGCCTCATCGGCGGTCCCCCTCACGTGCATCGGCCTCCAACGGCACCACGCGGAAGGTGGAGGCGACGGCGTCGAACAGCTCGTGGAGCTCGTCGACCAACGGCAGCACCGGGGAGCTGAAGGCGAGGAGGAAGAGGCGGGCGCTGTCGCGGACCGGTACGGCGGTGACGGCGAACACGTGGCGCACCAGTCCGCCGCCGGGCAGCGGCGCGTCGTCGATGCCGACGCTGCGGGCGCAGGATGTGCCGCCGTCGAGCTGGACGATCGACGACCGCGACCACGGCGCGAGCGGGTCGGCGCCCCGGGGACGCTCGGTGAACCGTTCGTCGAGACCGATGGGCGCGGCGTCGGCCGCGGCCGAGGGATCCTCGACGAGTGAGATCGTGCAGGACCCGGTGATGGGTCCGTCCTCGGTCGGGAGGGCGAACCCTGCGGCGTAGACCGCACCGGAATCCCAGGCGTCGGCCGCCTGCCGGGTCAGGAGCGCGCGGACCGCGCCGCGCTGCTCCCACAGCTCCGGGATGCCGCGGGTGCGCTCATCGACCATCCGGCGGATGGCGTCGTCGCGCAGGGCGGGACGCAACTCGAGCTCGTACCAGCTCTGCGGGACGGTGATGGAGAAGCCGAGGCGGCCGGCGAGGCCGGCGAGCGCGGGTCCGCCGCTCACGGCGTCGGCCCCGCGGGAGGAGAGGTGGTCGGGGTGGACGACGTCACCGAGTCGCGCAGGCCGTCACGCAGGTCGTCGTCGGCCTGGCGGTAGGCCTGCGCGGACTGCTCGACCGCGCTGACGATCGCCTCGATGTTCTCCTTCACGCGACCGCGACCGTCGTCCCAGTGGTCCTCGAAGGAGTCGAGGGCCGAGGCGACATCGGCCGATCCCATGCTGCTCGCGCTGCCGTCGACGACCCGCCGGGTGTCGTCGAGGCCGCTCTTGATGGCGCCGAGCGACGAGACGAGCCCCTCCAGGCCGTCGATGTCGACTTCGAGGTCCCCCACGATGCGTCCTCACCTCGGCGGCGCCCCCGAGACGCCGCGTGCGCTGCGGACCTACCCGATTCTCGGCGTCCCAATCCTCGGTGCGGGGACGCCCATCACGACCACCTCAGGCCACGCGGATGCGCAGGCCGGCATCGGCCAGCAGGGACCAGCCGTCAGAGCCCTGGACGACGACGATCCCCGGCGGAAGCGCGAGCGCACCGGCGACCTGGAGGAGCGCGGCCCGAGGGTCGCTGCATCGCACCTCGACGTCGACCCGGTCGGCGGTCTCCACCGCCCGGCCCCGCGGACGCCCGCCTGCCGAGCGCAGCGCCTCGAGGATCGGACCGCTCCAGGCGGTGAGGTCGACCGGCTCCGCCGGCAGCGGGAGGGCGTCCGGTCGGGGCGGCCGGGCGGTGGCGAGGAGGCTCTCCCAGATCACGTCGGGGTCGCGGGCGTCGACGGGGCGCACCTGCACCAGGCGTCCCTCGGCGACGGTGCGGCGCGGCGAGGGCGCCGACGGGGTGGCCGAGGGCCCGGCGAGCGGGGTGACGGTCGCCGTCCCCCGCAGCTGCCAGCCGACGATCGGCGCCGTCCAGGCCTCGCCGCCGTCGGCGGCGAGATCACCGTCGAGCAGCAGGGCGCGCGCCGGCGCTCGCCCGTCGAGGAGACCGTGGCCGTCGTCGATCAGGGTGACGCGGGCGGGGCCGGTGACGCGCACCAGACCGCCGGAGCCGACGAACAGCCGTCCGCCCTCGGCCTCGACGAGACCGCCGTCGCCGACATGGAGCGTCTCGCCCTCGCGCACCGGCTCGGAGCGTCGGGTGGTCAGCACGTCGCCGCTCATGCCTCGGCCGCCAGGGCCTTGCGGATGCGCTGGTCGCTGACCGGCACGGCGGTGCCGAGCTGCTGGGCCCACAGCGAGATGCGGTACTCCTCCAGTAGCCAGCGCACGGTGCGCAGGGCGGCGCCCGGCGGCCGCCCCGGCGGCAGGGCCTCGACACGGTGCAGCCAGGTGTCCTGGAGGTCGGCGATCTGGTCGGCCAGCTGCCGGTCGCGGACGACGGCGGGCGCACCCTCGCCGAGCCGCTCGCGGCGCTGCCGGGCGGCGGCGAGGTAGGCGGGATAGCGCCGCAGCTGCGCGGCCCCGGCCTCGGCGACGAAGCCGCGCGCCATCAGGCGCCCGACCTGGGCACGCAGGTCGGTGAGCGCCGGCAGGAGAGGCAGGTCGGCACGGCCGGTGAGCAGCCGGTCGACCTCGCGCCACTCCCCCAGCACGCGCAACACGTCGGCGAGCACCGCGCGGATGCGCGGCTCCTGCTCGCGGGCGACCCCGGCCTTCAGCGCCTCGTACGCCGCGGCGTCGCGCACCGGGGGCCGCGCGTCGACGGCGTCGCCGAGCACCGCCAGGCGGCAGTCGGCGAGGAGGTCGGCGACGCTCGGATAGGGCGAGCCGGCGAGGCCGAGCTTCTCCAGGTTGGTCAGCGAGTCGAGGACGGCGGCCGTCGGGTCGGGCAGTTCGAGGGCGAGCAGCCGCCGGACGCCGAGGCGGTGGCGGGCGTCGCGCTCGTCGACGGAGCCGAAGACCTGGAGGCCCACGGCGTCCTGCTCGTCGACGAGGCCGGGGTGGACCGTGACCTCGTGGCCGGCACGCCGCTCGGTGTGCGTGGCGGGGATGGTGTCGAAGGTCCACGACGTCTGGCCGGTGGCCGCGATGCCGCTGGTGTCGGCGACCTCGGCGATGGCCTGCTGGAACTGCGGGCGCAGCGGCTCCTTCAGCGCGTCGAGGTCCTTGCCGCGTGCCTGCTCGGCGCCGGCGTCGTCGACGACGCGGTAGGTGGGGCGCAGGTGCTCGGGCACCTTCGACCAGTCCCACGCCTCGCGCGGGACGACGACGCCGGTGGTCGAGCGACACCAGCGTTCGAGGGCGTCGAGCAGCGGCTCCTCGCCGGCGGGCACGGTCGCCAGGAACTCCCGCGCCTTGTCGGGCGCGGGCACGAAGGAGACCCGCAGGTTCTTGGGCAGGCTGCGGATGAGCGCGGTGACCAGCTCCTCGCGCAGCCCCGGCACGATCCAGGAGAAGTCGTCGGCCTCGACCCGGTTGAGGGTGGCCACCGGCACCTCGATGGTCAGGCCGTCGTCGGCCGCCCCGGGCTCGAAGTGGTAGCTGATCGGGAACGTCAGGCCCTCCCCCACCCACTGCTCGGGGTAGTCGGCGAGCGCGACCTCCTCGGCGGTGTCGTGGGTGAGCATGTCGGGGTCGAAGGTGAGCAGGTCGGGACGCCGACGCCGCTCGTCCTTCCACCACCGGTCGAAGTGGGCGCCGCTGACCACCTCGGCGCCGACGCGGGCGTCGTAGAAGTCGAAGAGGGTGTGCTCGTCGACGACGAGGTCGCGGCGGCGCGCGCGGTGCTCGAGCTCGGCCGCCTCCTCGAGCATGCGGCGGTTCTCCTCCAGGAAGCGGTGCCGGCTGTGCCATTCGCCGTAGACCAGGGCGTGGCGGATGAACAGCTCGCGGGCCAGCGCCGGATCGACCTTGCCGTAGCTGACGAGCCGGTCGGCGACGAGCGGGACGCCGTACAGGGTGGCGCGTTCGTGGGCCATGACCGCGGCGCGCTTCTTCGACCAGTGCGGCTCGGAGTAGGTGCGCTTGACGAGGTCGCCGGCGAGCTTCTCGGCCCACTCGGGCTGGATCTCAGCGACCTGCCGGGCCCACAGCCGGCTGGTCTCGACGAGCTCGCCGGCCATCACGAACGCCGGCGGCTTCTTGGCCAGCGGGCTGCCGGGGAAGATCGCGAAGCGTGCGTTGCGGGCGCCGAGGTACTCGCGCAGCGGACGGCGTCCGCGGGGCGCGCCGGGCTTCTGGCGCTCCTTCTCCCGCTCCTCCAGCAGTCCGATCTGGGAGAGCAGGCCCGAGAGCAGGGCCTGGTGGATGCCGTCGGCGTCGGGCTCGTCGGCCGGGTGGCCGATGTGGATGCCCATCTCCTTGCAGACCGTGCGCAGCTGGGACTCGAAGTCCTGCCACTCCCGCACCCGCAGGTAGTTGAGGAACTCGCGCTTGCACATGCGCCGGAAGGCGTTGCCCGACAGCTCGCGCTGCTGTTCGCGCAGGTAGCGCCAAAGGTTGAGCCAGGTGAGGAAGTCGGACTTCTCGGCACGGAACCGGGCGTGCAGCTGGTCGGCCTGCGCCTGATGCTCGGCCGGGCGCTCGCGCGGATCCTGGAGGCTGAGGGCCGCGGCGATGACCAGCACCTCGCGCACGCAGCCGAGCCGTTCGGCCTCGAGGATCATCCGGCCCAGGCGCGGGTCGATCGGCAGCCGCGCGAGACGGCGTCCGATCTCGGTGAGGGCGGGTCCGCGGTCGGCGTCCTGCCGGGGCTTGAGCGCGTGCAGCTCCTCGAGCAACTGGACGCCGGAGGCGACGTTGCGGCGGTCGGGCGGCTCGACGAACGGGAAGCGGGCGAGATCGCCGAGGCCGAGGGAGGCCATCTGCAGGACGACGCTGGCCAGGTTGGTGCGCAGGATCTCGGGATCGGTGAACTCGGGGCGACCCTCGAAGTCCTCCTCGGAGTAGAGGCGGATCGCGATGCCGGGCGCGACGCGGCCGCATCGGCCCGAACGCTGGTTGGCCGAGGCCTGGCTGATCGGCTCGATGGGCAGGCGCTGCACCTTGGTGCGCACCGAGTAGCGGGAGATGCGGGCGACGCCGGTGTCGACGACGTAACGGATGCCGGGCACGGTCAGCGACGTCTCGGCGACGTTGGTGGCCAGCACAATACGGCGACCGGAGTGCGGCGCGAAGACCCGCTGCTGCTCGGCGGCCGAGAGCCGGGAGTAGAGCGGCACGACCTCGATGCCGCCGCCGCGGGTACCTCGGGCGGTGACGAGCTCGCCGAGCGCCTCGGCGGTGTCGCGGATCTCCCGCTCGCCGGGCAGGAACACCAGGATGTCGCCCGACCCCTCGGCCGAGAGCTCGCCGACGGCCTCGACGATCGCCTCGGTCTGGTCGCGCTGGATGGGTTCGCCGTCGTCGTCGTTCTCGGGCAGCTCCAGCAGCGGGCGGTAGCGCACCTCGACGGGGTAGGTGCGCCCGGAGACCTCGATGATCGGCGCCGGGGTGCCGTCGGGGGCGGCGAAGTGGGCGGCGAACCGCTCGGGGTCGATCGTCGCCGAGGTGATGATCAGCTTGAGATCGGGACGCTTCGGCAGCAGCTGCTTGAGGTAGCCGAGCAGGAAGTCGATGTTGAGCGACCGCTCGTGCGCCTCGTCGACGATGATCGTGTCGTACTTCCACAGCATCCGGTCGCGCTGGAGCTCGGCGAGCAGGATGCCGTCGGTCATCAGCTTCACGCGGGTGTCGCGGCTGGTCTGGTCGGTGAAGCGCACCTGGTAGCCGACCGGCGAATCCGGGCCGAGGGGGACGCCGAGCTCGTCGGCGATGCGCTGGGCCACCGATCGGGCCGCGATCCGGCGTGGCTGGGTGTGGCCGATGAGGCCGCCGCGGCGGCGCTGCTTGCCGTCGCGGGCCCGGTGCATCGTCGAGCGTCCACGGCCGAGCTCGAGGCAGATCTTCGGCAGCTGCGTGGTCTTGCCCGACCCGGTCTCGCCGGCCACGATCACGACCTGGTGGTCGCGGATGGCCTCCGCGATGTCGTCGCGGCGCTGGCTGACCGGCAGCTCGGCCGGATAGGTGATCGCGAGCTCCGGCCGGGGGCGCTCGCTCGACGCTGCGGCGCCGGACGTGGTGTCCGCGCTCGTGTCCGCCGTCGTCTCCTCCATGTCCGCGCCATCGTGCCAGGGGCCGCCACGCCGTGCCGAGTCCCGGGCCTTGCGAGAACACGTTCTACCGACGACGATCGGCCGCGTGACCGACGGCCAGCATGCCCCCGACTCCTTCTACGACGTGCTCGTCGTCGGCTCCGGTGGCGGCGCGATGACCGCCGCCTTCCTGGCCGCGCGCGCCGGGCTGCGCACCGCGGTGGTCGAGCGCACCGGCTTCCTCGGCGGCACCTCCGCCTACTCCGGCGGAGCGTGCTGGCTGCCCGGCAGTGCCGTGCAGCAGCGGGCGGGACTGCCCGACTCCACGGCGTCCGCGCGGGAGTACCTCGACGTCGTCCTCGCCGGGGACGCCGACTGGTCGCCCGATCCGGCGCGCATCGAGGCGTTCCTCGCCCAGGCACCCCAGCTGGTCGAGGAGCTCGAGGCGGCCGGCGTCCCGTTCGAGTGGCTGCCGTTCCCGGAGTACTACGACGCGCCCGGCCGGGTGCCGTCGGGCCGCTCGATCCAGCCCGTGTCGATCACCCGCGACGAGCTGCCTGCCGAGGTCGCCGCGCTGGTGCGGCCGCCGGTCGAGCGCGACCGCGCCGGCCAGGGCGGACGCCGCACGCTCTCGGGCGGTCAGGCGCTGATCGCGCGACTGGCCGCCGGCTTCGTGGAGGCGGGCGGCACGGTGCTGACCGGCCACTGCGTGCGGCATCTCCTCACCGAGGCCTCCGGCGGCGGCGACCGCGTCGTCGGCGTGTGGGCGACCACCGAGCACGGCGCCGTCGAGCTGCGGGCGCGGCGGGGCGTCGTCCTCGGGTCGGGCGGGTTCGAGGGCAGCGACGAACGGCGCGGCGAGCACGGCGTCCCGGGCGACGTCGCCTGGACCATGGCGCCGGCGGGCACCAACATCGGGGAGCCGATCGCGGCTGCGCTCGTCGCAGGCGCCGACGCCGACTGGACCGGCCTCGGCTGGTTCTGCCCGGGCCTGGAGCAGCCGGACGGCGGCGGCTCGTTCACCCTGGGCTTCCGCAGCGGCCTCATGGTCGACCGGTCGGGTCGCCGCTACGGCAACGAGTGCCTGCCCTACGACCGGTTCGGGCGGGTGATGGCGCAGGCCGCCGAACGGGTGCCGTCGTGGTTCGTCTTCGACTCCCGCGAGGGCGGGCGGCTGCCGGCGATCGCGATGCCGGAGGGCGACCCCGAGGCTCATCTCGCCGCCGGCACCTGGGTGCGAGCCGACACCATCGCCGACCTCGCGCTGCACCTCGGCATGGACGCCGCCGTGCTGGTCGAGCAGGTCGAGCGGTTCAACGGGTTCTGTCACAGCGGGGTCGATGAGGACTTCGGCCGGGGCGAGGACGAGTACGACACGTTCTTCGCCTTCGGCGAGAGCCCCGGCCCGAACCGGGCCCTGTGCCCGGTCGAGGTCGCGCCGTTCTACGCCGCGCGCTTCGTGCTCTCCGACCTGGGCACCAAGGGCGGGGTGCGCATCGACGCCGAGGGTCGCGCCCTGCGTCCCGACGGCACTGCGGTGCCGGGCCTCTACGCGTGCGGCAACGCGGCGGCGTCCCTCTTCGGGCCGTTCTATCCCGGCCCCGGGGCGCCGCTCGGCAGCGCGATGGTGATGGCGTCGCTGGCCGTGCGCGACCTGGTGGGCTGATCGGTCCTCACTGATCGCCCTTCGCTGATCGCCCTTCGCTGAGGGCGCGCGGCTCCCAGCCGGGGCCGGTGGATCCCACAGGATGCGCACAGGCTGCGGCTCCACGGTGGTCGCCATGACGACCTCCACCGACGCCGCTCCCCCTGCCTCCGCTCCCCCTGCCTCCGCTCCCCCTGCCTCCGGTCCCGCAGCGCGCGTGCCGCTCTCGCAACGCCAGCTCGGCTGGCGCGGCGTCGCGGCTGTCTCGCTGGTCTCCGTCGCCCTCGGCGGCGCCGGAGCCGCCGTGCTCGGCGCCGTCACCGGTGGCGGACAGGGCGGCTTCGGCGGCCCGGGCGGCTTCCGCGGCCCGGGCGGGGGCGGCTTCCCCGGTCAGATGGGTGGGCAGTTCGGCGGGCAGTTCGGGGGACAGCAGGGCGGGCAGCAGGGGCAGTTCGGGCAGATGCCGGGCCAGCCGGGACAGCTCGGGCAGCAGGGCCAGCAGGGGCAGGCGCCGACGGCGCCGTCGGGGTCGGCGTCGGCCGACCCGTCGGTCTGGAGCGCCGGCATCGCCGCCGGCACCCCCGTCGGGCGCCCGCACCCCCGCGCCCTGCACGGGGTCGCCGTCACCACCACCGCTCCCCGGGACGACGTGCGCCCGGACGCCGCGACGATCGTGACGACGGCGGTCTGAGGGGTTGGTCGTCCTCCGGTGGTCGAGGTGCGAGGCGCCCTGGCGCCGAGCCCGCGAGACCCGGCGGCATGACTGCTGACGGTGGAGAGGTCGTCGTTGCTCGGTGTCTGCTCCCGGCTTCCTTGTTCGCTTCGGGGAAAGGCTCCGGTTAGGGCGGTGGGTGGCGCTGTCGCCTGTCGGGTCGCCGCCTGCTTCGGGTTGAAAGGCGCCGGCTACGTGGGTGCCGGGTTGCTCTCGGTGTTCGGGTCGCCGTCGGCGTTGGGTCGAAAGGCGCCGGCTAGGCAGGTGGGTGGGCGCTGTCGCCTGTCGGGTCGCCGTCGGCGTTGGGTCGAAAGGCGCCGGCTACGCGGGTGGGGTTCCGGCTGCTGCTCGTCTCACCGGGCTTCGAGGCTCGCTTCGCTCGCACCTCAGCCACCGGCGATGCCTCCGGACCGGTGGTCGAGGTGCGAGGCGCCCCAGCGCCGAGCCGCGAGACCCAGCAAGATGGACGCCGACAGCAGGGACGATCTGCGGCTCCCGCCCGGTGGCTGAGGTGGCCGAGCCCCCGGGCGAGGGCCTCGAAGCCCAGACACCCGAATGGCAGCCAGGACCAGCGAGATTCAGCCCTCCGAACCCTTGTATTCGAACATGTGTTCGAGTAGGCTGAGGCATGGCCTCCACCACCCCACACCAGGATCTCCCCGAGCTTGCGGACCCGCGTGACCCGCGGTCCCTCCTGGTCCTCGCGCGCAATGCGCGGGTGGTGGCCGAGGACGCCGAACGATCCGTGTTCATCGCCGCCGCACGCTGGGCCCTCGCGCACCCGGCCGTCGATGAATGGGACAGCGCGTGTGTCCCCGGCACCGAACGCACCCTCGCCATCGCCGGCCAAGGTACACCCCTCGTCGCGGAGTTCTGCATCGACGAGTTCGCCGCCGCCATCGGCCTGTCCACCGACGCGGGGCACTACTACATCGGCGACGCCCTCGAACTCGCCACCCGTCTGCCCCGGTGCTGGCGACGGGTGGAGGCCGGCGAGGTGCCGGTGTGGCGGGCACGCAAGATCGCCCAAGCCACCCGACTCCTCTCACCCGAAGCCGTCGCTCTCGTCGATCAACGCCTGGCGTCGTTCGCGCACTCCATCGGCGGACGCGGCATCGAACAGACCGTCAAGGCAGCCGAAGCAGAAGCCGACCCCGAGCTCCTCAAGGCCAGGCGCGAAGCGGCCGACGACAAGCGACACGTCACCATCTACTCCCGCCACGTCGACTTCCACGGCAGGGTCGACATCGAAGGAGCCCTCGACCTCGCCGACGCGTTGGATCTCGAAGACGCCCTCGCGGCCGTCGCTGCCCAACTGAAAGACCTCGGCTGTGAGGAGTCGTTGGACGCCCGCCGGGCCATGGCACTCGGCGAACTCGCACGACGCGAAACACCCCTGACCTTCGACGCGGCTGGCGAGGTGGGGCCGCCGGTCCGGTCCAAGCGGACCCTCCAGCTCTACGTCCACATCAGCCACGCCCCCGGCGAGAACCCCTTCGGTACGGCCGCTCGGGTCGAGAACACCCGCACCGCCCTCGACCTCGACACCCTCCGGTCCTGGTGCACCGACCCCGACACCCAGATCCACGTCCGACCCGTCCTCGACCTCGCCGAACACCGGTCGAGCGAGTCCTACGAGATCCCCACACTCCTCCGGGAACAGGTGATCCTCAGAGACGTCACCTGCGTCTTCCCCCACTTCACCAGGCCCGCCAGATCAGCCGACATCGACCACATCGTCCCCTGGGATCAAGGCGGAAGCACCAGCACAGACAATCTCGCCGCCCTGTGTCGACATCACCATCGTGTGAAGACCCACCACGGCTGGACCTACACCAGCACCAGCGGACCACCCGGCACCGGCGGCACGAGCTATCTCTGGACCAGCCCCCACGGCCAGCACTACCTCCGCACAGCCACCGGCACCACGCCTCTCACGACGACAGCCTGAACCCACGACGGGTTCGGGCCCGTCGTGCTGTCCCAGGGGTCTCGCGCCGAGAGTCCCAGCCCGGCAAGATGTGGCGCACAGGAATCTCACAGACAGCTGGCTCACAGTGATGCCCATGGACCTCACCCGCCCTGATGGATCTCCCCTGCGCGTCCTCGTCGTCGACGACGAGGTCAACATCGCCGAGCTCATCTCCATGGCCCTGCGCTACGAGGGCTTCGGCGTGGAGATGGCCCACACGGGGTCGAAGGCGGTGCAGGCGGCGCGGGACTTCCAGCCCGACGCGGTGGTCCTCGACATCCAGCTCCCCGACTTCGACGGCCTGGAGGTGCTGCGGCGGATGCGCGGCACCGACCCCGACCTGCCGGTGGTGTTCCTGACGGCGCGCGACGCCGTCGAGGACCGCATCGCGGGCCTGACGGCGGGCGGCGACGACTACGTGACCAAGCCCTTCTCGCTGGAGGAGCTGGTGGCCCGGCTGCGGGGCCTCATGCGACGCGCGGGCGCGCAGCAGGCGGCGTCGTCCTCGGTGCTGACCGTCGGCGACCTGACCCTCGACGAGGACAGCCACGAGGTCTTCCGCGACGGCCAGGAGATCAACCTGACCGCCACCGAGTTCGAGTTGCTGCGCTTCCTCATGCGCAACCCGCGGCGGGTGCTGAGCAAGGCGCAGATCCTCGACCGGGTCTGGAACTACGACTTCGGCGGCCAGGCGAACGTCGTGGAGCTCTACATCTCCTACCTGCGCAAGAAGATCGACGTCGGCCGCGAGCCGATGATCCACACGATGCGCGGCGCCGGGTACGTGCTGAAGCCGACCGGCTGACGCATGCGCGACCGCCTGCTGCCCCGCACCCTCACCTCCCGCCTGGTCCTCACCGCCGCGGCCATCGCGCTGCTGGCGACCGCCCTCGTCGGCACGATCTCGACCCTCGCGGCACGCAACTACCTCGACGACCAGCTCTCCCGCGACGTGAAGTCGAGCCTCCAGCGGGCCGAACGCATCCCGCCGCTGGCGGTGCTCCAACAGCCGCCGGCGCAACCGCAGACGGGCGCCCCGGGCGATCCGGACGGCGACGGCCGCTACGGGAGCCGCGACCTGTACGGCCCGGGCGACGCCGTCGGCACGTTGACCGCGTTCTCCCGCGACGCCCTGGCGTCCGGCACCGGCTGGTTCGGCGGCATCGTCGAGCAGGCCGACAACGGCCGCACCAGTCGGGTCGACCTCACCGACGAGGAGAGCGAGCTGCTCAGCTCGGTGCCGGCCGACGGCCGCCCCCATCGCGTCGATCTCGGCGATCGCGGCACCTACCTGGTGGCCGTCGACGCCCAGGGCGCCGTCGCCGCCGGCCTGCCCACCGCGAAGGTCGACGACGTCGTCACGAACCTCGTGCGCTCTACGCTCCTGCTCGGCCTCGGCGTCATCCTGCTCGCCTCGCTGGCCGCGTCCGCCCTGGTGCGTCGCCAGCTGCGTCCGCTGCGCGAGGTCGCCGAGACGGCCCACACCGTCTCCGAGATCCCGTTGGCCGACGGCGAGATCGATCTCGACGAGCGGGTGCCGTCCCATCTCACCGACGAGCGCACCGAGGTCGGCCAGGTCGGTGCCGCCCTCAACACGCTGCTCGACCACGTGGCCGACTCCCTGGAGGCGCGACACCGCAGCGAGCAGCAGGTGCGCCAGTTCGTCGCCGACGCCTCCCACGAGCTGCGTACCCCGCTGGCGACCATCGCCGGCTACACCGAGCTGGCCCGACGCCGTCCCGACGACGCCGCGATGTCGGCGACCGCGCTGGGCAAGGTCGAGGAGGAGGCGGCGCGCATGACCGCGCTCGTCGAGGACCTGCTGCTGCTGGCCCGCCTCGACTCCGGGCGCCCGCTCGAGCGCGAGCCCGTCGACCTCGTGCGCCTGTGCCTGGAGGCGGTCACCGACGCCCGCGTCGTCGCCCCCGAGCACCGCTGGCAGCTCGAGACCCCCGGCGAGGACGCCGCGTGCGAGGTGCTCGGCGACGAGCTGCGCCTGCACCAGGTGCTCACCAACCTGCTGACCAACGCCCGCAAGTACACCCCGGCCGGCTCGACGATCACCGTGACCGTGCTGCCCCAGGGCTTCCGGGTGCACGACGACGGCCCGGGCTTCCCGCCCGACCTGCTCGAGCACGCCTTCGAGCGCTTCGCCCGCGGGGACGCCGCCCGCACCCGCGCCGGCGGCGTGGGCCTGGGCCTGGCGCTCGTCGAGGCGATCGTCACCTCCCACGGCGGCACGGTGTCGCTGCGCTCGCAGCCGGGCGACACCGTCATCGAGGTGGAGCTCCCCGCGGCCATCCCGTCGGCCATCCCCTAGGTCATCGAGCGACCCCGGTGCTACGCTCCTGTCAGATTGTCTGACAATTTCTGGGAGGCACCGATGACCATCGTGAGCGAGCAGCGCACCGGCGAGATGTTCCGTCGCGCCGAGGAGCACACGGCGCACAACTACCACCCGCTTCCGGTGGTCATCGATCACGCCGAGGGCGCCTGGATGACCGACGTCGACGGACGCCGTCACCTCGACCTGCTGGCCGGGTACTCCGCCCTCAACTTCGGCCACGGCCACCCCGACCTCCTGCGCGTCGCCCACGAGCAGCTCGACCGGCTCACCCTCACCAGCCGCGCCTTCGTGCACGACCGGTTCGCCTCCTTCACCGAGGCCCTCGCCGACCTGTGCGGCAAGGACATGGTGCTGCCCATGAACACCGGCGCCGAGGCCGTCGAGACCGCCATCAAGGTCGCCCGCAAGTGGGGCTACGAGGTCAAGGGCGTGCGCGACGGCGCGGCCCGCATCATCGTGGCCTCCGGCAACTTCCACGGCCGCACCACCACCATCGTCGGCTTCTCCGACGACCCCGACGCCCGCGACGGCTTCGGTCCCTTCACCCCCGGCTTCGTCACCGTCCCCTACGGCGACCTCGCCGCCCTCGAGGCCGCGATCCTCGCCGACCCCGCCTCCACCGTCGCCGTGCTCGTCGAGCCGATCCAGGGCGAGGGCGGCGTGATCATCCCGCCGGCCGGCTACCTGCGCGGCGTCCGCGAGCTGTGCACCCGCCACGACGTGCTCTTCGCCGCCGACGAGATCCAGGCCGGCCTCGGCCGCACCGGACGCACCTTCGCGTGCGACCACGAGGACGTCGTCCCCGACATGTACGTGCTCGGCAAGGCGCTCGGCGGCGGCATCGTGCCGGTCTCGGCGGTCGTCGCCGACCGCGACGTCCTCGGCGTCCTGCGCCCCGGCCAGCACGGCTCGACCTTCGGCGGCAACCCGCTCGCCTGCGCGGTCGGCGAGGAGGTCGTGCGCCTGCTCGCCACCGGCGTCTACCAGCAGCGTGCGGCCGAACTCGGCGTCCTCCTGCACGACCGGCTCGCAGCGATGGTCGGCCACGGCATCGTCGGGTTCCGCACCCGCGGCCTGTGGGCCGGCGTCGACATCGACCCGAACGTCGGCACCGGCCGCGCGATCTGCGAGCGGCTGCTCGAGCGCGGCGTGCTGGCCAAGGACACCCACGGCTCCACCATCCGGCTCGCGCCGCCGATCGTGATCTCCGCCGACGACCTCGCCTGGGGCCTCGACCAGCTCGCGGCGGTCGTCGCCGGCTCCTGACCGGGGCCTGACCGGGGCCTGAGAGCCCCACAGGAAACCGACAGGCCAGCTTCACGCTCGCCTCAGAGGGGGCGCCGACAGTGGTCCCATGACCACCGTCGCGCCTCCTCCCTCGGCCCCGTCCGCCCCGTCGCCCACCTCGCCACCCGAGGGCTCGGGTGACGGACGCCGTGCGCTCCCGTGGGAGCGGATCGGGCTCGCCGCCCTCCTCGCCGCCACCGCGGCGCTCTACCTGATCGGGCTCTCGGAGTCCGGCTGGGGCAACTCCTTCTACGCCGCCGCCGCGCAGGCCGGCTCGGAGTCGTGGAAGGCGTTCTTCTTCGGCTCCTCCGACGCCGCGAACTCCATCACCGTCGACAAGACGCCGCTGGCGCTGTGGCCGATGGGCCTCTCGGTGCGGATCTTCGGCCTCTCCAGCTGGAGCATCCTGGTGCCGCAGGCCCTCGAGGGCGTCGCGTGCGTCGCCGTCCTCTACGCGGCGGTCAAGCGCGCCACCGGTTCGGCCGGTGCGGCCCTGCTCGCAGGCGCCACGATGGCGCTGACGCCCGTAGCCGTGCTGATGTTCCGCTTCGACAACCCCGACGCGATGCTCGTCCTG
The DNA here is from genome assembly GCF_039536805.1 of Nocardioides fonticola. Classification (NCBI taxonomy): domain Bacteria; kingdom Bacillati; phylum Actinomycetota; class Actinomycetes; order Propionibacteriales; family Nocardioidaceae; genus Nocardioides; species Nocardioides fonticola. The sequence goes on along the minus strand of NZ_BAAAZH010000014.1, from coordinate 43,136 downwards.
CTGCTCACCGGCTCCGCGTACGCCGTCCAGCGGGCCGTGGAGGCCAGCCGCACCGACGGCGGTCGCCCGACCCGCTGGCTCGTGCTCGCCGGAGCGCTCGTCGGCCTGGGCTTCCTGGCCAAGATGCTCCAGGCGTTCCTCGTGCTGCCGGCCCTCGGCCTGGCCTACCTGATCTTCGCCGGCGTGCCGCTCGCCAAGCGCTTCGGGCAGCTGCTGCTCGGCTTCGGTGCGATGGTGCTCGCCGCCGGATGGTGGATCGCGATCGTCGAGCTGTGGCCGGCGTCCTCGCGGCCCTACATCGGCGGCTCGCAGAACAACTCGATCCTCGAACTGACCCTCGGCTACAACGGCTTCGGACGACTGACCGGCAACGAGACCGGCTCGGTCGGAGGCGGCGGTGGCGGCAACGGCGGCGGCATGTGGGGCGAGACCGGCCTCGGGCGCCTGTTCAACGACGAGATCGGCGCCCAGGCGGCCTGGCTCATCCCGGCCGCGCTCATCCTCGGCATCGCCGCGCTGCTGCTGGTGCGTCGCCTGCCCGTGCTGGAGCGGGTGCGGGCGCGTGCCGGCGTCACGATCTGGCTGGGCTGGCTGGTCACCACCGGCCTCACCTTCAGCTTCATGGCGGGCATCTTCCACGCCTACTACACCGTCGCCCTCGCCCCGGCGATCGGCGCCCTCGTCGGCATCGGCGGCTGGGCTGCCTGGCAGCGGCGCACGTCCCTGTGGGCCGGCGCCGTACTCGGCGCGACGCTCGCCTTCACCTCCGTGTGGGGCTTCGTGCTGCTCGGTCGCAGCGACTGGCAGCCCTGGCTGCGCTGGGTCGTGCTGATCGGCGGCCTCGCCACCGCCCTCGTGCTGGCCGGTGTCTCGCTGCTGCCGCGCCGGATCGCCGCCGCGACCGCGCTGCTGGCCGTCGTCCTGGGCCTCGCGGCTCCGGGCGCCTACTCCCTGGCCACCGCCTCCGAGCCGCACACCGGCTCGATCCCCAGCGCCGGTCCGGCCGGCTCCGGCGGCTTCGGGTTCGGCGGCGGACGCCCCGGCGGCATGGGCGGCATGCCCGGCGGGACGCCTCCGACCGGCACGCAGGGGACGCCTCCGACCGGCACCCAGGGCGGCACCCAGGGCGGTCTCATGGGCACCCTCGGCCAGGGCATGCGGTCGGCGGGCAGCCTCATCGACGGCAGCGACCCGAGCGCGGAGATGGTCGCCCTGCTCGAGCAGGACGCCGACTCCTACACCTGGGTCGCGGCGACCATCGGCTCGCAGAGCGCAGCCGGCTACCAGCTCGCCACCGAGCACTCGGTGATGCCGATCGGCGGGTTCAACGGCAGCGACCCGAGCCCGACGCTCGCGCAGTTCCAGGCCCTCGTCGCGGACGGCGAGATCCACTACTTCATCGGCAGCGGGGTCTCGGGCATGGGCAGCATGGGTGGCAGCGACGCCGCAGCGGAGATCGCGGCGTGGGTGGCGGCGAACTACACCGCCCAGACCGTCGACGGGACGACGGTCTACGACCTCACGAGCCCGACGTCCTGAGCGCCGCCAGCTGGGCGGCGACCTCGTCCGGCAGCGGTGCGACGACACCGACGAGGGCCGGCAGGGTGGCGGTCACGATGACGATCAGCTCGTCCTTCGTGACCGCCCCCGGGTCGGCCTTCCAGCCCAGCACGAGCTCCTCGACCATCGCCGCCCACCCGCGCACGACGAAGCGGGTGGCCGGGGTGTCGGGCACCAGGGTCTCCTGGTCCTCGCGGAAGATGCGGTCGGTCAGGGCTGCGCGGGCCTCGTCGTAGATGTCGCGGATCGACTCGTTTCCGCCGCCCGCACCGCGGACCAGCGAGAGGTAGCCCTCGTAGTTGGCGTCGACGTAGTCGACATAGGCGCTCATCGAGGCCAGCAGCCGCTCGACCGGATCGCCGGCGACAGGCGGCGCGGTCTGGGCGATGAGGTCGTCGGCGGCCCGCCGGACCACCGCCCGGTGGAAGTCGTGCTTGTTGCCGAAGTAGTGGTAGAGCAGCCCCCGCGAGATGCCGGCCTCCTCGGCCAGCATGTCGATGCTCAGCTCGTCGAGCGATCGGTCGGCCAGCAGGCGCACGCCGAGGTCGAGCAACTGGTGGCGGCGCTGCTCGGGCGTGAGGCGGGTACGCGTGGGCAGGGACACGTGCGTGAGTCTATTGACGTTTTTTCAATAGCGCCAGTAGCGTCGGTCCCATGTCCCACTCCCCCACCCGCCGCGACCCGTCCGTGCAGCGGGTCCGTCACCTCGTCATCGGCGCCGGCTTCGGCGGCCTGTGCGCGGCGATCAAGCTCAACGAGGCCGGCGAGTCCGACTTCGTCGTCATCGAGAAGGGGTCCGACGTCGGGGGCACCTGGCGCGACAACACCTATCCGGGCGCCGCCTGCGACGTCCCCTCCCAGCTCTACTCCTTCTCCTTCGCCTCCAATCCCGACTGGACGATGTCGTTCTCGCCCCAGCCGGAGATCCAGGCCTACATCCAGCGGGTCGCCCGCCGCTCGGGCACGCTGGACCGCTTCGAGTTCGACACCGCCGTCCTCAGCGCACGCTGGGACGACGCCGCCGCCCGCTGGGTCGTCGAGACCACGCGCGGCACCTACCTCGCCGAGACCGTGATCTCCGCGGCCGGCGGACTCTCGGAGCCCAAGCTGCCCGAGATCGAGGGCATCGAGAGCTTCGGCGGGGAGCTCTTCCACTCCGCCCGCTGGAACCACGACGTCGACCTCGCCGGCAAGCGGGTGGCCGTCATCGGCACCGGCGCGTCGGCGATCCAGATCGTGCCCCAGGTGCAGCAGGTCGCCGCGCACCTCGACGTCTACCAGCGCACCGCGCCGTGGGTGATCCCGCGCAACGACCGCACCTACTCCGGTCTCGAGCGGGCCGCGCTCAAGCACCTCCCGCCGCTTCGCCGGGCCTACCGCACCGGCATCTACTGGGGTCGCGAGGGCTACGTGCCGGCGTTCACCCGGCTGCCGAAGCTGGCGCTGCCGGCGCAGCAGATGGCCCGCGCCAACATCCGACGCGGCATCGCCGACCCCGAGCTCCGCGCGAAGGTCACCCCGGACTTCGCGATCGGCTGCAAGCGCATCCTCATCTCGAACACCTACTACCCGGCGCTCGCGGCCGACAACGTCGACCTGGTGACCGAGCGCATCGCGCGGGTCACGCCGTCCGGCATCGTCACCGCCGACGGCGTCGAACGGCCCATCGACGTCCTCATCGTCGCGACCGGCTTCTACACCACCGAGCTGCCGATCACCGAGCACCTCGTGGGCCGCACCGGGCGCACCCTCGCGGAGCGCTGGAGCGAGACGGGCATGGCGGCCTACAAGGGCACGACCGTGCCGGAGTTCCCGAACCTCTTCCTCATCGTCGGCCCGAACACCGGCCTGGGGCACTCGAGCATGGTGTTCATGATCGAGTCCCAGGTCGCCTACATCGTCGACGCCGTCCGCACCCTGCGCCGCGAGGGCCTCGCTGCCCTCGAGGTCACCGAGGACGCCGCCTCCGCGTTCAACGCCGACCTCCAGCGGCGCATGCAGCCGACGGTGTGGAACACCGGCGGCTGCTCGAGCTGGTACCTCGACGAGCACGGCAACAACACCACCCTGTGGCCCCGCTCGACCTTCACGTTCAAGAGGCTGCTCGCGCGTTTCGACCGCGACGCCTACCACCTGACGCCGGGCGCCCGTCCGGTCGTCGCGGAGACCGTCTCCACCGCAGCGCCCACCCACGAGGAAGTGACCGCATGAAGAACCTCGCCGACAAGGTCGTCGTCATCACCGGCGCCGGCTCCGGCATCGGCCGGGCCCTGGCCCTCAACCTCGCCGGCAAGGGCGCGATCCTCGCGCTCTCCGACGTCGACGAGGCCGGCCTGGCCGAGACGGTCGACCGGGCCAAGGCCGCCGGCGCCACGGAGGTCCGCTCCGACCGCCTCGACGTCGCCGACCGCGCCGCGATGACCACCTACGCCGACGCGGTGGCCGACCAATTCGGTCGCGTCAACGTCGTCATCAACAACGCCGGCGTCGCGCTGGCGGGCGACTTCGTCGACCTCGCCTACGACGACATCGACTGGATCATCGGCATCAACTTCTGGGGCGTCGTCCACGGCACGAAGGCGTTCCTGCCGCACCTCATCGCCTCCGGCGAGGGCCACCTGGTCAACCTGTCCTCGCTCTTCGGCCTGCTCTCGATCCCGGGCCAGAGCATGTACAACGCCTCCAAGTACGCCGTTCGCGGCATGACCGAGGCGATCCGCGAGGAGATGCTCATCGCCGGCCACAACGTCGGCGTCACCTCGGTGCACCCGGGCGGCATCAAGACCGCGATCGCCCGCAACGCGCGGGTCTCGGCGAAGGAGAACAAGGAGGCCACGGCCAAGCTGTTCGACAAGAAGCTCGCCCGCATGACGCCGGAGAAGGCCGCCGAGATCATCGTCCGCGGCATCGAGAAGAACCAGGCCCGCGTGCTCGTCGGCCTCGACGCCCACGCGCTGCACACCTTCGCGAAGTTCACCGGCTCGCGCTACCAGGACATCGTCGCTCAGGTCTCGAAGAAGACCCTCCCGGCGAAGATCGTCTGAGCCTCCTCACCGCGCGTCCGTCACCGGCCTCCCCTAGGGTCGCTCCCATGGGGAGGCCGGTGCACGTGCGGATGACGAAGTGGGGTGACCGGCCGCACTGGGAGTACCGGGCCGTGCACCTCGGCACCGACGAGCACGGCGACTGGTTCGGCTGCCCGCGCGGCACCCATCACGAGCGACCGGGACTGGCCTTCGACTCCGAGGTCGACAAGGTCGTGCTCGCTCCCCGCGCCGGCGGCTGGAAGGCCAGCCTCTACGCCCCGGGCATCTGGGTCGACACCTACGTCGACGTCTCCACTCCCCCCGTGTTCGACGGCGAGGTGCTGCGCGCGATCGACCTCGACCTCGACGTCATCCGCGCGGCTGACGGCTCGGTGTTCCTCGACGACGAGGACGAGTTCGTCGAGCACCGCGCCCTGTTCGGCTATCCCGACGACGTCGTCCGCGAGGCCGAGGCCACCGCCGCCTGGCTCCTGGACGCCGTCCGCGAGCGGCGAGCACCCTTCGACGGCGTCACCGCCTCAGCCTGGCTCGCGCGTCTCGCCGACCTCGCCGACGGGCGCCGCTGAGGGACGCCGCTTCGCGCGCAGCGGACCGACCAGCCGCGGACCGGCCAACCGGGACTCCAGCTTGCGGGCCTCCCGCTCGAGCGGTTGGGCGATGTACTCGCCGAGGATCACGCCCGAGGCCAGCGCGATCGCCACCGAGGCGGCGGTGATGATGGCCAACAGCCCCTCGGAGGTGGCCGCGCGTCCGCCGTCCTCGGCCAGCAGGGAGAGGCCGCGGTAGATCGAGAGGCCCGGCAGCTGCGGCACCACCGCGGGCACCACGATCACCAGCGGCGGCACCCGCAACCGGCCCGAGAGCGTCCAGCTGACCAGGCCGACGAAGAGTGCCGAGATCGCCACCGACCACGGGCCGCGGAAGCCCTGGGAGGAGATCGCCTGGGAGATGAGCATCGCGACGCCGGCGACGACGCCGATCGGCGCGAGGCTGCGCCTGGGCGCGTAGGTGGCGTAGCCGAAGGCGGCCGCGCAGACCGCGCCGCCGAGGGCCATGAGGCCGGCCGACTTCACATCGACGGCACCCGGATCGAGGCGACCGACGTCGACGCCGATCGCGTCGGCGAACGACAGGCCGCCCGACACGCCGGCGATGATGCCCGCTGTGGCGAGCATCGCCTCGGTGATGCGGGCGCCCGCGGTGACGTAGAAGCCGGTCAGGGCGTCCTGGAGCGCGCCCATGAAGCCGACCCCCGCCAGCAGCATGACGATGTTGGCGGTCACGACCAGCGAGGTGTCGACCGGCAGGTCGGCGGCCGCCGCCGCGACCGCGATGACCGTGGCGATCGCTCCGCCGGCCACCTGCCGGTAGAAGGCCGGCAGCCGGCGCCGGGCCATGCGCAGCTGGAGCCGGTCGATGGTGACCGCGGCCAGGAACGCGAGGACGACGACGAGCAGGCTGCCGCCGAACTGCACGCCCACCGCGCCGCACATGACGCCCCAGCCGAGGGTCACCTTCCACCGGGCGGTCGGGTGCCCGGAGGAGACCAGCCGGGCCAGCCGGGCCCGTGCCTCGCGCAGGTCGACCCGGTCGGCGAGCAGGTCGCGCACCAGGTGGTCGACCTGGGTGAGGTCCTCGTAGTCGATGTCGCGATGCTTGATGAGCCGGGTGTGGCTGACCGGCTGCTCCTCCGGCGCGGCCTGGAAGCTCATCGTCAGGTTGGTGAAGGTGACGTCGAGGTCGGGATGGCGCAGGCCGAGGTGCCGCGCGACCGACTGCATGGTGGCCGTGACGTCGGCCGCGCCGGCGCCCGAGGACAGCAGCACCTCGCCGATACGCAGGCACAGGTCGATGGTGAGGTTGACCTCCCTGGGCTCCAACGATGTCACGCGGGCGATGCTGTCATGTCGGCCTGCGATGGCGGTGATTGTGGAAGGCTGATCGCGTGCGGATCGACTTCCGGGCCTCGCCCCGACCCACCCTGGGGGTGGAGTGGGAGTTCGCGCTCGTCGACCGCCGCACCCGCGACCTGCGCAACGAGGCCGCCCACCTCTTCGCCCGGGCCAAGGCCCGGATGCCCGACCCCGAGCGGCTGCACAAGGAACTGCTGCGCAACACCGTCGAGGTCGTCACCGGCGTCTGCGATTCCGTACCCGAGGCCATGGCCGATCTGCGCCGCACGCTGCACGCCGTGGTGCCGGCCGCCGACGAGCTCGGCCTCGACCTCTACGGCGGCGGCACGCACCCCTTCGCCTCTTGGACCAGCCAGCAGCTGACCGAGGGGGTGCGCTACGAGGAGCTGATCAACCGCACCCAGTGGTGGGGGCGCCAGATGCTCATCTGGGGCGTGCACGTGCACGTCGGCATGGCCGAGCGCGACCGGGTGATGCCGGTGCTCTCGGCACTGCTCACCTACTACCCGCACCTCCAGGCACTCTCGGCCTCCTCCCCGATCTGGTCGGGCGTCGACACCGGTTACGCCTCGAACCGGGCGCTGATGTTCCAGCAGCTGCCGACCGCCGGCCTGCCCTTCCAGTTCACCGACTGGTCCGAGTTCGAGCACTTCGTCTCCGACCAGCTGACGACCGGCGTCATCGACGAGCTCAACGAGATCCGCTGGGACGTGCGGCCCGCCCCGAACCTCGGCACCCTCGAGACGCGCGTCTGCGACGGCATCTCGACCTTCGCCGACCTCGCCCCGATCGTCGCCCTCATCCACTGCCTCGTCGTCGACCTCGACGCCCGCATCGCGGCCGGCGAGACGCCGGTCGTGCTGCCGCCGTGGCACGTGCAGGAGAACAAGTGGCGGGCCGCGCGCTACGGGCTCGACGCGATCGTCATCCTCGATGCGCGCAACGAGGAGCGGCTCGTCACCGACGACCTCGCCGACCTGCTGGTGCGCCTCGCGCCGGTCGCCGACCGCCTCGGCTGCGCGGCCGAGCTGGACGGCGTCCGCGGGATCCTCGAGCGGGGGGCGTCCTACCAACGCCAGCGTGCGGTCGCCAGCGAGACCGGCGGCGACTTCATCGCCGTGGTCGACGCCGTCGTCCGCGAGCTGCGCGCCAGCCTCTGACCCGCCGACGGACCACCATCAGACTCAGCGCGGATTCAGCGCGGCGGAGGCGGCAGGGCGTCGGTCGACTCCAGCTGCCCCATGCCGGTGAGCAGCAGCAGGTCGACGATCACCGAGCGGATCTGGGCGAGCACCACCTCGGCGGTCATCTCCTCCGAGCGCTCCACCTGACCGGTGCCCGCGCCGATCTCGAGCAGCGCCGGCCGCGCGGCCTCGGGCATGCGACCCGCGGCCAGCTCGGCGACCACCAGGTCGACGGCGTCGGCGAGGTCGTCGGCCAGCCGGGCGTAGGAGTGCGGGATCGGGCGGCGGTGGTAGGCGGCCACCGCGACCTGGCGCACCAGCACGCGGGTGCTGCGCAGGGCCCGGTCCATCGGCCCGACCAGGTCGGCCATCCGCCGGATCGTGGGGCGATGCCGGACCCGGAACGGGGAGGAGGCGACCACGGCCATGCCCTCGTCGGCCGCCGCCTGGAGGCGCCGGATGAGGACGTCGGTGGCACGCGCGCGGGCGAGCAGCTCGAGGCCCTCCTCTGCGTCGCCCTCGACCATCACGTGGGCGGCACCGCGCAGGAGGTCGGCGACGGTGCGCACCACCACGGCCGCCTGCTCACGGGGACGCCGCAGCGGCGCCGCGGGCACGACGGTGGCGGCCACGAGGGCGACCGCACCCCCGACCAACGCGTCGGTCCAGCGGGTAAGCGCGCCCCCGGTGCCGGGCAGCAGCACCGCCACGAAGATCGACTGCACCGCCGCCTGGTTGACGAACAGGGTGCCGGCGTCCATCAGCAGGGCGGTCGACATCGCCAGGGCGACGATGAGGGCGAGCTGCCACCAGCCGGTGCCGACCCAGGAGACCAGCAGGTCGCCGACGAGCACGCCGATCGCGACCCCTGCCGTGACCTCGGCGACCCGGCGCAGCCGTTGACCGTAGGAGGTGCCGAGGCTGACGACGGCTGCGATCGGCGCGAACACCGGTTGCGGGTGACCGACGACGTGCTTGGCCAGGAACCAGGCGACCCCGGCCGCCAGCGCGCACTGGAGGATCGCCCACCGCAGCGAGGAGAGCCGTTCGAGTCGCGAGCGCAGGGAGCTGCGCCCGCGACTCCACGCGGCCTCGAGTCGGGCCTCGAGCTCACCGGGCGCATCGCGCACCGGCCGCTCGGACTCCACGGCCCGACCCTAGCGCGAGCGGTCAGGCGGACGCGTGCGCGTAGCCCAGGGCCTGCTGGAGCACGGCGAGGTCGCGGTACCAGGTGCGCACCTCGGTACGGCAGCGCACCCGCTCGACCTTGGTGTCGTACTCACCGCACTCGGCGTTCGCCTCGGAGTCGGTGGGCGGGAAGAGCGTGGTGCCGTCGTAGTGGTGGATGGTGAACCCGTTGGCGGCGTCGCCCTCGACGGCGACGACGGTGTCGGGGGCCGGCTCGTAGGGCGCGACGGCGGCGTGAGGGGAAGCGGCGCCGGCGACACCGGCGGCGCCGAGGCCGCAGCCGAGCAGGACGCCGGCGACGAGGAGCGGGAGCCGGGACGCCGATCGGGGCAGGGACAGGGACATAGGTAGGGACCTCCCGAGAGATCTCGCCCGGGTCGGGCGAACCCCGGGCGATCCGGGGTGCCCCGACGCTAGGGTCCGCGCCACACCATGCGGCAGGGGTGCGCGTCCGCCTGGGGAGGACGCCGACCCGTGTCCGGCCTGTGGAGGATTCGTGACCCCGGACGCGCGGCGTCGTTGGCCCCGGTGCATGCTGTGACCCAGCTCACCTCCCCCGCGGAAAGGCTCGCCCGTGCTCCCTCCCATCGATCCCACCTCCTCGGCGTTCCTCCTGGCCGAGAACCGGAGCATGCCGATGCACGTCGGGGGCCTGCAGCTGTTCGAGAAGCCCGCCGACGCCGGCCCCGACTACATCCGCGAGATGTACGAGTACATGCGCGACGTCGACGAGATCGGGCCGCTCTTCCTCAAGCACCCGCACCGGTCGGTGCGCACGGGTGGCCAGCTGGTGTGGAAGCCCGACACCCAGTTCGACATCGAGCATCACGTGCGCCACAGCGCCCTGCCCGCACCGGGCCGCTACCGCGAGCTGTTCGAGCTGTGCTCGCGACTGCACTCCACGCGCCTCGCCTGGGAGCGCCCGCTGTGGGAGGCCCACATCATCGAGGGCCTCGCCGACGGCAAGGTCGCGCTCTACACCAAGGTGCACCACTCGGTGGTCGACGGCGTCTCGGCGATGCGCCTGCTCCAGAGCACGCTCTCCACCGACCCCGACAAGCGCGGCATGCCGGCACCGTGGGGCGCGCGGCCGCGCAAGCCGTCGTCCTCGGCCCCGGCCGCCACCGCCGACACCGGCAGCGGGCTGGCCGGCGTCCCGATGGAGGCGCTGCGGACGGCGTTCGGCATCACCGCCGAGGCCGCGGGCCTCCCGACCGCGCTGGTGCGCACCCTGCGCAGGGCGGTGCGCAACGAGACGTCCGCGGTCTCCCTCTACGCACCGCGCACGATCTTCAACCAGCGCATCACCGGTGCCCGGCGCTTCGCCGCCGACGATTGGCCGATCGAGCGGCTGCGCGCCATCGGCAAGGCGACCGGGACGACGATCAACGACGTCGTGCTGGCGATGTGCAGCGGCGCGATGCGGGCCTACCTGCTCGATCTCGACGCCCTGCCCGACGCACCGCTGGTGGCGATGGTGCCGGTCGGCCTCAACGCCAAGCAGTCGCAGATCGCCTCGGCCGAGGGCGGCAACGCGGTCGGGGCGGTGATGGTGCAGCTCGCCACCGACCAGGCCGACCCCGCCGACCGGCTCACCGCGATCCACCGGTCGATGAAGGACGGCAAGCAGGGGCTCTCGTCGATGACCCCGGTGCAGATCCTGGCGATGAGCGCCCTGGGACAGGCGCCGGCGATCATCACGCCGCTGCTGCGCATGCAGGGCATCGTGCGGCCGCCCTACAACCTCATCATCAGCAACGTGCCCGGCCCGCGCACCACCCACTACTGGAACGGCGCGAAGCTGGTGGGCACCTATCCGCTGTCGATCCCGATCAACGGCATGGCCCTCAACATCACCTGCACCAGCTACGACGGCCAGCTGATGTTCGGGCTCACCGGCTGCCGCCGCACCGTGCCGAGCCTGCAGAAGCTGCTCACGCACCTCGACGAGGAGCTGGTGGCGCTGGAGAAGGCAGCCGGCGTGGCCTGAGCCTTTCGGCAGCGCCGGCGGCTCAGACGAAGAGCCGTCCGATGACGGCGTCGAAGACCCGGTCGGGCAGCAGCCGCCGCGTCGCCGGCATGAGGATGCCGCCGCGCCCGGCGGCGTACCGGGTACGCGGACGCCGTGCGGTGGCCGCCGACTCGACCGCACGGGCCACCGAGTCCGGACCGGAGGAGAACGCCGGGCGGTCGAAGAACTCCAGCGTGCGGGCCGCCTTGCGGGCCGAACGGGCGTAGGGACCCGCGGCGCTCGTCTCGACCAGGCTGGTGCGGGCGATCTCGTTCCACTCGGTGCGGATGGTGCCCGGGCGCACAAGGACGACGTCGATGCCGAACCGCCTGACCTCCACGCGCAGGCTGTCGCTGAAGCCGTCGACGGCGAACTTCGTGGCGTGGTACCAGGCGCCGAAGGGTTCGTAGATGACCGCGCCGATGGAGGAGATGTTGATGATGCGACCGCTCCCCTGCTCGCGCATCACCGGGATCGCCAGCTGGGTCAGCCGCGCCAGGCCGAAGAGGTTGACCTCGAACTGGCGGCGCGCCTCGTCGATGGCGACCTCCTCGACGGCGCCGTACGCGCCGTAGCCGGCGTTGTTGACCAGCACGTCGAGGCGGCCCTGCTCGGCGACGATGCGCTCGATGCCCGCGGTCATGGACGCCTCGTCGGTGAGGTCCATGCCGAAGACGTGCACGCCCTGGTCGGCGAGGCCCTGCATGCGGTCGACACGGCGGGCCACGCCGTAGACGACGAACCCGGCGCGCAGCAGGCGCAGGGCGGTGGCCTCGCCGATGCCGCTGGAGGCACCGGTGACGAGGGCGACGCGGGGGGAGGTCTGCATGGGCCCATGGTGACAGGGCCGGGTACGGCCGGTGACAGGGCCGGGTCAGCTGCCGGGGAGCCGCCACTCCTCGAACCCGCCGCCGAGCTGCTCGGCCACGGCCCGCAGCCGTGCACGGGTGATGTCGGCGACGGTCAGCAGACCGGCCGCGTGGGCGTTCGAGCCGGGCCGGGTGGGCTCGGCCCGGTCGACCGAGAGGCAGCGCCGCGTGCCGCCGTCCGCGAGGTTGGCCAACGCGACGGCGTGGCCGGTGGTGCCGCTGCCGGCGAAGAAGTCGAGCACCCGCGCGTCGTCGGGCATGGTGGCGAGGATGCGGCGGATCAGCCCGGTCGGCTTGGGCGATTCGAAGACGTGGCCGACGATCGCCTTGAGCTCGGCCACCGCCGTGTCGGTGGAGCCGACCTCCTCGGCCATCCAGATCGTGCTGAGCTTCTTACGGCGTCCGGGGTGCAGCCAGTCGCGCTGGTAGACGTCGACTCGATCGCCCAGGCGGCCCCGGATCCGCCGGCACACGAGGTCGTCGGGGCGTTCGGCGGCCAGGGCGGCGCTCCACCGCCACACCGCCGGACGACCGTCGCCGAAGACCGGCCAGATCTCGACAGCGTCGGCGAAGGGCTCGGTGGCGACCCGGCCCGAGGCGGCGTCGCCGTACAGCGGGTAGTGCAGGGTCGGGGTGGTGGCCGGGTTGAACTTCTTGTTCGTGTTGCGCAGCGGCAGGTGCCGGAACGCCCGGCCCTCCTCGTCGCGCTGGGGGAAGTCGGCCGGGTCGACCGCCTCGGTGGACGACGCCTCCAGCACGCACGCGCGGGGGTCGCGCGCGAAGACCAGCAGGTACTCGTGGCTCGTGGCGAACCCCGGGCCGAGCTGGCGGCCCTTGGGGTTGAGGTTCACCACGATCTGGGCCAGGAAGCACTCCTCGCCGAACACCTCGTCGAGCAGCAGCCGCAGATAGGCGGCCTCGTGGTCGTCGATGCTGGCGAACAGCGCTCCCCCGGGTGCCAGCAGGTCGCGCGCCGCCTCCAGGCGGGGCCGCATCATCTCCACCCAGGCCTCATGGCGCGTGCGGACGGCGTCGCCGCGGATGTCGTCGCGGTAGGCGAAGTCGTTGCCGGTGTTGTACGGCGGGTCGATGTAGATGAGATCGACGTGCTCGCCCTGCGCGACCAGATGCCGGAGCACGTCGAGGTTGTCACCCTCCACGAAGCGGTTCCACGGCACCACGCGCGCACCCTAGTACGGTGCCGACGTGCGCCCTCGGACCTCCCGTACCCGCGCGGCGATCGCCGCCCTGCTGGTCGGATTCGCGATGCCGACGGTGCTGGTGGCGCCCGGCGACGCGGCCGCCCGGGTCGGCGGCGCGGTCGAGCAGCAGCAGGTGGCCCCCGGCGTCCTGCTGACGACGTGGACCGAGGACCGCGGCCACGGTCCGGTGCAGCTGCGCCTGCTCAGCGTCGACTACCGCGAGGCCGGCGTCTCGTGGGACGTCGTCAACACCGGTCGCGTGGCCGCGACCGACACCGTGCTCGACCTGGCCGGCGCTGCGGGCCCGGACGTCGTCGGCGCGGTCAACGGGGACTTCTACGACATCGGACGCACGGGCGCCCCGCTCGGCACGGCGCGGTCGCGCACCGGTGGACTGTGGAACGCCCGCCTCGCGGGGTGGAACTCGACCTTCTCCACGACGCCGAAGGGGCGCCCCGAGATCGGCACGGTCGCCCTGCGGGCCGGGATCCCGGGGCACCCCGGCCTCACCGTCACGAACCTGAACTCCCACCTCGTCGCCGCCGACGGCATCGGCGTGTACACGCCGCGCTGGGGCGACGAACCGGGCGAGCAGGTGCTGGGCGGCGAGACAGGTCCGGTGCGCCGCGTCGCCGTGCGCGACGGCGTCGTGCTGAAGAACGCGCGCGGCCTCAAGCCGGGGCGCGAGCTGACGACCGGGTTCGTGCTGATCGGTCGTGGCGACGGCGCGCGCGCCCTGCGCGACGAGCTGCCGGTCGGCACGCCCGCGCGCCTCCGGGCCGGCCTGAGCCCGCGGGTCGCGATGGCGCTGACCGGCGACCGGTTCCTCGTCGACGACGGCGTGGTGCGGGTCGTCGACAACACCCGGCTGGCACCGCGCACCGCCATCGGGATCGACCGCGACACCCACGAACTGCTGGTGCTCGTGGCCGACGGACGCCGCCAGCGCAGCCGCGGCATGACGATGGTGGAGTTGGCGAACCTGATGATCGACCTCGGCGCCGAGGAGGCGCTCAACCTCGACGGCGGCGGGTCGACGACGATGGTCACGCGCGGCACCGACGGCGCCCTCGGCGTGCGCAACACGCCGTCCGACGGGTTCCAGCGGCGAGTGGCCAACGCGCTCGTCATCACCTACCGGCAGCCGGGGAGCTGACCCGTGGCCGCCCGTTCCTTCACCCGCGCCGAGCTCGAGTCGTTCCGCGACGCCGAGGTGCCCGACCTGCTGCCCGGCCCGGGCGACCCGCCGGTGCGGCTGCTGTTCGTCGGCATCAACCCGGGGCTGTGGACCGCCGCCACCCGCACGCACTTCGCCCATCCGGGCAACCGCCTCTACCCCGCGCTGTTCCGAGGCGGGGTCATCACCCGGCCCATCGACCCCACCGGCATGGACGACGCCGACCGGGCGCATCTGCGCGAGCGGGGCATCGGCATCACCAACCTCGTGCGCCGCGCCACCGCGAAGGCCTCCGAGCTGAGCGCCGACGAGCAGCGCGCCGGCGGGGCCGAGCTCGTCGCGACCGTCGAGCTGGTGCGCCCGCGCGTGGTGGCGATGGCCGGCATCACCGCCTACCGCATCGCGTACGGCGTCCCGAAGGCCGTGATGGGACGCCAGCCCGAGCCGCTGGGCGGTGCCGAGCTGTGGGTCGTGCCGAACCCGAGCGGGCTCAACGCCCACGAGACGGTCGAGTCGCTGGCCGCGGCGTACGCCGAGGTGGCTCGCGCGGCCGGCGTCCTCACCTGAGGCCGCCGGCTCAGACCGGGAACGCCTGGTCCTTGCCCAGCACCGTGAGACCGTCCTGGACGACGAAGCCGCGGGCGAGGTCCTCCTCGGGGTCGACGCCGACCCGGGCACCGGGCGGGACGACGACGTTCTTGTCGAGGATCGCGTTGCGCACCACGGCGCCCGCCCCCACGCGGACGCCGTTGAGCAGGATCGAGCCGGTGACCTCGGCGCCCTGCTCGACCCACACCGCGGGCGAGAGCACCGAGCTGGTCACCGACCCGCCGGTGATCACGACACCGGGCGAGAGCAGCGCCTCCTCGGTGCGGGCCGGGGTGCCGTCGCCACCCTGCACGACCTTCGAGGGCGGCTGCGGGCCGTAGCTGGTGTAGATCGGCCAGGCGAAGTTGTAGAGGTTGAAGACCGGCAGCGGCGAGACGACGTCCATGTGGGCGGCGTAGTAGGAGCGCAGGGTCCCGACGTCGCGCCAGTAGCCCTGGTCGCGGTCGGTGGCACCGGGCACCACGTTGTCCTTGTAGTCGTAGACGCCGGCCTGCGAGCGGCGCACGAAGGCGGGCACGATGTCGCCGCCCATGTCGTGCTGGGAGCCGGTGGTGGTGGCGTCGCGGGTGACGGCGTCGACGAGCGCGTCGGCGTCGAAGACGTAGTTGCCCATCGAGGCCAGCACCTCGCCGGGGCTGTCGGGCAGGCCGACCGGGTCGGTGGGCTTCTCGAGGAACTCCCGGATGCGCGAGGGCTCGTCGGGCACGACGTCGATGACGCCGAACTGGTCGGCCAGGCCGATCGGCTGACGGATCGCGGCCACCGTGCAGGCCGCGCCGCTCTCGACGTGCTGGGTGATCATCTGCGAGAAGTCCATGCGGTACACGTGGTCGGCGCCGACCACGACGACGATGTCGGGCTGCTCGTCGCGGATCAGGTTGAGCGACTGGTAGATCGCATCCGCGCTGCCGAGGTACCAGTGCTTGCCGACGCGCTGCTGGGCAGGCACCGGAGTCACGTAGTTGCCGAGCATCGAGGACATCCGCCAGGTCTGGCTGACGTGCCGGTCGAGGCTGTGCGACTTGTACTGGGTCAGCACGACGACCTGGAGGCAGCCGGAGTTGACGACGTTGGAGAGCGCGAAGTCGATGAGCCGGTAGATGCCCGCGAACGGGACGGCCGGTTTGGCACGGTCGGCGGTCAGCGGCATCAGGCGCTTGCCCTCACCGCCGGCCAGCACGATGGCGAGGACCTTCTTGCGGGCGACCATGCTCATGCCGACAACGTAGTGCCCGGACGGGGTTACGGAGGAGTACCGTCGCGCCGTGCGCGTGGACGTTCTGAGCAAGGAGTACCCCCCGGAGATCTACGGCGGGGCCGGGGTCCACGTCGCCGAGCTCGTGCGAGCGCTGCGCGGCCTCGCCGGCGAGCTCGACCTCGACACCCGGGTGCACGCCTTCGGGGGTCCGCGCGAGGAGGCCGGGACGACGTCCTACGCCGAGCCGGCCGAGCTGGCGGGCGCGAACGCCGCGCTGCGCACCCTGGGAGTCGACCTGGCGATCGCCGACGGCTGCGCCGGCACCGACCTCGTGCACTCCCACACCTGGTACGCCAACCACGCGGGTCATCTGGCGGGGCTGCTGCACGGCGTCCCCCACGTGGTGACCGCGCACTCCCTCGAGCCGCTGCGCCCCTGGAAGGCCGAGCAGCTGGGCGGCGGCTACCGGCTCTCCTCGTGGGTCGAGCGCACGGCGTACGAGTCCGCGACCGCCGTGATCGCGGTGTCGGCGGCGATGCGCGACGACGTGCTGCGCTGCTACCCCGCGATCGATCCCGACCGGGTGCACACCGTGCACAACGGCATCGACACCGGCCTGTGGTCGCCGCGACCGGCACCCGACCGGGTGCGCGAGCTCGGGGTCGATCCCGACCGGCCGTCGGTGGTCTTCGTCGGACGCATCACGCGCCAGAAGGGCCTCCCGCTGTTCCTGCGGGCGTGTGCGGCGCTGCCGCCCGAGGTGCAGGTGGTGCTGTGCGCCGGCGCGCCCGACACCCCCGAGATCGCGGCCGAGGTCACCGGCCTGGTCGACGACCTGCGCGCCACGCGCGACGGCGTCGTGTGGATCGGCGAGATGTTGCCGCGCGCCGACGTCGTCGCCCTGCTGACCCAGGCCACGGTCTTCGCCTGCCCCTCGATCTACGAGCCCCTCGGCATCGTCAACCTCGAGGCGATGGCCTGCGAGACGGCGGTGGTGGCCACCGCCACCGGCGGCATCCCGGAGGTCGTCGTCCCGGGCAGCACCGGCCTGCTGGTGCCGATCGAGCAGGCCGACGACGGCACCGGCACGCCGCTCGACCCCGAGCGCTACGTCGCCGACTTCGCGGCCGCCCTCGTCGAGCTCGTCTCCGACCCCGATCGGGCGGCGGCCTACGGGCGGGCGGGCCGGGCCCGCGCGATCGAGGCCTTCAGTTGGGAGGCCATCGCCGCCCGCACCGTGGAGGTCTACCGGGGCGCCCTCGGCGCCGGCTGACGCGCTTCTGAGACGGCGGCCGCGCGCTGCGGCTCACTGGCTACCGTGCCGACGTGACCTGGACCACATGGCCGCCGGCGGGCACCCCGAAGTACGTGTACCTGCTGTGGGGCGGCGTCGCCGACGACCTCATCGACATGGGCTTCCGCACCGCGTTGCGCGACCTGGGCGCGCTGCGGCTGCAGGTCAACACCGACGACGCCGACGTGGCCGGTGCGATGCGCTTCCACACCGGCGACGCGCCGATCACCGCGGTGGTCTCCCTCTGGGGTCGGCTGGACGACGCCGGCCTGCGCGGCGTCCACGAGCTGCTCGCCGAACGGGCCGACCGGGTCGCCGGCTGGCGGGTCGACGAGCGCCGCCGCCTCGACCCGCCCGAGCACTACGACGGCGAGCGCGCCGACGCCCTGGCGAACGTGGCGGTGCTGCGGCGTCCTGACGAGCTCGACCGGGCGGAGTGGTTGCAGCGGTGGATGGTCGACCACACCGGCGTCGCGATCCGCACCCAGGCCACGCTGGGCTACGTCCAGCACCTCGTGCTGGAGGCGGTGACCCCGGACGCTCCGCGCGTCGACGGGATCGTGGAGGAGCTCTTCCCCACCGCGGGCGTGACCGATGTACACGCCTTCTACGGCAGCGGCGGGGACGACGAGGAGCTCAAGCGCCGACTGGAGGCGCTGATGGCGAGCGTCGCGCGGATCGGTGCCGACCGCGACCTCGACCTGGTGCCCAGCAGCCGACGGCTCTGGGACCTCGCGCCGTGGGGCGCCGACGACTGAGCTCGGGCCCGATCGTCGGCGCCCGCGGGCGCACTGAGTTCGATCAGCTGGCGCCGAGCGAACGCCAGTAGGAGTTCAGCGCGCCGTTGACCTTCACGTACCAGACGAGGGGGCCGATCAGGATCAAGGATCCGAGCAGGTACCAGAGGCCCGTGGCGCCGCCGACCGGCTTCGCCTTGCCGCTGCGCTCGTAGAGACCGCCGACCTCCGAAGCGGTGAGGAACGGCATCACGATGCCGACGAACAGCGCCAGCAGGAGGGCGATGCCGCCGCCGATGCCCTGGTTGGAGTGGCGCTTCATCTCGTCGTGCACCTTGTAGTACCAGACGATGCCGTAGATGCCGAAGGTCACGATGAACAGCAGGATGCCGACGCCGGTGCCGCGGACCTTGCCGATCGGCCCGCCTGCGATCGCGCCCGGCGCGGGCGCCCCGACCGGGGCGGCGTAGGCGGCTGCAGGGACGGCGGGTGCGGGCGTGGGCACCGGGGCGGCGCCCATCGGAGGCGGTGCGGGACTGGTCGGCTCCGGCGCGCCGGCGGCCGGGAACTCCGGCGGGGTCACGTTCGACACGAGAACTCCTGTGTTCGTCTCGCCGCGCCCGGGCGGACGCGGTCGGCATCCGAACCTAGAGCAGTCGGGGCCTCCGCGGCGCCTCCTCCACGCCGCCGCGCCCTGAAGCGACCCCCTACCGGCCCCTTCGGCCCATGGCCGGATGGCCCACATGGGTCATGCGCGGCCGGCGATCGGTCGCGCCTGCCGGGTGGGCGCGGCGGGCGCCTCAGGTGGGGCGGCGTAGCTGCCGAGTGCATTCGGTGAACGCGCCCCCAGCGCGCCCCCTCGCCCCCAACCCCCTTGGACGGCTCCCGTGGTCAAGTACACCCCCGGTCGCTACACAGCGACGACCGTGCTCCCGAGCGCCTCGCGCCATCTGGTGAGCCGCTTCTCCTACGGCGTCACCCCCGCCCTCGTCGCCGAGGTCGACGCGGCCGGCGGCGCCCGTGCCTGGTGGGAGCAGCAGATCGCGACCGCCTACGACGACCCGGACGCCATCGCCGCCGAGGCCGACTGGTGGCCCAACCAGCACTACGACGCGCTGACGATCTGGCAGCGCCAGCAGGCGGGCACCGAGGGCAGCTGGGACGTGATGTCGGACTACAGCCGTCGCCTCGTCGCGCGGCGCATCATCAGCCCACGGCAGGTGCTCGAGGTGATGACGGAGTTCTTCGAGGCCCACTTCCACGTGCCGACCAGCGCCGACAACCCGCCGTTCTGGCGGGTGCCGTACGGCGACGTCATCCGGGCGGGGGCGCTGGGCCGCTTCGAGGACCTCCTCCAGGCCACCATCACCCACCCGGCGATGCTGCTCTACCTGGACGGCGCCACCTCCACCAAGGCGCACCCCAACGAGAACCTGGGCCGAGAGCTGCTCGAGCTGCACACCCTCGGGGTCGGCAACTACACCGAGGACGACGTCAAGAACGCCGCGCGCATCCTCACCGGCTTCCGCGTCGACATGTGGCGCACGTGGGCGGCGTCGTACCAGACCAAGGACCACTGGACCGGGCCGGTGACGGTCGTCGGCTTCAGCGACCCGAACGCCTCCGCCGACGGGCGGGCCGTGACGCGCGGCCTGCTGACCTACCTCGCGCACCACCCGGCGACCGCCCAGCGACTGGCGCGGAAGCTGGCGATCAAGTTCGTGCGCGACGACCCGCCGCAGAGCCTCATCGACCGGCTCGCCCAGGTCTACCTCGACAACGACACCGCGATCGTGCCGGTGCTGCGGGCCCTCATCGACTCGGCCGAGTTCAAGGCCTCGATCGGCATGAAGACCCGCGACCCGGGCGAGGACGTCGTCGCGACCTACCGGGCGCTCGGGGTGCAGCTCCAGGCGCCCACCGCCGACTCCTCCGCGGCCAACGCGACCATCTGGCAAGCCGACTCGCTCGGCCTGCGGCCGATGGCCTGGCCGACCCCCGACGGGCAGCCGATCGACAACACCGCATGGGCGACGCCGTCCCGGGTGCTGGCCTCGATGGAGATGCACTGGGCGATGTCGGGCACCTGGTGGCCCAACCAGGACCTCGCCTACCTCAGCCCCACCCAGTGGCTGCCCCAACGATCCCTGCCGTTCCGCGACCTCGTCGACCACCTCAGCCGCACGATCCACGGCCGGGCCTCGACCGCCTCGACGCTGAAGATCTGCTCCACCGCGGTCTCCGTGCTGCCCGTGGAGGTCATCACCCCCGCCCACGGTCTCGTGAAGTGGGGCTTCCCCCGGCTGCTCGCGGCCCTCCTCGACCACCCGAACCACTACGAGCGGTGACCCCCATGACGATCGCACCCGACCTGCCCGCCACCGACGCTCGGATCGGCACCGACTGCGGCTGCCCCGAGATGCGCGGCCTGAGCCGCCGCGGCGTCCTGCAGGGCGCCGGCCTCGCCGGCCTCACCTACGCCGTCGGCTCCACGGTGGTCTCGATGTCGCCCGCCGCGGCCGCCGGGACGGCGTCCTCGATGGGCACCAACACCATCGTCGTGCTCTCGCTGCGCGGCGCCGCCGACGGCCTCAGCCTCGTGGTGCCGCACGCCGACCCGGCCTACTACGCGAGCCGCCCGACCATCGCGATCCCGAAGGCCAGCCTGTTGGCCGCCGACTCCGCATTCGGCCTGCATCCGAACCTGGCGCCGCTGCTGCCGTTGTGGAACGCCGGCAAGCTGGCCGCCGTCCACGCCACCGGGCTCGCGGTCGCGAACCGCAGCCACTTCTCGGCGATGGAGGAGCTCGAGGACGCCGACCCGGGCAGCAAGCTGCGCGTCGGGTGGCTCAACCGCCTGCTCGGCACCGACGACCAGACCTCCCCGCTCCAGGGCCTGGCCGTCGGCGACATCACCACGCAGTTCTACGGACCCCAGCCGGTGATGTCGTTCTCGAGCCTGGAGGAGGCCGAGATCGCCGGCGACGACAAGTGGGACCCGACCCACCAGCGCGTGCGATCGCTGCACAAGGCGTGGGACGCCTCGAAGAGCCCGATGGCCGCGGCGTTCCGCTCGACGATGGCCGCGGTCGACGGCCTGGCGCCGGCGAAGGCCCAGGCCGACACCAGCGCGGCGTTCCCCGACACCGATCTGGGCCGCGCGCTGGCCTCGGTCTCGCGCACCGTGCGCGGCAAGGTGGGCGTCGGCGTGGTCACCGTCGACCAGGGCGATTGGGACATGCACACCGACCTCGGCACGCTGACCCGCGGCCGGATGATCGACAACGTCACCGACCTCGCCGGCTCGATCGCCGCCTTCTTCGCCGACCTCGGCCCGCTGGCCGACTCGGTGACCCTGGTGACCATCAGCGAGTTCGGACGCCGCGTGGTCGAGAACTCCAACGCCGGACTCGACCACGGCTGGGGCAACGTCATGTTCCTCGCCGGCGCCGGGGTCAAGGGCGGCACCTACTACGGCACCTGGCCCGGTCTGAAGAACAGCCTGGACGCCGACCTCACCGTCACCACCGACTACCGCTCGGTGCTCGCCGAGATCGTCAGGACCCGCACGAGCGCCAGCCTCGCCACCGTCTTCCCCGGCTTCACGCCGACCCCGATCGGAGCGATGCGCTCCTCCTGACCGCCGCGGTCCGCCACAATGCAATACCCCCCGCGGTATCACCCGGCATCTGTGCCACCCCGCACCACCCCCGCACCACCCCCGCATCACCCCCTTCCGAGAGGTCCCCCCGCCATGGCCCGCGCCGTCCGACGGCTCCCCCGTCGCCTCGACTACACACCCGGCAGCTATCCCGCGACGGCGGTGCCGAGCGCGCCGATGCTGCACCTGCTGAGCCGCTTCAGCTACGGCGTCACCCCGGCCCTGGTCGCCGAGGCCACCGCCGCCGGGGGGCAGCGCGCCTGGTTCGAGGCGCAGCTGACGAACGCCTACGACGGCACCGCCGCGGCGGTCGCCGACTGGTGGCCCGATCTCAAGCGCAGCCCGCTGGAGATCTACGCCCGCGATCTGGCCGGCATCCGTCCGGCCTGGCAGGTGATGACCGACTACGTGAACCGCACCCTGGCGCGCCGCATCCTCTCGCCGCGTCCGGTGCTCGAGCAGGTGACCGACCTGCTGGAGAACCACCTGCACGTGCCGGTCAACGGCAACCTCGTCTACCCCTACCGCCCGCAGTACGGCGACCTCATCCGGGCCGGTGCCCTCGGCCGTTTCGAGGACCTCCTCGTGGGCGCCCTCCAGCACCCGGCGATGCTGATGTACCTCAATGCGATCGGCTCCACGAAGGCGCACCCCAACGAGAACCTCGCCCGCGAGCTGCTCGAGCTGCACACCGTCGGGGTGGGCAACTACACCGAGGCCGACGTCAAGGCGACCGCACGGCTGATGACCGGGTTCCTCATCGACCTCACCTCCGGTGCGCTCACCTACAACCTCGCCGCACACGACACCGCGCCGGTGTCGATCCTCGGCTTCACCGACACCAACGCCGACCGCGACGGTCGCGCCGCCTACGTGCGACTGCTGCGCTACCTGGCCAACCACCCGCTCACCGCACGGCGTCTGGCCACCAAGATCGTCGTGCGCTTCGTGCGCGACGACCCGCCGGCCGCGCTCGTCGACCGGCTCGCCGCGGTCTACCTCGCCAACGGGACGGCGATCGCCCCCGTGCTGCGGGCCCTCGTGGCCTCCGACGAGTTCGCCGCCTCGGCCGGCCTCAAGCTGCGCGACCCGGCCGAGGACGTCGTCAACTCGTTCCGCATCCTGCGGGCGAACCTCGTGAAGCCGACGACGGCCACCTCGCCGGCCAACCTGCTCAGCACCGGCGCCCAGAACCTCGGACACGCGCCCTTCACCTGGCCCAGCCCCGACGGCCAGCCGCAGGTCGCGGCCGCCTGGGCGACCCCGGCCCGCGCGGCGGCGTCCCTGCAACTGCACACGAAGCTGGCGACGCTGAAGTACCCGGCGGCGATCTTCGCGACGACGGCCACGTTCCTGCCGCCCCTGCCCCTGGCCTTCCGCGATCTCGTCGACCACCTGCACCGCGTGCTCTACCAGCGGCCGTCGACGGCGACGGTGCTCCAGGCCTGCTGCGAGGCCACCGGCGTCGACCCCGCCGCCTCGATCACCAGCAAGCACGCCGTCGTGGGCACGGGGTTCGCGACCCTGCTCGGCGCCCTGCTCGACCAGCCCGCCTTCTACCAGCGATGAGGACCCCCATGATGACGACCGACGAGGCCTGCTGCCCCGAGATGCGGGCGATGTCGCGCCGCGGCGTCCTGCAGGGCGCTGCCCTGCTGGGCGCCTCGGCCACCATCGGCTCGGCCGTGGTGACCATCGCGGGTGCCGCACCGGCCGCCGCCGCCTCGACGCTGGGCACCGGCACCATCGTGGTGCTCTCGCTGCGCGGTGCGGCCGACGGGCTGAGCCTCGTGGTGCCGCACGGCGACGCCGCCTACTACGCGGCCCGGCCGACGATCGCGATCCCGAAGACCAGCCTGCTGGCCGCGGACTCCTTCTTCGGCCTGCACCCGAAACTCGCGCCGCTGCTGCCGCTGTGGAACGCCGGCACGCTGGCCGCCGTCCACGCCACCGGCCTGCCCGTCGCCAACCGCAGCCACTTCGCGGCGATGGAGCAGCTCGAGGACGCCGACCCGGGGTCGGCCGCGCGCGTCGGGTGGCTCAACCGGATGATCGGCACCGACACCGACACCTCGCCCCTCCAGGGCCTCGCGCTCGGCTCGCTCGTGCCGACCTCGCTCCAGGGCCCCGAGGGTGCACTGTCGATGCCGTCGCTGGCCGACTCCCTCGCCGGCGACCCCGCCTACGCGCCGGGCACGCCGCGCACCGTCTCGCTCGGCTGCGCGTGGAGCAAGGACTCCTCGCCGATGGCCACCGCGATGCGCTCGACCCTGGCCGCCACGCCGAAGCTGGCGACCGCGCTCACGCAGCCCGATCGGACCTCCACCTACGGCGGCTCCGACCTCGGTGCCGCGCTGGCGACGGTCGCGCGGGTCATCAAGGCCGGCATCGGGGTCAGCGCCGTGACGGTCGACCAGGGCGACTGGGACATGCACACCGACCTCGGCACCCTCACCAAGGGCCGCATGCTCGCCAACGCAGGAGACCTGGCCACCGCGATCGCCGCCTTCTTCGCCGACCTGGGCACGCTCGCCTCGAACGTCACGCTGGTGACGATCAGCGAGTTCGGCCGCCGCGTCGCGGAGAACTCCAACGCCGGTCTCGACCACGGCTGGGGCAACGTCATGTTCGTCGCGGGCGCAGGGGTCAAGGGGGGCAAGTACTACGGCACCTGGCCCGGGCTGACCAACAGCCTGGACGCCGACCTCACCGTCACCACCGACTACCGCTCGGTGCTGGCCGAGATCGTCGCGGCACGCACCACGGCCAGCACGGCGACCGTGTTCCCGGGGTTCTCCCCGACGACGGTGGGCGTGATGCGCACGGCGTGAGTCAGGCGGGCTCGACGGCCGCGAACGGCACCCGGACGACGTCGCGGCCGATGCGCAGGTGGTAGCTGGTGCGCCCGCGCTTGGCGACCCGGCCGGTGCGCCCCGCCCACTCGCCGCCGAGGTCGGCACGGATGCGCGCCGTGGACCCGACGGGCAACCGCCACAGGTGGCGGCCCGAGCGGATGGCCTCCAGCTCGAGGTCGTAGTTGGGATGCATCTCGGCGGGACGGCCGCGGTGGGTCCAGGTGAAGACGTGGGCGACGTCGAAGGTGGGCGAGCACTGCGCGCAGGTGATCACCCGCTCGGGGCGGCGGTGCCGCCCGGCGGTGTGGCCGGCCGAGCACACGCCGAGCCAGTCGGGCTCGACGCGGGGAGCGTCTTCGGGGACGCAGCGCTGACCGGAGGAGCCGAGCGAGATGGCGATGCGTCGCCAGTGCTCGTCGTGGCCGTGGCGCGGGCCGGCGAGGGCGTGGGCGATCTCGTGGAGGATCGTGTCGCGGACCTCCCACTCGTCGTGGATCGCCGCGATCGGAGCGGAGATGCCGATCGTGCGGGTGGCGAAGCGGCACACCCCGGCACGACGCTTGGCGCCGTCGAACTCGACCTCCCAACCGGAGGGGGCATGC
The DNA here is from genome assembly GCF_039536805.1 of Nocardioides fonticola. Taxonomy (NCBI): domain Bacteria; kingdom Bacillati; phylum Actinomycetota; class Actinomycetes; order Propionibacteriales; family Nocardioidaceae; genus Nocardioides; species Nocardioides fonticola. Next base: position 18,029 of record NZ_BAAAZH010000014.1, on the reverse strand, counting down.
TGCTCGACGAGGTACTCGGCGAGGGCGTAGGCGTCACGCAGGTCCACGATCGGCGAACCTATCCGGGGGCGCCGACAATCAGCCGTCGGTCGGCTCGGCGGGCTCGGCGGTCTCGGCCGGCTCGTCGGGCTCGGGCCGGGCGACGAACTCGGTGGGCAGGGCGCGGCCGAGATCGGTCAGCGCCCACACGCCCGGCTGCGGGGCGTGCAGCAGGCCCTCGTCGGCGAGCTCCTTGCGCGCCCAGCGCAGCGCCGTGCGCCAGCGGGGCTCGCCCTGCGGGCCGAGCTCGCGGTCGCCGGGCAGCAGCCGCGCGGCCATGCGGCGCTCGACCTCGAGGATCGCGACCTCGGACTCCTCGGTACCGCCGGCGTCCTGGAGGACGCCGACGAGCCAGGGCTTGAAGTCGTCCTGGTGGGTGCGCAGCCGGGGGCGGGCGGGCGCGGCGGCACGCTCGGGGGTACGGCGGCGGGTGACCGGGGACGCCTTGGCGGCGGCGGTGCGGGTGCGCACCGGTGCGGTCTTCGGCGGCTCCGGCGGCGGCTTCGGCATGCCGTGCACGCAGGTGCTGAGGGGCAGGTCGCACATCTCGCAGTAGTCGGCGCTGCTCACGCCCCGAACCTACCCCGGCCACGACGACGCGCCAGCACCAGGACCTCCGCATGCTCGGTCTGGGGGAACATGTCGAACAGCTGCACGCGCACCGGCTCGTAGCCCGGCAGGTCGCCGAGGTCGCGGGCCAGCGTCTCGGGACGGCAGCTGGAGTAGAGCAGCCAGGCGGGCGCGGCCTCCTCGATCCAGGCGCACAGCCGCTCCCCCAGGCCGCGCCGCGGCGGGTTGACCACCAGCAGGTCGGGGGCCGCGCCCGCGGTCGCGGTCGCATCGCCCGCGGTGAAGCCCACCTCCTCGGGCGAGGTGCCGGGGATGCCGGCGGCGTGGGCGGCGGCCCGGGCCGCCTCGGCCGCGCGGACGGCGTCCGCGCTGACCTCGACGCCGTGCACCCGGCGTCCGGGCGCGGCCAGGGTGAGCGCGAAGCCGCCGACGCCGCAGTAGAGGTCGAGCACGGAGCCGACCTCGATGTCGTCGGTCCAGGCGCGGGCGGTGGCGTAGAGGCGTTCGGCGATCGCGGTGTTGGTCTGGAAGAAGCTGCGCGGCCGCAGCTGGAGGGTGACCGGGCCCAGCCGCATCGGCAGGCTGTCGCGCTCGGTGAGCACGATCTCCTCCTCGCCCTCGAGCACGGCCTTGTGCTCGGGCTGGAGGTTCACCGAGGCGACCGCGATCGGCAGTCGGTCGAGCAGCCAGGGCAGGTGCTTGCGCAGGCGGGCGAGGGGCTCGGTGCTGCGCAGCACGAAGCGCACCATCAGCTCACCGTCGGGGCTCGCGGTGACCAGCAGGTGCTTGAGCTCCCCGCGCCGCGCCGGGACGTCGTACGGCGTCAGGCCGGCGCGGGTGACGAGGTCGGCGAGCGTGGGCAGGGCCGCCTGGATCGCCGGCTCGTGCAGCCCGCAGTCGCGCAGGTCGACGCCGCCGCCGACGGGGTCGAGGATGCCGAGGGTGGGCTGCTCGACGGTGCCCGCCACCACCATCTTCGCCTTGTTGCGGAAGCCGGACTCCGGCCCCGTGACCGGGGGCTCCCATCGGATCGACGGATCGACCAGCGGCGCGAGGAGGTCGCGGGCGCGGGCGTCGAGCTGCGCGACCTGCTGCTCGTACGGCGTGGACAGCCAGGTGCACGAGCGACACCGGCCGGCGTCGAAGTGGTGACAGTCCATCCGGCGGCGATCAGGCCGTCGCGGGGGTGGCCGCGAGCAGCTCCCGCACGCGCGGCGTGACCTCGGTGCCGTAGAGCTCGATGCAGCGCATCAGCTGGGCGTGGGGCAGCGTGCCGTTGCTGTACTTCAGGTCGAAGCGCGAGAGGCCGAGCACGCGGGCGGTGGCGGCGATCTTGCGGGCCACGGTCTCGGGCGAACCGACGAACAGCGCGCCGTGGTCGGCCTCGGCCTCGAACTGCTCGCGGGTGGCCGGACCCCAACCGCGCTCGCGACCGATGCGGTCGCGGTTGGCCTTGAAGTGCGGGAACAGCAGCTCGCGCGCCTCCTCGTCGGTGTCGGCGACGAACCCGGGCGAGTGGACGCCGACGGGCAGCGTCGGGACGCCGAGCTGGTCGAGCGCGCGGTGGTAGAGGTCGACATAGGGCGCGAACCGGGCCGGGTCGCCGCCGATGATCGCCAGCATCAGCGGCAGGCGGTACTGAGCGGCGCGCACCACGGACTCCGGGGATCCGCCGACGCCGATCCAGGCCGGGACGACGCCGCCCTCGACCCGCGGATGCACCTCGCCGTCGACCAGCGGACGCCGCGTGGTGCCCTGCCAGGTGAGCGGACCGCCGTCGCGCAGCTTCGCGAAGAGGTCGAGCTTCTCGCTGAAGAGCACCTCGTAGTCGGCGAGGTCGAAGCCGAAGAGCGGGAAGGACTCGGTGAAGGACCCGCGGCCCAGGGTGACCTCGGCGCGGCCGCCCGAGACGGCGTCCAGGGTCGCGATCTTCTCGTGCACGCGCACGGGGTCGTCGGAGCTGAGCACGGTGACCGCGGTGCCGAGGCGGATGCGCTCGGTGCGGGCCGCGATCGCGGCGAGCACGATCTCCGGCGCGGAGACCGCGTAGTCGTCGCGGTGGTGCTCGCCGATGTTGAAGACGTCGAGGCCGACCCGGTCGGCGAGCACGCCCTCCTCGACGACGTCGCGGATGACGGCGGCCGGGTGGCGGCGGCGTCCGTCGGCGTCGACGGTGACGTCGCCGAAGGTGTCCAGGCCGAGCTCGAGGGGCGGGGTGGCGTCCATGCCCCCATCGTCCCAGGTGCGCCGGGACGAACGAAGGGGCGCGTCGCCGAGCGACGCGCCCCTTCTCCCTTCCCTCCCCAGGTGAAGGTTCCTCTCCCCGCCGGTCAGGCCGCCGGGGTGGTCGTGGTGGCCGGGTACAGCTCGATCTCGCGGAGCGTCCCGTCGCGGTTGTACTTCAGCTCGGCGACCAGGACGCCGGGCTGGAGGTCGGCGGTGGTGCCGTCGCTCTCGTCGTCGCCGTCGCCGTGGTGGCCGCCGTGGTCGTCGTCGCCGCCGTCGTCGCCGCCGCGGTCGCGGGCGGCACGGTGGTCGTCATCGCCGCCGCCGGAGCCGCCGTGGTCGTCGTCGCCGTCGTCGTCGCCGTGGTCGCGGACGTGGTCGTCGGCTCCTTCGAAGCCGATCTCGGTGGCGTCGGTGACGGTGACGGTGATGACCGCGCCGGCCTCGTCGGTGATGGTCAGCACGCCGGTGGCGGCGTCGAAGGAGGTGATGGTGCCGAGGTAGTCGCCGTGGTCCTCGTCGTCCTCGCCGTCACCGTCGTCGTCGTTCAGGCAGCGGTCGTCGGAGGCGTCGTCGAGGTCCTCGTTGGCCTCGCCGTGGTGGCCGTCCTCGACCTCCTCGCCGTCGGGGATGCCGTTGCCGTCGGTGTCGGGGTTGGAGGCGCTGGTGCCGAGGTCGTTCTCGTCCTCGTCGTCGACGTGGTCGCCGTCGCGGTCGCCGTCGTCCTTCGCGCAGGGCTCGAGGGCGTCGTCCTCGTCCTCGTTGTCGGTGCTGTCGCGGTCGGCGTCCTCGTCGCCGTCCAGGATGCCGTCGTCGTCGGTGTCGGCGACCGTCGGGTCGGTGCTCGCCGAGCCGTCCTTGACCTCGTCGCCGTCGTCGTCGCCGTCACGGTCGGTGTCCTGCTTGCGCAGGTCGGTGCCGACGCGGAACTCGCGGAGGTTCGACAGACCGTCGCCGTCCTTGTCCTTCGCGGCATCGCGCGGGTCGTTGGGGTTCAGGCCGTGGCTGCGCTCGTAGCGGTCGGGCAGACCGTCGCGGTCGCGGTCGGCACCACCGGCGTGCGCTGCCGTCGCGCCCATCGCCATCAGCACTGCGGTGGTCGAGGCAGCGGCCGCCACGCGCCGCATCGTGCTCTTCGTCGTCTTCATGGGGTTCCCTCCCGGGCCGTCTCCGCCCGGCTGATCGGCCGGACATCGACGATGATGAGCAGTCCGTGACGCACCGCACAGGTTCATGAACGCACTCTCATCGAACCCGCCCCGGGGATGAGAGGACCCTCATCCCCGGCCGCACCGGTCTGGACCGGGAACCGCTCCCGACTCCCCGACGTCTCCCCCACATGCGCCTCCTCCACGCCCTCGCCGTCGCCCCTCTCCTCCTCCCGCTCGCCGCCTGCGGCTCCGGCGAGGACTCCCCCGCCCCGACTCCGACTCCCGCCGAAGGCGCACCCGCCGCCGACGACGGCGACGACGCCGACGGGGGCACCGTCGTCAGCGGTGCCGGTTCGGCCTCGTGTGCGCTGGCCATCGTCGTCGACGGCGTCACCTACGTGGGCGACGGTCGGTTCGGGGAGGTCCCGCTCACCGACCAGACCCTGGCTGCGGAGGTGCCCAGCTGCGACGACACCGGCATCGACGGGGACACGAGCAGCGCGCCCGAGCCCACCGAGGTGCAGGTGATCGACGGCGTGGACCCGCAGGACGCCGTCTGGTGGCCCAACGTCGAGACCGTCGTGGTGCGCCTCGGCGGCGACATCCCCGCACCGCTCCGACGGTTGATGAAGGACGCCGACGGCAACTGACCCCGGGCAGCACGACGGGCCTGAACCCGGGTGGGGTTCAGGCTGTCGTGGTGAGTTGCGTGGTGCCCGTCGCTGTGCGGAGGTAGTGCTGCCCGTGGGGGCTGGTCCAGAGATAGCTGGCGCCGCCGATGTCGGGTGGTCCGCCGGTGCTGGTGTAGCTCCAGCCGTGGTGGGTCTTCACGCGATGGTGATGCCTGCAGAGCGCGGCGAGATTGTCTGTGCTGGTGCTTCCGCCGGCGTCCCACGGGACGATGTGGTCGATGTCTGCTGATCTGGCCGGTCTCGTGCAGTGCGGGAAGACGCAGGTGACATCGCGGAGGATCACCTGCTCGCGCAGGAGTGTGGGGATCTCGTAGGACTCGCTGCTGCGGTGTTCGGCCAGGTCGAGGACGGGTCGGACGACGAGTTGGGTGTCGGGGTCAGCGCACCAACTGCGCAGGGTGTCGAGGTCGAGGGCGGTGCGGGTGTTCTCGACACGAGCAGCCGTTCCGAACGGGTTCTCGCCGGGTGCCTGGCTGATGTGGACGTAGAGCTGGAGGCTCCGCTTGGACCGCACCGGCAGCTCCACCTCGCCAGCCGCGTCGAAGGTCAACGAGGCTTCGCGGCGTGCGAGTTCGCCGAGGGCCATGGCCCGCCGGGCGTCCAACGACTCCTCGCAACCCAGGTCCTTGAGTTGGGCGGCGACCGCGGCGAGGGCGTCCTCGAGGTCCAACGCGTCGGCGAGGTCGAGGGCGCCTTCGATGTCGACACGTCCGTGGAAGTCGACGTGACGGGTGTAGATGGTGACGTGCCGCTTGTCGTCGGCTGCTTCGCGCCTCGCGCGCAGGAGCTCGGGGTCGGCTTCGGCTTCGGCTGCGTTGACGGTCTGCTCGATGCCGCGTCCGCCGATGGAGTGCGCGAACGAGGCGAGGCGTTGGTCGACCAGGTCGACGGCTTCGGGTGAGAGCAGTCGGGTGGCTTGGGCGATCTTCCGTGCCCGCCACACCGGCACCTCGCCGTTCTCGACACGGCGCCAGCAGCGGGGAAGGCGAGCAGCGAGTTCGAGGGCGTCGCCGATGTAGTAGTGACCGGCGTCGGTGGAGAGCCCGATGGCGGCGGCGAACTCGTCGATGCAGAACTCCGCCACCAGGGGCGCACCCTGGCCCGCGATCGCCAACTCGCGTTCGGTGCCCGGGACACACGCGCTGTCCCACTCGTCAGCCGCGGGGTGGGCGAGAGCCCACTGTGCGGCGGCGATGAACACTGAGCGTTCGGCGTCCTCGGCCACCACCCGCGCATCGCGTGCGTGGACCAGGAGGGACCGCGGGTCCCGGAGATCCTGGTGGGTGGTGGAGGCCATGCCTCAGCCTACTCGAACTGGTGTTCGAGAACAAGGGTTCGAAGGGCTGGATCTCGCTGGGTTCGGCTGCTGTGCGGCTTGCTGGGCTTCGAGGCCCTCGCCTGGGGGCTCGGGCACCTCAACCACCGGGCGGGGCCCGCAGATCGCTCCCTGTCGGCGTCCGTCCCACGGTCTCGCGGTGCGGTCCGGAAGGTAGGGCCGGTGGTCGAGGTGCGAGCGCCAGCGAGCCGCGAGACCCCCGCACCCGAAAGGCAGCAGCGCCCACCCACCTCCGTAACCGGCGCCTCTCAAGCCGAAGCGAACGGCGGCCCGAACACTGAGATCAACCCGGCACCGCCGTAGCTGGCGCTTTTTCAACCAGAGCGCGCCCGAAGGCCGGGAGCAGGCATCCAGCACTGACCGCGTCCCCACTGTCGGCGCCCACCTCGCCGGGTCTCGCGGCTCGTCGCTGGCGCTCCTCGCACCTCGACCACCGAAGAAGCCACCGGAAGGAACCACCCGGACCCCGGGCCCGAACACGGACCGCACCACAGTCAGGTCACGGTCAGCCTCGCCTGCGCAGCATCACCGCATGCGATCCCTCGTGGTGATTCCCACCTATGACGAGCGGGCGAACATCCCGATCGTCCTCGACGCGGTCCTGTCGGCCACCGACGCCGATGTGCTGGTGGTCGACGATGCGAGTCCGGACGGGACCGCGGACGTCGTCCGCGCCCATCCCTGCTTCGGCACGCGCGTCCATCTGCTCTCGCGGGCCGGCAAGTCCGGACTGGGGGCCGCGTACCGCGCCGGTTTCTCCTGGGCGCTTGAGGAGGCGCGCGGGTACGACCGGGTCGTCCAGATGGACGCCGACCTCTCCCACCCGCCGCAGGTGGTGCCGCACCTGCTGGCCGCGCTCGACCGCGTCGATGTGGCCGTAGGCTCGCGGTACGTGCGGGGTGGCAGCGTCCGGGACTGGCCGCTCTCGCGGCGGGCGATCTCCTGGCTCGGGAACCTCTACGTGCGGCTGGTGCTGGGCCTGCCGGTGCGCGATGCGACCGCCGGCTTCAAGGCGTTCCGGGCGGACGCCTTGCGGGCGATCGGGGTGGTGCACTCCCGCTCGGAGGGCTACAGCTTCCAGATCGAGAACACGTGGCGCGCAGTTCGCCTGGGGCTGACCATCACCGAGGTGCCGATCCTCTTCACCGACCGCACCCGCGGCACCTCGAAGATGTCGGCCGCCATCGTCGCCGAGGCGCTCTTCCGCGTCGTGGAGTGGCGTCTGACATGACGACGCGGATCACCGGCCGCGGGGCGACGACCGCCCTGCTGGCCCTCCTCGCCGTCGCCGCGTGGTCGCCGACCTTCGCGCGCCCGGTGAGTCCCGACGAGGGCGGATTCCTCATCGTCGCCTCGCAGTGGCGTGCGGGGCGGAGCCTCTACGGCGACTACTGGGTCGACCGTCCGCCGCTGCTCATCGCCCTGCACGCCCTGGCCGATGCCGCCGGCGGCCTGCCGGCGCTTCGCGTGCTCGGCGCGGCCGCTGTGGCGGGCACGGTGCTGCTGGCCGGCGTCCTGGCTGCCGTGGCGAACCCGTCGACCGGACGACGGCCGCAGGTGCCGACGTGGGTGGCGGCGGTGCTCGTGGCGAGCCCCCTGCTCGGATCGACCGAGGTGGCCGGCGAACTGCTGACCACGCCGATCGTGCTCGGCGGCCTGGTGTGTCTGATGCGAGCGCTGAGGGCCGAACGGGCTCGCGCCGTCGTCGGCTGGTCCGTCGCCACCGGAGCACTCGGCGTGGCGGCACCGCTGATCAAGCAGAACGCCGTCGACGTGGGGCTGGCCGCCGGGGTCGTCGTCCTCGGACTGCTGATCCGCCACGACCGACGCTGGTGGCCGCTCACGGGCGGCGTCGCCGCCGGGGCGATCGGCACGCTCGCCGTCGTGCTGGCGGCGGCCGCGATGCGAGGCACCGACCCCGGGCCTCTCTTCCAGGCGGTCGTGACCTTCCGCCTGCACGCCGGACAGCTGTTGCAGCAGCGCGCGCCCACATCGGACGCCCTGCGCCTGCGCCGGCTGCTCACCGACGGCGCCCTCGGCGGCCTCCCGCTGCTCTGGCTGTGCCTGGGACTCCGTGTGCGGCACCGGGCGACAGGTCCGCTGCCGGACCTGCGCTGGGTCGCCCTCGCGCTGCTCGCGTGGGAGTCGGTCGCGGTGCTCGGCGGCGGCAGCTACTGGCTGCACTACCTGCTCGACCTGGTGCCGGGCACCGTCCTGCTCGCCCTCGCCGCCGGGCAGCCGCGGGTGACGTCGTCCGGCACGGATCGCGCACCGGCGACACGGCTGCTCGGAGCGGCGCTCACCATCACCGCCGTCACCACGATCGCCGCCGTCGCCGCCTCGGTCGCGGATCGGTCGGCGCTCGACTCCGACCACGCGGTCATCTCCTGGCTGCGGTCGCACGCCCGCGCCGGCGACACGGCGACCGTCGCTTTCGGCCACGCCGACATCCTCTACGGCAGCGGCCTGCGCAGTCCGTACGTCAACATGTGGAGCCTGCCGACGCGGGTGCGGGACCCGCACCTCGACGGGTTGCGCGCGGTGCTCCGCTCCCGGCGTGCGCCGACCTGGTTGGTGGTGCCGGGGGCGGGACTCGGCTCGTGGGGCGCCCACTCCCATGCGGCCGAGCGCACCCTGGAGCGTCGGTACCGACTCGTCGTCCAACTACCGCACGACGCCGTGTGGCGGCATCGGTCAGCGAGGTGAGGTCCCGGAGCCGGCGAACAGGTCGTCGAGCAGGTCAGGGCGGGGAGGCGCTCCGACCTCACGGAACCACTCCCTCCCGAGGACGGCGCGCGCGACCGGCGTCGGCAGTCGACGCAGCACGGTCACGGTGCGCAACCCACCGCCTCCCGTCTGCTGGCTGCCGTGGGCGGCGAGGGCCGCGATCTTGCGCGGCACCTGGCGCCGGACGTCCACCCGATGGGTGATCTCCGCCCTCGGCAGGTAGGACGACGCCAACCGGTCGAGATCGATCTCCGGGGCCCGGGGGACGGCGTTCAACAGCCGAGCGCCCCACAGCAGCAGCGTGCGGTCGACGGTCGCCTCCACGAGCCGGACGCCGGATCGCTCGGCGGCCGCCCGCGCGACGCGGTGCACGTGCACATGGTCGGGATGGCCGTATCCGCCGGCCGCGTCGTAGCCCGTGAGCAGATCGGCGGACTCCTCGGCGAGCACGTGTTCCAGGCGAGCGGCCGGACCGGCCACCCCGGCGTCGGCGAAGGCGCCGTCGGGGTAGCCGAGCGGGACGACCCGCGCGACGCCGAGTGCGGCGGCGGCCTCCTCGAGCTCCCGCAGCCGGCGCCGGCCGAGCTCCGCGCCCGACCCGAGGGACGGGTCGGCGAGTCCGGCGGCACCGTCGGTGGCCGTGACGAGGACGACGCGGTGCCCCTCCTCGGCGAGCCGGGCGAGCGTGCCGCCGGTGAGCAACGACTCGTCGTCGGGATGCGCATGGAAGCTGACGACGGTGGCGGGCACGGGCCCAGCATGGCCTGCGCGGACGTCGCATCCCAGAGGTGCGGCCGCGCCAGTCAGGCTGTCGTCAGCTAGGCGAGCGCATGGTGGTGCCACCGACCCGGGTCGTCCGGGTGCGGAGAAGGGCATCACCGATGAGTTCGGCAACGTCGCCGTCCTACACCTGCCGGCCACCGGCAGATCCTCGTGATCTCGTCCGCGTCCGGCCGGCCCGGGTCGTCCGGTGGGCGATGGCCCTCGCGGCCGTCGGGCTGGGCATGGGGCTCGTGCTGGAACTGCCGTGGGTGCTCGGAACGACGTGGCCTGACGTCGTGGCCCTCGTGCACGGCGTCCCGGCGTCGGTGCTGGCGGGCCTGGTCGCCCTCTGGTTCGCAGGGCTGCTCGTGCACCTCCCCGTGCTGCGAGCAGCCCTGCCCGGCCTCACCTCCCGTCAGGCCCTCGGCCTCAATCTCGCGGGATCGGCGGTCGCCAACGTGCTGCCGGCGGGTGGGGCGGCCGGAGTCGGGGTCGGCTTCGCCATGACCCGTCGCTGGGGCTTCTCGCCGGAGCAGTTCACGTCCTTCGCGCTGGTGAGCAACCTGTGGAACGCCGCGGCCCGGTTGGTCGTGGGCGCGGCGCTCCTGGTCGGGGCGGTGGGGGTCGGCGTCCCGCTCCCCTCGGGGGCGCGCACGGTCGTGATCTGCGCCGCAGCCACCTTGCTCACGGCGGTCGCCCTCGGGGCGCCGGCGCTGAGCAGCGAGCGCGCGGCACGGGTCCTCGCGGCCGGCCTGGCACGGATCTGGCGGCGCGCGCCTCGTCGCCTCGGCGGCCGGACCGACCGCCGAGCGGCCGTGATGGCGTGGCTGCTGGCCAGTCGGCGGGCCGTCGTGGTCGCCCTCGGGTGCGGCTGGCGCCGGATGACCCTGTTCGTGCTCGCCTACGTGGCGATGCAGGGTCTGTTGCTGCTGGGCTGCCTGGACGCCGTCCACGCCGGCGCCCCGCTCGGAGCGGTGGCGGTGGCGTTCGGGCTCGAACGCCTGATCAGCCTCGCCCCCGTCACCCCCGGAGCCGCCGGGGTGGCGTAGCTCGGCGCGGTCGCGGCCCTGCACGCCCTCGGCGTCGATCCGGTGGCGGCGGCCGCGGGCGTGCTGCTCTACCGGTCGCTCATCTACGCGCTGGAGATCCCGCTCGGCGCCGCGGTCGGTCTCGTGTGGTGGTGGCGGTGGCGGCGATGAGGATCCTGCACGTCACCAACAGCTACCTGCCGCGCCTGGGCGGCATCGAACTCCATGTCCGCGACCTCGCCGAGCGCCAACGGGCCGCCGGCGACGACGTCCTGGTGGTGACGGCCGAACGCGACCCGCGGGGGACGGCCTCGCCCGGGATCGTCCGGATCCCGACGACACCGGGCGCGATCGGTGCGCGACCGCATCTGGTGGGGCTGATGAGGCAGTGGCGGCCGGACGTCGTCCATGCCCATCTGAGCGTCGTGTCGCCGTTCGCCTGGGCCGCCCTCCGAGCCGCCGCGCACGACGAGGGCGCGGCGCGCGTGGCCACGCTCCACTCGATGCTGCCCGCGCACCCGGGGCTGGTGCGCCACGGCCTGCGCCGCTCCGGCATCGGCACCGACCTGGCCTTCGCAGCCGTGAGCCGCGTGGCAGCCGATCGGCTCGCGGCCGCACTGCCGCCCGCGGTGTCGGTGACGGTGCTCCCGAACGGCATCGACCCCGCGATGTGGCGGGTGGGGCACGTTCCGGATCCGACCTTCCGCATCCTCGTCGTCGGACGGCTGGCGGCCCGCAAGCGCCCGCTCGTCGCCCTCGACGCGCTCTCCCGACTGCGTGGCCTGGCACCCGATCTGCGGTGGCAGGCGACCTTCGTGGGGGACGGCCCGCAGCGGCGGCAACTGGAGGACCTGATCCGCCGCCGCGATCTGGCCGACCAGGTGCGGACGCTCGGCCCGCAGCCGCGCGAGACCATCCGTCACCACCTCGCGCGCACCGACGTCCTGCTCTGTCCGGCGAGCCTGGAGTCGTTCGGCATCGCCGCACTCGAGGCCCGCTGCGCCGGCGTCCCGATCGTGGCGATGGCCGGCAGCGGAGTCACCGAGTTCGTGCGTCACGGGTCGGAAGGCCTGTTGGTTTCCGGGGACGCCGATCTCGCGCCTACGCTGCTGTATGCCGCCGACCCGCGGGTCGCCGACCACCTGCGTGCGACCAGCACGACGACCCCGACCGGACTGGAGTGGAGCGTGATCCTCGAGCGCCATGCCGCCCTGCACCGCGCCGCGATGACGGCACAGGGGCGCGGAGTGCTGCGATGTGCGAGCAGGTACGCCAGGCCGTCCGAGGCACGGCCGGTGCGCCGACCACGCGCACCGCGGAGCCGGCATCCGGCTGGCGCCGTCTGACGACGCCGCTGGCGCTCTCGCGGATCGTGCTGCTCATCGGCGTCGTCACGCTCGTCAGTGCCGGCTCCCCCGGTCTGCACGACCGTATGCGGCTGCTGACCCGACTGCTGCCCGACGTGTTCCCGGCGGCGGCGACCACCGGCGACCTCGCGGTCGGCGTGCTGATGATCGTGCTCTCGCGGGCGGTGCGCCGCGGCAAGTACCGCGCATGGTTGCTGACCACCGTGCTCGCAGCTGTCTCGGCGGTGCTCGACCTGCTCAAGGGCCTCGACGTCGAGGAGGCCGTGCTGGCCACGGGTCTGCTCGTGCTGCTCGTGATCGGACGCCACCAGTTCACCGCCCGCCCGGATCCGTTGTCCCGCGCCCGCGTGCTGCAGGTGGTGCTCGCTGGACCGCCGATCGCGACGGCGCTGGGCACGCTCTACCTCTCCGTCGCCCACGCCGGGCAGTCCCCGGGCACCGGGATCGGCGACCGCATCGCGCAGGCCTTCGTCGGCCTCGTCGGGGTACCGGGCCCGATCACCTGGGTGAACCCGGCCGCCCGCGACCACGCGGCGGTCGCCCTCGCCGTGCTGGGCGCCGCCGTTCTGCTGACCCTGCTCCTCGCGCTGGTCCGCCCTGCCGACGGTCCGCATCCGCTGTCCGCCGAGGACGACGCAGCGGTGCGCCGTCTGGTCTCGCGGTTCGGGCACCACGACTCGCTCTCCTACTTCGCCACCCGCACCGACCGGGCGCTGCTGCTCGCCCCGAACGGACGCTCCGCGATCACCTACCGGGTGCTGGGCACGGTGTCGCTGGCTGCCGGCGACCCCTCGGGCGATCCCGACGCCTGGCCCCAGGCGATCGGCGCGTGGCTGGCCGAATGCGACGCCTACGGCTGGACCCCCGGCGTCCTGGGGGCGAGCGAGGCGGCCGCGGAGGCCTACCAGCGGGCGGGGCTCGACGCGTTGGAGATCGGTGACGAGGCGGTGCTGCGCACCGACACCTTCAGCCTCGACGGACGCACCATGCGCGGCGTCCGGCAGGCCGTCGCCCGCTGCGAGCGCGCCGGCCTCACGGCCACCTGCACGCGGGTGCGCGACCTGGACGACGCCACCCGGCGCGAGCTGCGGGTGCACGCCGAGCAGTGGCGCGAGGGGCGCACCGAACGCGGTTTCTCGATGGCGCTCGGGCGGCTGGCCGATCTACGCGATCCCGAGGCCGTGGTCGTCACCGCGAGGGACGCCGGCGGTGAGCTGCACGGCGTCCTCGGACTCGTGCCGTGGGGTGCCGACGGGCTCTCCCTCGACGTCATGCGCCGGCGTCCCGACACCGCCAACGGCGTGGTGGAGCTGATGATCACGGCCCTGTGCGCCGAGGCCGGGCGCCTGGAGGTGCGGCGGATCTCGCTGAACTTCGCGGTCTTCCGCGGCGTCATCGCGCGCGGCGACCGGGTCGGCGCCGGGCCGGTGCTGCGCCTGTGGTGCTCGGTGCTGCGCCGCCTCTCCCGGCATTGGCAGATCGAGTCGCTCTACCGCTCGAACGCGAAGTACCAGCCCGACTGGAGCCCGCGGTTCCTGTGCTTCCGGCGCGCCTCCGACCTGCCGCGGTTGCTCACGGCCGCGATGCGCGCCGAGGGGTTCCTGGCCCTACCGCCGTGGTGGCCGGTGCGCGGCGAGCACCTGGAGTGCGGCGGCTCAGGGCTGCAGTGCCGCGGGCAGCTCGACCACGAACCGGGCACCGCCGAGGTCTGATCCCTCGACCCGCACCCACCCGCCGCTCACCTGGACGACGTCGCGGACGATCGCCAGACCCAGACCGGCACCGCCCGCGTCGCGGGCGCGGGCGTCGTCGAGGCGGGTGAAGCGGTCGAAGACCCGCTCCCGGTCGGCCGGCGCGATACCGGGGCCGTCGTCCTCGACCACCAGCCGCACCCGGCCGCCGTCCTCGGTCAGGGCGACGACGACCCGTCCGGCGGCGTGACGGGCCGCGTTGGCCAGCAGATTGCCGACGACCTGGCCGAGCAGCACGGGGTCGCCGGACACCTGGCCCGCCACCACCCCTGAGCGGTCGAGGAGGACGTCGGGCCGGTCGGTGCGCATCCGATCGACGACCGCATGGACGACGTCGTCGAGGTCGACGTCCCGGGCGGGCAGGGCACCACCGTCGTCGAGGCGGGCGAGGAGGAGGAGTGCCTCCACGAGTTCCTCCATGCGCGTCTCCTGGAGCTGGATCTCCTCCGCGAGCGCCGGGACCGAGGTGGCATCGGGATGGCGACGGGCGACCTCGAGCACCTGACGCACCACGGCCAGTGGCGAGCGCAGTTCGTGGGAGGCGTCGGCGACGAACTGGCGTTGTCGACGCTGGGAGGCGTCGATGCGATCGAGCATCCGGTTCAGCGTGATCGCCAGCGAGGGGATCTCGTCGTCGCCGGGCGGGACGGCCAGCCGACGGTGGAGATCCTCGGAGGTGATGACTGCGGCCTCGCGCCGCATCACCTCGACAGGCGCCAGCGCCCGACCCACGGCGATCCAGACGACGGCTCCGAGGAGCAGCAGTGCGACGGGCACGGCCACCGCGAGGAGCCTGACGGCGGTGCCGGTGGCGGCGTCCACCTGCTCCTCGGCGAGCCCGACGACCACGAGTCGATCGCCGGGCAGGGTGCGGGCGACGACGGCGTAGGAGTCGCCGAGCTCGGGCACCTCGATGCCGCGCTCCTCCCCCGCCGTGCGGACGAGCGGAGCCAGACCCGGATGGTCGCTGGCCAGCACCTCGCCGCGTACGGAGAGCACCTGGACGACGACGTCGTCCTTGCCGGTGAGCACCGCCCGGGCGGGCGCGATGCCGGCGTCGAGACGGACGGCGACGGCGTCGGCCTGCTGACCGGCCGACTCCAGCAGCGACCGCTGCAGGTTCTCATGGAGCACAGCGACGAAGGCGATCGAACCGCCGAGGACGGCGATGAGCCCGACGGCCACCGCGGCAGCGGTCACGCGGGCACGGACGCGGTGGCGCAGACGCGACAGGCGCCCGACGATCGCGGTCCTCATCGGCCGCGCAGCCGGTAACCGCTGCCCCGGACGGTCTCGATGGTCTCGCGACCGAACGGCCGATCGACCTTCCTCCGCAGGCGGCCGACGTAGACCTCGACGACGTTGGGGTCGCCGTCGAAGTCGAAGCCCCACACCGATCCCAGCACCTGCTGCTTGCTCACCACGAGGTCGACGTTGCGCATGAGCAGCTCGAGGACGGCGAACTCGCGGGAGGTGATCTCGATCGACACGCCGCCGCGGCGGATCTCGCGGGTCGCGGGATCGAGTTCGAGGTCGCCGACCTCGAGCACGGGTGGCCGTTCGGTGACCTGGCGACGGGCGAGGGATCGCAGCCGCGCGAGCAGCACCTCGAAGCTGAAGGGCTTCGTGACGTAGTCGTCGGCGCCGGCGTCGAGACCGTCGATGGTGTCGCCGTCGGCGTCGCGAGCGGTGAGCATGAGCACCGGCGTCCAGTCCGAGCGGGCGCGCAGCCGGCGGCAGACCTCGAGTCCGTCGAGCACCGGCAGCATCACGTCGAGCAGGATGACGTCGTAGGTGTTCTCCGCGGCGTACCAGAGCGCCTCCTCGCCGTCGCCGGCCACGTCGGCGGCATGCCCCTCCCCCGTCAGACCGGCCCGCAGGGACGCCGCCAGACGCGGCTCGTCCTCGACCACCAGCACCCGCATCGTCGTCCTTGCCTCTCGTCTGTGACCGACAACATCATCCAACCGGTCCGGGCCTGTCAGCCGCCTGACAGGATGCGCCGCCACGGTGGTGCCCATGACGACCACGACCGCACGCGCCGACGCGCGCCAGCTGCTGAACAAGGTTCCCGAAGTCACCGTCTGGTTCTGGGTCATCAAGATCCTGTGCACGACGGTGGGTGAGTCCTTCGCCGACTACATCAACGAGACGCTGGGCTTCGGCCTGACCAACACCTCGCTGCTCTTCACCGCCGTGTTGGTCGCGGTGCTGGGCGCGCAGCTGCGGCTGCGGCGCTACGTGCCGGGCGTGTACTGGCTGACCGTGGTGGTGGTGAGCGTCGCCGGCACGCTCTACACCGACATCCTCACCGACCGCATCGGCGTGCCGCTGTGGATCAGCAGCACGGTGTTCTCGGTGGTGCTCGCCGTGGTGTTCGGCGTCTGGTTCGCCCGGGAGCGCACCCTGTCGATCCACAGCATCGTCACCTTCCCCCGTGAGGCGTTCTACTGGCTCGCCGTCCTCGTGACCTTCGCGCTGGGCACCGCCACGGGCGACTGGACCCTCACCCTGACCGGCTGGGGCCCCGGGACGTCGGTGCTGCTGCCCCTCACGCTCATCGCGATCGTGGCGGGCCTGTGGCGCTACGGCGCCAACCCGGTGCTGGCCTTCTGGGTGGCCTACATCCTCACCCGGCCGCTGGGGGCGAACATCGGCGACTTCCTGGCCTCCCCGCGCGACCAGCACGGGCTCGGCCTGGGCACGCTGGGAACCAGCGTGGTGTTCCTGACCGCGATCCTGCTCACCGTCATCTACCTGTCGGTCTCGCGGGTCGACGTGATCGACGGCGACGCTCCCGCCGCTGTCTCCACGGACGGCGATCCCCGTCGCGAGCGGACCGCCCTGCGAGTGCTGGTGGCCGTCGCCGTCGCCACGGCGGCGCTGCTGACCTGGACCGACAGCCGTCCGCACGCGAACGCCCTCGCCGCCGAGGAGGGGGCCGCACCGTCGTGCTCGAGCGGGAGCGCCCCGGCCGATGACGCCGCCGCCCACCAGTTGGTCGTCTCCGCGTTCCCGGCCGCGGACGTGAGCCGGTTCGCCGACCTGACGGCCGCCATCGGGAAGGCCGTCGACAGCGGCGACACCGCGGCCGCGGGTACCGCCGCCACTGCCCTGGAGACCGCCTGGGACGACCGTCAGGACGCGCTGCTGGCCGCCGACTGCCAGGCCTGGACCTACGTCGACCAGGAGATCGACCCGGTGCTCTCCTCGGTGCGGGCAGGCACGCCCGACCGGGCCACCGAGGACGCCGCGTTGGCCCACCTCGCCGCCACCCTGGGCTGACCGGTTCGTCCGCGCCCGCACGCCACCCCCGATCGCCGGATCACTCCGGCGATCGGGGGTGGCGTCGTGGTGCGCCTCGAGCGCAGGACCTAGCGCCGGTCCACTGGAACGCTCCGCGACACGAGCCGGGTGACGTACCCCGGCGCCCGCAACCGGACGAGGACCCGGATCCGGCCCGCGTAGCCGGGCGGGATGACGAGGCGACGTCCGTCCCCGATCCCATGACCTGCGTTGTCGCGCCATCGGTACGACACCGCGAGACCCGGCACCTTGCCCGCCAGGGCCCGGAGACCGGCGACCCGCGCGACCAGCACCACGCCGTCCTGCACGAGACGCACCCGCGGCCGCGGGATCCGCCCCTTGCCGACGACGCCGCTGACGGTCGTCACCGTGACCGGCACGTAGCCCGGTGCCGCGACGACGGCGGTGACGCGCAGCCGCTTGCCGCGGTCGGCACGGGTGAGCGCCCGCATGCCGGGCAGGCCGGGGAGTCCCGGCACGGTGCGCACGGTGCCCCTGCTGCTCAGGCGCTGCCACGTCCACGTCACCGTCAGCCCGGGCAGCTCGTTGGCCGAGGGTGCCCCGGCGAGGACGCCGCGCAGCACCTTGCCCACCCGGGGCTTGCCGCTGAGGACCACCCGCACCGCGGGCAGTCCGGCGGCGCTGACCGGGGCGGTCTCGGCGGACGCCGAACCGGAAACGTATCTCGGTGCCGTGAGGTCGGCCGTCGCCCGCAGGACGACGCCGACGTCGCCGGCCACCGGTGTGTAGGAGCCCGTCGTCGCACCCTCGATGGGCGTCGCGACACCGTCGACCACACGCGACCACCGCCAGGCGACGGCGAGCGCGTCGACCGGGGAGGCCAGCGAGACCGACGCCGAGACCGGAGCCCCGACCGTCACGGGGGCGCTGAGCACCACGGTCGCCGCCGGCAGTGCCGTCGGTGACGGCGTCGGTGACGGCGTCGGTGAGGACGTCGGCGTGGGCGTGCCGCCACCGCCACCGCCACCACCGCCGCCACCGCCGGTCGAGATCGGCTGCCACTGGGCGATGAGCACCACCGGCACCGGCGACCCGTCCGCCGACCCGAACACC
>NZ_BAAAZH010000013.1:135789-211209 GCF_039536805.1 Nocardioides fonticola | reverse complement strand
CGACCAGGACGGCACCGCCGACTACACCGCCGCCACCCAGAAGACCCAGACCATCACCGTCACCAAAGCGGCCCAGACCCTCGGCGTGACCACCGGACTGCCCGCGAGCGGGTCCATCGGCGACACGACGGCGCTGAGCATCGCCGCGGGCGGCTCCAGCGCCCCGGTGCGGTTCGCGGTCGGCGCCGCCACCACGGCGTCCGCCTGCCGGGTCAGCGCTGTCGGGCTCGTGACCTTCGACCACGCCGGCACCTGCGCCATCACCGTCGATCAGGACGGCGATGCCGACCACACGGCCGCCACCCAGGTCGTTCTCACGGCCTCGGTCGTGAAGACGCCGCAGGCGCTCTCGTTCACCTCCGTCCCGCCGACCGCACCCGGCATCGGCGACACCTACCTCCTCGCCGCGAAGGGTGGCGCCTCCGGGCAGCCGGTGCGCCTCGCCGTCGGTTCGGACACCACCGGCGGCGCCTGCAGCATCAGCGGCAGCACCGTCTCCTTCAGCCACGCCGGCACCTGCGTCATCACCGCCGACCAGGACGGCGACGCCGACCACACCGCCGCCACGCAGATCAGCCAACGGATCGTCGTGGCGCGCAGTGCCCAGACCATCACCTTCCTGACCACGCCGACGTCCCCGACCTACGCGGGCGGGGCCTACGCGATCGCGGCTGCGGGTGGCGGTTCGGGCAACCCGGTGCTCTTCTCGGTCGCCGGCGGCCCCTGCACCGTCTTCGGTCCGGTGGTCACCTTCACCGGCCCGGGTGTCTGCGAGATCGCGGCGACCCAGGCGGGCGACGCCGACCACGATCCCGCGCCGCGCGCCGTCCAGCGCATCACCGCGGTGGCAGCCGCGTCCGACGTGGCGGTGCGGCTCTCCGCACCACGCGTCGTGAGCGGCCAGCTGCCGGTCGCGACCGTGCGGGTCACGCCGGTCGTGGGAGCCGCGGCCGGCACGGTGCAGATGAGTCTCGACGGTGCGCCGTTCGGCGTCCCGCTGACGCTCAGCGGCGGCGAGGTCGAGGTCACGCTGCCCGACACCCTGGCGGTCGGCGAGCACGCGATCGGCGCCGCCTTCGCCCCGAGCGACACCGCCATGTTCGCTCCCTCCTCCGGGGAGTCCACGCTGAGCGTCGACCGGGCCGCGACCCGGATCACCGCGTCGGTCGACGGCGACGACCTCGTCGCCCGGGTCGCCGTGGAGGCGCCCGGCGCCGGCACCCCGACCGGACAGGTCCGCTTCTCGGTCGACGGCACCGTCGTCGGCACCGTCGACCTCGTCTCGGGGACCGCCCGCCTGGCCCAGCGCCTGACCGCGCCGTCCTCGACGGTCGCCGTCGAGTACCTCGGCGACGATCGCTTCCAGCCCGCGAGCTCCTCGATCTCCAGCGGGCCGACTCCCCCGCACGATCCGCGGATCGTCGGCGTCGTCACGGGCCGCCCGGGCGCGACGCGGGCCGGTTGGTTCCGCGGGCGCGTGATCGTCGGATTCCGCTGCACCGCCCAGGGCTCCCCGTTGCTGGGAGCGTGCCCCGGCGCCGTCGTCCTGCGCCGCGAAGGAGCCGATCAGTCCGTCACCCGCACGGTGCGCTCGCAGGACGGCGGCATCGCGACCGTCACCGTCAGCGGTGTCGACATCGACCGCACGGCGCCTCGGGTGCGCCTGCGCGGCGTGCGCAACGGCGCCAGCTACGTCCGTGCGCCCCGGCCGACGTGCCGCGCCACCGACGCGCTCTCGGGCGTGACCCGGTGCGTGGTCAAGCGGCACCGACTGCGCGGTGGTCAGGTGCGGTTCGTGGCGATCGCCAAGGACGCCGCCGGCAACCGTGCCCGTCGTGCCTACGTGGTGGTGCTGCGCCCGCGGCGGTGAGCCGCCCGGGCTCTGCGCTCGCGACCACTACGGTGACCGGGTGACGAGTGAGGTGGGTGGGTTCCTCGCGGGCCTGCTGATCGCGGTGCTCACCGCACCCGTCGGCGTCTCCGGCGCCGTGTTCCTCCTCCCCGTGCAGGTCAGCCTGCTCGGCGTCCCGAACCCCGCAGTGACGCCGACGAATCTGCTCTACAACGTGGTCGCGGCCCCCGGTGCGCTGCTGCGCTACCGGGGCGCCGGCCACCTCGGTGGCCCGCTGACCCGCCGCCTGGTGGCGTGCACGGTGCCGGGGGTCGTGGTCGGGGCGACGATCCGCGTGCTGGTGCTGCCCGGGCCCGGCGCGTTCCGGATCGTCGCGGGCATCGTCCTCATCGCGATCGGCGCCTGGCTGCTGCAGCGCACGCTCCGACCGCGCGAGCACCGGGCGCTGAGCGAGAGGCACATCAGCCTCCTCGCGCTCGGGGTCGGCGTCGTCGGGGGCATCTACGGCATCGGCGGCGGTTCGATCCTCAGCCCGCTGCTCGTCGGCTCGGGACTCGGCGTCGCCGTGGTCGCGCCGGCCGCGCTCGCCTCGACCTTCGTGACCTCGATCGTCGGCGCACTCACCTTCGGTCTGCTGTCCCTGGTGGCCGACGGGTCGATCGCTCCCGACTGGCCGATCGGCGTCGCCTGCGGACTCGGCGGCCTGGTCGGCGGCTACCTCGGGGCTCTGCTGCAGCCCCGGATGCCGGAGCTGCTGCTGCGCCTGGGCCTCGGCGTCCTGGCGGTCGCGATCGGGCTGCTCTACCTGGCGCAGGCCCTCGGCTGACAGGAGAGGTCACCGGAGCGGTGGCATCCGATCGGCAGCCGGGACGGCGACCGGGTCGGCCCGACGGGCGATCATGCGGGCGAGCGCATCAGCCTCCCGCTCGTCCAGCGCCGTGCCGGTGTTGCCGTCGATGCCGACCAACCACACCAGGCCGCGACGCATGTCGCTCTGGCCCGGCGACCACTCGTCACGCACCAGGGCGACCGCGTACGTGGTGGCGTCGGTCGTGCGCACCTGGCTCTCGGCCCAGTCGATGACCTGGAGGACGTCGGCGCCGCGGACGTCGTAGGTGGCCGTCGCTCCCCCGGTGGCGCCGGGGGCCGCGTCGTGGAGGTAGACCCGGAACAGCGGATCGTGGCGCTCCCAGCCGCTGTCGCGTTCGTCGACGAGGGCGATGTCGATCGAGGTCATGTCCGTGAGGCTCGCAGACCCGCCGGCCCACGGGCGAGCGGATTCCGGCCGGCTCAGGCGGTGCGATCGAAGCCGAGGTCGTCGGGCGTGGCCACCGTCAGCTCGCGGTCGTTGGCCAGATGGACCGGCCACGGGCTGTGCGGGGCGAGCAGCCGAGCCCACGCGAGGTCGGCCGGCGTCCTGGTGGCACCGCCGGGCCGGGCGAAGAGGAACGCGAGCCGGACGTCGGCGTCGAGGTCGCCGCCGATGCCCAGGAGCATCTCGGCGAAGCAGCCGATGCGCACGTCGGCGTCGGGGCTCGGTGCGTACGGCAGCTCCTCCAGCTTGATGGGCCGGATGAGGCGGACGTCGTCCAACAGGAGCGCCCAGATCTGCGGAGCTGCGAACCCGAGGCGGCCCATGAGGCGGCGCCAGAGGAGATGGAGGTCGGCCTGGGTGCGCACGGGCGGGAGCTGGTCGGAGGGAACGAGGGGCGGGGTGTGATCGGTCATGGCACCAGCCTGCGCCCGATCGCACCGGCGGCGCCGAGCTCATCCACAGGCCTCCTCGGGCGCGGATCGCCGCGACGACGAGAGACCGACGGACCTGCCGCACCGCTGAGCCTCAGGCCTCCGCCGCCGCGAGGATCGTCTCCAGGAACGGTCCGATGTCGGCTCCCCCGGCGAACACGCCGAGGCGGTTCAGCGGGAGGGAGTCGATCATCCGCAGGACCTCCTCGGCGTCCTCGGAGAGGGTCTCCTCGCCCGGAGCGGCGAGCATCTGCGTGAGCGCGGCGCGCATCACCGGTCCGGCGCTCGGGTGCCGCAGCGCCTCGCCGAGGGAGGACTCCGGGGTCAGCGCGATAACCACCTCCTCGCCCGCGAGGTCGACCCTGGCCCGGGACCGCAGGTCGCGGCTCGAGGCGCCCGCCTCGACGACGTACCGGCCGGGCTCGAGCACCCACCGGCCCACCCGCACGTCCCAGTACGCCAGGTCGGCCCGCTCGAGGCGGGTCGTGACCGTGCGGGTCTCGCCGGGATCGAGCGTCACCGCCGCGAACCCGGCGAGCTCGCGGACCGGTCGCTGTACCCCGCTCTCGGGCACCGCGACGTAGAACTGGACGACCTCGCGGCCCCGGCGGCTGCCGGTGTTCGTGACGTCCAGGGACACCTCGATGCCGCCCTCCCCCGGCACCTCGACCGCCTGCGCGGTCAGGTCGCCGTAGGCGAAGGTCGTGTACGACAGGCCGTGGCCGAACGGGAAGGCCACCCGGATCGACCGGGCGTCGTACCAGCGGTACCCGACGAAGAGCCCCTCCCCGTAGCGCACGTGGGAGAAGTCGCCCGGGAAGTCGAGGTAGGCCGGTGAGTCCTCCAGTCGCAGCGGGATCGTCTCGGTGAGCTTGCCCGAGGGCGTGACGTCGCCGAAGAGCACGTCGGCGACCGCCCCGCCGCCGGCCTGCCCGAGCAGCCAACCCTCCAGGATCGCGGGCACATCGGCGGCGAAGGGCAGCGCCACCACACCGCCGTTGGCGAGCACCACGACGACCCGCGGATTGACCGCGCGGACGGCGTCGACGAGGCGCACCTGCTCGGCCGGCAGGTCGATGTCGGTGCGATCGAAGCCCTCGGACTCCAGCGGGCCGGGAAGCCCGAGGAAGAGGACGGCGACCTGCGACCTCGCCGCGAGCTCGACCGCCTCCGCCGCGAGCGTCGCCTGCTCGGCCTCCGTAGCGGCGGGGTCGATGGAGAACCCGGGCGCGTAGGCGACGTCCCCCGCGGCGGTCGCGACGATGCTGTCGAGCGCGGCGTCGAGGCGGGTCGGGTTGATCACCGAGGAGCCGGCGCCCTGGAAGCGCGGGGTCCGGGCGAACTCGCCGATGACCGCGATCGAGGCGCTGCGATCGAGGGGCAGCAGGTCGCCGTCGTTCTGGAGCAGGACGACGCAGGAGCCGGCCGCCTCCCGCGCCAGGGCGTGGTGCGCGTCGACGTCGACGCCCGCACCCGAGGCTGCTCGGCCCTCCTGCGACGCGGTGGCCCGGTCGATGAGCCGCAGCACCCGGCCGGCGGCCTGGTCGAGCACGCCCTCGTCGAGCTCACCGGCGCGGACGGCGCGCACGATCTGGGCGTCAGTGCGTCCACCCGAGGAGGGCATCTCCAGGTCGAGCCCGGCTGCCAGGCCCCGCACGCGATCGTTCACCGCTCCCCAGTCGGAGACGACCAGACCCTCGAAACCCCACTCCTCGCGCAGCACCTCGGTGAGCAGCCAGGGGTCCTCGGAGGCGTACACGCCGTTGATCCGGTTGTAGGAGCACATGACGGTCCACGGCTGGGCGGTGCGGACGACGTGCTCGAAGGCGCGCAGGTAGATCTCGCGCAGCGGTCGTGGGTCGACGTCGCTGGAGACGCGCATCCGGTCGTGCTCCTGGTTGTTCGCGGCGAAGTGCTTGAGCGAGGAGCCGATGCCCTCGGACTGCAGACCGCGCACCAGCGCGGCACCGACGCGCCCCGACACGTGCGGGTCCTCGGAGACGTACTCGAAGTTGCGCCCGCACAGCAGCGATCGCTTGATGTTGATGCCGGGCCCGAGCACCACGGACACGCCATGGGCAGCGGCCTCCCGCGCGATCGCAGCGCCGACCCGCTCGGCCAACTCGGTGTCCCACGACGACCCCAGGGCCACCGCAGGCGGGAAGCAAGTCGCGGGGACGCTCTGGGAGAGACCGAGGTGGTCGGCACCCTCCTCCTGCTTGCGCAGCCCGTGCGGGCCGTCGGTGAGCATGATCGCGGGAACGTCGACACGCTCGATCGGCTCGGTGAGCCAGAAGCTCGAGCCGGAAGTGAGGGAGGCCTTCTCCTCGAGGGTGAGATCGGCGGGCTGCGGTGTGGCCATGGGCTTCCTTCGCTCGGTCGTGCGGGTGGGCCGGATCCACCCGCACGACATCACACCTCATGACGGCCCGCCGGGCGACCCCCGAACCGTCTCCTTCTCGAGCAGTGCGGGTACTGGCGGACACCTGGTCTTCAGACCGGGGTATATGCCCGCTGAGTCATGCGGCTCATCCTGGTTGAGCACCCCTTCCGCGATACGCAATGAGGGCGACTGCCGTCTAGGTGTCTCAGGTGCATGCAGCGTCGGCCAAGGCCTCACGCAACGCTTGCCGTGCGGCTGCGTAGCGCCCACGTGCCGTGGACGGATTGAGTCCGAGCACCTCGGCGGCCTCGACGACTGTGAAGCCGTCCCAGTGGATCAACATGACCAGTTCGCGGTGCGCCACATGAAGCCGTAAGACGGCGTCACGCACAGCGCTTTGCTCAGGCGCGTCGAGCCGTGCACCAGGGTTTACCGCCATCTGGCTCTTGAGCCGCTCAGTGAGCGCAGTCCTTCTACGGCCCGACCGCCGGTGGTTCGCGAGAAGGTTCGCTGCGATGGTGAACAGCCACATCCGCTGTCGTGTGGGATCGACCGGCAGCGACTCATGACGCCGCCAGACCTGGAGGAAGGTCTCCCCGAGCAGGTCCGCAGCGTCCTCGCGTACGTGCACTCGGCGCTCGAAGTAGGCCAGCAGGTCGTCGTGATTTCGGCGAAGACACGCTCTGACCTCTGCTCGTGCCTCTGGCTTCACAACTGGCAGCCCGTCGCTTGCCAACTGATGGCAACGGCTTCGATGTCGAGGCCCTCTGCGGTCAAGTGGTCCTCCAGCCGCTGGGTGACCTCATAGGACACCGCAGTGACCTCCAGGTCGTCTCCCTCAAGACGAGGCTGACGCTCGGAGGGGTCTGGCTGACCCTGAATGGCGGCGTCCTCCTCAGCCTGCCAGTGCGCGATGGCCTGAGCGTGATCGACCGAGGAGTAGTCGAAGGAATCGAGGAACGACCTGGCGGCGGCGAGGGTGGTTGCTCGCTCACTCGCCGTGAACTGCCCGTCGTGGGCGTCACCGTCGTGCGCGTCAGCCGCAACTCGAACCTGACAGGTCTGACCCGACTCGGTGTTCAGCAGGGTCCAGCCAGGCAACAGCCCGGCAGCCGATGCTGCCACCGTCGTGAGGCCCATCCCTGCTGCGACTGCACCGGCCACGCCGAACGCACGAACCGTCCTGCGTCGTGCGGTTGGCGCCGTCGCCTCGACAAGGAGGTCCAGTTCGCGGCGCAGTTCGGCTGTCCGCTCGCTGACTGGTGCTGCGGCGCGGTTCAGCAGGTCGTCGAGTTGCTCATCGAAATCCATTGGCGAGCCTTCCCATCGTCTGGATGCTTTCACCCCCTACATGTCCGGCACCACCAGCAGCGTCCTTGGCGATCCGCGGGTTTCGTCATGCACGTCGACCAACGCGACCTCTCACTACGGGCAGCGACGCCGGCGACGACGTCGGTCCAGTCCCGTTACATGTGCCTTGGCAGCTGCGGACGGAATACTGGCCGGCATGACGTCGCTGGGGCAGGTCCGCTTCTGGCACGACGAGGATGGGTGGGGAGTCATCGACTCGGACGCCACGCCAGGCGGCTGCTGGGTGCACTACTCGTCTGTGTTGGTCGCGGGCCATAGGAGCCTAGGAGGGGGGCAGGACGTGTCATTCACCTTCGAGGCCGCGGACCAGGACGGCTACTCTTTTCGCGCAGTGGAGGCCTGGCCGTCCGACCAACCGCCGGTCCGCGCCAGGCACGAGGGTTCGAGCCCGTCCGCGGCCTACGGTTCGAACTCGATGCTGACCTTCGACGACCAGGCAGAGAGCAGCTGACTCCGGCCGTCGGGTCAGCCTCCAGTCACCTCGGGAAGCCTGAGCGTTGTCCCGCGTCCCGGGCCTCTCTCACCTGACATGACCGCCTAGAGTGCCCGGAAAGCAGTGGCGGAGCACTTCGCCCCTGTGTCGATCAGCGGCCGGATGGGTCTGCTGCACCGATAGGGGGTCTGCTGCACCGATAGGTGACGCAGACCCCCGCGATGAGCCGACGAGCTGGGTCACGATGGCCCTGGCTTGACTTCGTGGTCGAACACTTCGCAGAGGGCTCGGTGTCGAGGCAGCCTGCAAGGCGCGGGCTGGTGCGCAGTTCGTCGAGGGCTAGGTGCTGGTGCGGGTCTACCTAGCGGACGGTGCTCCCCTTCGTGTTTCGGGAGCTCGCACCTGCACGTCGATCACATGGCGCCGACACTTCCCTCGCCACCATGAGCCCGGGCCCGAGCCTCCATGTCGGAGGCTCGGGCCCGGCCTGTCTTCAGTCGGTTGATCGGAACACCAGGCTCACCAGCACCGCCATCAATCGACCACTACTGCTCATCACGAACATGAGACTAGGAACTTCATGATCACGATGTTGGGGACAAGCAACTCGTTGCCAAACCGTGCAGCTTCTGTCCCGGAAGCGTGCAACTCAACACTCAGCTGCAGCCCGACGTGCTGCCGCAGCCCTCGCAGACGTAGCAGGAGCCGGCGGGACGCATCTTGGTGCCGCAGGTGAAGCACAGCGGGCTGTCGACCGCGGTGCCGGTGATCTTCTCCATCAGCTCGGCGGAGGTGTGGGCCTCCTTCACCTCGGCCTTCGGCTCGGCGACCGGGAGGATCTCCATCTTCACCTCGGGACGCACGGGCTCGACCTCGATGAGCTCGGCCGCGGAGCCGGTCTCGCCGACGAGCTCGTAGGAGCCGGTCTCGAGGTAGCGCTGGCGCTCCTCGGCCGAGTAGATGCCCAGCGCCTCGCGCTGCTCGTAGGGCAGGTAGTCCAGCGCCAGGCGGCGGAACACGTAGTCCATGAGCGACTGCGCCATGCGGACGTCGGGGTCGTCGGTGAGGCCGGCCGGCTCGAAGCGCAGGTTGGTGAACTTCGAGACGTAGGTCTCCAGCGGGACGCCGTACTGCAGGCCGATCGAGACCGCGATCGAGAAGGCGTCCATCACGCCGGCCAGGGTCGAGCCCTGCTTGCCGAGCTTGAGGAAGATCTCGCCGAGCGTGCCGTCGTCGTGCGCACCGGAGGTCATGTAGCCCTCGGCGCCACCCACGGTGAAGGAGGTGGTGCGCGAGACGCGCGACTTCGGCAGGCGCTTGCGGGTCGGGGCGTAGACGACCTTCTCCACCACGGCCGGAGCGGCCTCGGCGACGGCGGCGTCGTCGGACTTCTTCTCCGCCTTGCCGTCCGAGAGCGGCTGGCCGACCTTGCAGTTGTCGCGGTAGATGGCGGTGGCCTTCAGGCCGAGCTTCCACGACTGGAGGTAGACCTCCTCGATGTCCTCGACCGTGGCGTCCTCGGGGAGGTTGACGGTCTTGGAGATCGCGCCGGAGAGGAACGGCTGGCAGGCCGCCATCATGCGCACGTGGCCCATGGGCTTGAGCGAGCGCTGGCCCATCGCGGTGTCGAAGACCTCGTAGTGCTCCTGGCGCAGGCCGGGGGCGTCGACCACGTGGCCGTGCTCGGCGATGTAGGCGACGATCGCCTCGATCTGCTCCTCGACGTAGCCGAGCTTCTTCAGCGCCCGCGGGATCGTCTGGTTGACGATCTGCATCGAGCCGCCGCCGACGAGCTTCTTGAACTTCACCAGGGAGAAGTCGGGCTCGATGCCGGTGGTGTCGCAGTCCATCATGAAGCCGATGGTGCCGGTGGGCGCGAGCACCGAGGCCTGGGCGTTGCGGTAGCCGTTGGTCTTGCCGAGCTCGACGACCTGGGCCCACTCGGCGGTGGCCAGCTTGTGCACCTGGGCGTCGGAGATCGAGAGCGGACGGACGGCGTCGTTGGCCGCCTGGTGCTTGCGCATCACGCGCTGGTGGGCCTCGGCGTTGCGAGCGTAGCCGTTGTAGGGGCCCACGATCGCGGCCAGCTCGGCCGAGCGGCGGTAGGAGGTGCCGGTCATCAGCGAGGTGATGGTCGCCGCCATCGTGCGGCCGCCCTCGGAGTCGTAGCCCAGACCCATCGCCATGAGCAGCGCGCCGAGGTTGGCGTAGCCGATGCCCAGCTGACGGTAGTCGCGGGTGGTCTGGCCGATCGGCTCGGTCGGGAAGTCGGCGAAGCAGATGGAGATGTCCATCGCGGTGATGATCACCTCGACCGCCTGCGAGAACAGCTCGGCGTCGAAGGTGTCGTCGTCCTTGAGGAACTTCAGCAGGTTCAGCGAGGCCAGGTTGCACGAGGAGTTGTCGAGCGACATGTACTCCGAGCACGGGTTGGAGGCGGTGATGCGACCGGTCTCGGGGTTGGTGTGCCAGTCGTTGATCGTGTCGTCGTACTGCAGACCCGGGTCGGCGCACTCCCACGCGGCGGTGGCGATCTTGCGGAACAGGTCGCGGGCGTCGACGCGCTCGATGACCTCCCCGGTCTTGCGGGCGCGCAGGCCGAAGTCGGTGCCGTCCTCGACCGCGCGCATGAACTCGTCGCTGACGCGCACGGAGTTGTTGGCGTTCTGGTACTGCACCGAGGTGATGTCGGCGCCGCCGAGGTCCATGTCGAAGCCGGCGTCGCGCAGGGCGCGGATCTTGTCCTCCTCCCGCGCCTTGGTCATCACGAACTCCTCGATGTCGGGGTGGTCGACGTCGAGCACGACCATCTTGGCCGCGCGGCGCGTGGCGCCGCCGGACTTGATGGTGCCGGCCGAGGCGTCGGCGCCGCGCATGAAGGAGACCGGGCCCGAGGCGGTGCCGCCGGAGGAGAGCAGCTCCTTGGAGGAACGGATGCGGGAGAGGTTCAGGCCGGCGCCGGAGCCGCCCTTGAAGATGAAGCCCTCCTCCTTGTACCAGTTGAGGATCGAGTCCATCGAGTCGTCGACGGAGAGGATGAAGCAGGCCGAGACCTGCTGCGGGCTGGGCGTGCCCACGTTGAACCACACCGGGGAGTTGAACGAGAAGTACTGGTGCACCAGCAGCCAGGTGAGCTCGTGCTCGAAGATCTCGGCGTCGACGTCGGCGGCGAAGTAGCCGTGCTCGATGCCCGCCTTGGTGTAGGTCTTCACGACCCGGTCGATGATCTGGCGCAGGCTCCACTCGCGGGCGTCGGAGCCGACGGCGCCGCGGAAGTACTTCGTGGTGACGATGGTCGAGGCGTTGACCGACCAGAAGTCGGGGAACTCCACGCCGCGCTGCTCGAAGACGGTCTCGCCGGTCTTCCAGTTCGTCTGGACGACGTCGCGGCGCTCCCAGGTCACCTCGTCGTAGGGGTGGACACCCTCGGTGCTGAAGACGCGCCGCATGGTCAGGCCCGTCCGCTGGCCCGCGGCCGGCTGCCCGCCGTTCACCGTCTCGGTCATTCGCTGCTCTCCTTGATCCCGCTCGCTGGTGCGTGCTCGTGTGTGGGTCGTGCGCTCGTGCTGGCTACTGCATGGGAGGTACTGCGTGGGAGGTGGTGCCGGTGCTGCTCTGAGGAGGGCTCGGTGCTCTGACACCGATGCTGCCCCTGACCACCGACATTTCCGGTGGCGTGGGCGCGGGAAGGGGAGGTGGTGCGCCCGGCAGGCAGCTTCCCCACTACCTGCCGGGCGGTCTGGTGGTCAGCCGCTCGCGGCGGTGACGGGCTCGGGCGTCGCATCGGCCGGCTCCCCCGGGACGCGGTCGGCGCGCATGGCGGCGATCTCGTCCTCGAAGTCGGCGGCGGACTCGAAGGCCCGGTAGACGCTCGCGAAGCGCAGATAGGCGACCTCGTCGAGCTGGCGGAGGGGGCCGAGGATGGCCAGACCCACCTCGTGGGCGGCGATCTCGGCGCAGCCGGCGAGCCGGAGGGCGTCCTCGACCTCCTGGCCCAGGCGGGCGAGGTCGTCCTCGTCGACCGGGCGGCCCTTGCAGGCCTTCCGGACGCCGGCGACGGCCTTCTCACGGACGAACGGCTCGGTGGCCCCCGAGCGCTTGACCACGGTCAGCTGCATCTGCTCGACGGTGGTGAACCGCTTGGCGCAGGAGGAGCACGTGCGACGCCGCCGGATGGATCCGCCGTCGTCGGAGACGCGGGAGTCGATGACCCGGGTGTCGGTGCCACGGCAGTACGGACAGTGCATCGCAGGCCTCCCCTCAGGCGCGCTCGGGCATGCTCGGTAGAGGTGCTCCAGGCTGTGGAACCCGGGCCCTCTCCTGTGGACAACAACCAGTGCTCTGTGCGTCATCCACGGTTCGCTGTGGAACTAGATGTGGATAACTACATCGTTGTAAGTACTAGATGTTGTGGCAACCGTACGCGCCGAACACCAGCGAACGCAAGACGTCCGGGGCCCCAATCCGTGGTCCGGGTCACACGCGCGCAAATCCGCAGGTCAGAGGTCGGATCGGGGGCCGACACACGTCGCACCCATGCCGTCGGCCCGCGTGTCGTCGGGGATCATGGGCCTGTGACCGGAGGGAGACGGGCCGCGCCGCGCGCGGCCGAGGGACGCCGTCCCCGGCGCGCCCTGCTCCCCCAGCTCGGGCTCGCCGCCGCCCTCACCGCGCTCCTCGTGGCCTGGGGCTACCTCGTCGTGGTCGCCGTCGACTTCGGCGGCCGGGCCCGCAACGGCTCGGGGGCGGCCTGGTTCCTCCTCGCGCTCGCGACCGTCGGCGCGGTCGCCTGCCTCTTCCTCGCGCTGCTGGTCGGCGTCCGCCTCGTGCGCCTCGTGCTGAACCCGCCGACCGACCGCCCCTCGGGCGGACGCCGCGCCGCCCGCTGACGGCATCCCGGCTCCTGCGCGGCGACTGCTGCATGGGACACCTACCGATCAGTTGCTCGGTCGTGGTTCGATCGGAGGCGGAGCGGCCGCCACCCCACCGCTCGCCCGTGCACGACCCCGAGCAGGAGGACCCATGCGTCTGCAGTTGTCGGAGGAGGACCGCGCGTTCCGCGAGGAGCTGCGCCAGTTCTTCACCACCAAGATCCCCGAGGAGATCCGCACCACGGTCATCGAGGGGCGCGAGCTCACCCGCGACCAGATCGTGGAGAGCATGCGCATCCTCAACGCCGAGGGCCTGGCCGTGCCGCACTGGCCGGTCGAGTGGGGTGGCCGCGACTGGACCGAGCTCCAGCGCCACCTGTGGCACGAGGAGCTCCAGGCGGCCGGCGTCCCCGTGCCGCTGGCGTTCAACGCCTCGATGATCGGTCCGGTGATCGCGCACTTCGCGAGCCAGGAGATGAAGGAGCGCTTCCTCCCGGCCACCGCCAACCTCGACATCTGGTGGAGCCAGGGCTTCTCCGAGCCGGACGCCGGCTCCGACCTCGCCTCGCTGCGCACCTCCGCCGTGCGCGACGGCGACCACTACGTCGTCAACGGCCAGAAGACCTGGACGACGCTGGGCCAGTACGGCGACTGGATCTTCACCCTCGTGCGCACCGACCCCGAGGCCAAGAAGCAGGCCGGCATCTCGATGCTCCTCATCGACATGACCTCGCCCGGTCTGGAGGTGCGCCCGATCCAGCTCATCGACGGCGGCCACGAGGTCAACGAGGTCTGGTTCACCGACGTCCGCGTGCCGGTGGAGAACCTCGTCGGCGAGCCGAACACCGGCTGGACGATGGCCAAGTTCCTGCTCGGCAACGAGCGCGTCGGCGTCGCCCCGGTGGGCGCCACCAAGCGCAACCTGGCCCGTGCCAAGGAGCTCGCCGGCGCCCAGCTGGAGAACCCGCTCGTCGCGGCGCGGTTCGCCGAGCTCGAGAACGAGCTGCTCGCCCTCGAGCTGACCGCGCTGCGCGTCGTCGCGAACTCCGCCGACGGCGAGCCGCATCCGGCCAGCTCCGTGCTCAAGCTCAAGGGCACCGAGCTCCAGCAGGCCGTGAGCGAGCTGATCATGGACCTCGCCGGCCCCGCCGCCCTCTCCTCGGGCGCCGACGCCAGCAGCGCCCTGCCCGAGTGGACCCACCTGGCCACCCCGACCTACCTCAACCTGCGCAAGGCCTCGATCTACGGCGGCTCGAACGAGATCCAGCGCCAGATCATCGCCAAGACGATCCTCGGGCTCTGAAGGCCCCACGAGTTCCGAAGGAGATCCCCATGGACTTCACCTACGACGACGAGCAGGACGCCCTGCGCGAGGCCGTGCGCGGCATGGTCGGCAAGGTCTACAGCGACTACGAGAACCGCCGCCGCACGGTGGCGGCCGACCCCGGCTTCAGCGAGGAGCTGTGGAAGCAGCTCGGCGAGATGGGCATCCTCGGGTTGCCCTTCGCCGAGTCGGACGGCGGCTCCGGCGCCGGCCCGATCGAAGTGGGCATCGTCGCCCAGGAGCTCGGCCGGGTGCTGGCACCCGAGCCGTTCCTCGCCTCGATCGTGCTCGCCGGCGGCCTGGTGGCCGCGGTCGGCACCCCCGAGCAGCGTGCCGAGGTGCTCGGCCCGCTCTCGGCCGGCGAGACGGTGCTCGCGCTCGCGCACTACGAGCCCGGACCGGGCCGCGCCGCCCAGGCGTGCGAGGTCACGGCGTCCCAGGCCGGCGAGGAGTGGACCCTCAGCGGCACCAAGGAGCCGGTCCTGCACGGGGCGCGGGCCGACCACCTGGTGGTCAGCGCGCTGCTGCCCGATGGCGGCACCGGACTGTTCCTGGTGGCCGGCGACGCGTCGGGCCTGACCCGCACCGGCTACGCCACTCCCGACGGCGGTCGCGCCGCGCGGGTCGACCTGGCCCAGACCCCGGCGGTGCCGCTGGGCACGCCCGGCCAGGACGTCGCCTCCAGCATCGCCACGGTGCTCGACCTGGCCCGCATCATCGCGGGCAACGAGGCCCTGGGCGCCCTGGAGACCGCGGTGCGCACCACCACCGGCTACCTCACCAGCCGCAAGCAGTTCGGCGTCACGCTCAACACCTTCCAGGCGCTGACGTTCCGGGCCGCCGACATGTACGTCTCCCTCGAGCTCACCGCGAGCCTCGTGCACTGGGCCACGATGGTGCTGGCCGAGGGCGACGCCGCCGACACCGCGGTGGCCGCCAGCCGGGTCGGGCTCCAGCTCTCGCGGGCGGGTCGGCACATCGGCAAGGAGGCGATCCAGCTGCACGGCGGCATCGGCATGACCGCCGAGTACTCCATCGGCGCCTACACCGCGCACCTGCAGGCCCTCGAGCAGCTGCTCGGCGACGCCACGCAGCACCTCGCTGTCCTCGGCGCGGGCGTCGGCTCCTACGGCGCCGTCGAGCCGGTCTGAGGCCAGACGCCGTGCGGTCGCCCACCGATGCCGATCTCGCGGCGGCCGTCGACGCCTTCACCGCGGCGGTGGCGGGATCCGATCCCGCCGCCGCCGTGGCCGGCTGCCCCGGCTGGTCGGTCACCGACCTCGTGCACCACGTCGCCGAGGTGCACCAGTGGTGCGCGCACGCGGTCGTGGCCGGCACCCCGGACGGCGTCCCGGAGACGCCGCCGAGCGACCTCGACGCCGCCGGCCTCGCCTCCTGGTACGCCGGGCACGCGGCGCACCTGCGGCAGGTGCTGGCCGAGGCCGGCACCGACGGCCCGGCCTGGACCTTCGGCTCCGGGCCGCACACCGCCGGCTGGTGGCTGCGCCGGCAGACCCACGAGGTGCTGGTGCACACGTGGGACGTCGTGACGGCGGCGGGGGCCGACGCCGACGCCGTGCTCGCCCCCGATCTCGCGTGGGACGGGGTGGAGGAGATCGCCTCGATGTTCTATCCGCGGCAAGTGCGGCTGGGGCGCACCGAGCCGCTGCCGGTCACGCTCGTGCTCACCGCGACCGACCTGCCGGGCGCGGACGCCGTCCGGCTCGGCGAAGGCCCGGAGCATCGCGTCGAGGGCAGCGCCGTCGACCTGCTGCTGACACTGTGGCGGCGCCGTCCGCCGACCGATCCGGTGGTGGCCGAGGCGCTGACGCGGGCGGTCACGCCGTAGCCCGCCGCACCTCCAACACCCGGAACCCCTTGGCGCTGGCGATGCGCTCGGCCGGGAAGCCCTGCTCGCCGAGCCAGCGCTGCAGCGAATCGGCGCCGAGGTTCTTGCCGACCACCAGCACCGCCCGGCCACCCGGGGCCAGCCGCGGCAGCCAGTGCAGCAGCAGGGCGTGCAGCGCCTCCTTGCCGATGCGGATGGGCGGGTTCGACCAGATCTCGTCGAAGACGGCGTCGGCGGGCACCGCATCGGGCAGCAGGGCCTCGACGCGGTCGGCGACGCCCACGCGCTCGGCGTTCTCCCGGGTCAGCAGCAGCGCGCGCTCGTTGACGTCGACGGCCGTCACCCGCGCGTCGGGGTCGCAGCGCGCGATCGCCAGGCCGATGACGCCGTAGCCGCAGCCGAGGTCGAGCACCCGGTCGGCGCGGGGCGGGTCGGTCTCGCGGAACAGCACCGCGGTGCCGACGTCGAGCCGGCCCTGCGCGAAGACCCCGGACCCCGAGACGAGCTCGAGGTCGTGCCCCCACACGTGCGCGGTGAGCGGAGCCCGGGTGAAGGGCACCGACGGGTCGGCGGTGAAGTAGTGCTCCCCGGCGTCGCTCATGATCCGGTGACCTCCTCGGCGGTACGGCGGGCGCGGGTGCGCAGGGCGCGCGCGGCGAGCTCGGCGTCGTCGGGGTAGGCGACCTCCTCGAGCGTCAGACCGTGCGCATGGACGACGGCGATCGCCGAGGAGCGCTCGGCGGCACCCAGCATGTCGGCGGCCCACGCCACCGGCTTGCGGCCCTCCCCGATGGCGAGCAGGCAGCCGACCAGCGAGCGCACCATCGAGTGGCAGAACGCGTCGGCGCGCACGTGCGCGATCGCCAGCCCGCCCTCGTCGCGGCGCCACGACAGCTCCTCCAGCGTGCGGATCGTGGTGGCGCCCTCGCGCTTCTTGCAGAACGCCGCGAAGTCGTGACGCCCGACCAGCACCGCCGACGCCGCGTTCATCGCCTCCAGGTCGAGCGGGCGCGGCCAGGCCAGCACGTGGCTGCGACGCAGCGGATCGAGCGCCTCGGGCCGGTCGGCGACCCGGTAGGCGTAGCGGCGCCACAGCGCCCCGAACCGGGCGTCGAAGTCGGCCGGCGCCTCCCGCAGGCCGCGCAGGACGACGTCGGCGGGGAGGATCCCGTTGAGCCGGCGCAGCAGCCGGTCGAGCCCGCGTTCGTCGAGCGCGGCGGCCAGGACGGCGTCCTCGACGTCGACGTGCACCACCTGCCCGCGCGCGTGGACGCCGGCGTCGGTGCGCCCGGCGCAGACGGTGAGCGGCGGCGGGTCGAGCCGCAGCGCCGTGCCGAGAGCGGCCTCCACGGTGCCCTGCACCGTCCGCAGACCGGGCTGGTCGGCCCAGCCGCGGAACTCGGTGCCGTCGTAGGCGAGGTCGATCCGGAGCCGCACGCCCCCATCCTTCCGTACGCTGGCGGTCGTGACTGCGGCCCCCGCCCCCAGTGCCCTGCCCGCCATCGTGCTGGTCTCCGCCGAGCACCTCGAGGAGATGCGCGACGCGTTCGCGCGCTACCGCGACGAGTACGCCGTGCTGACCGCCTCGAGCGCCGCCGAGGCCGGCGAGCTCGCGGCGGCCCACCAGGCCGGCGGCGCGCACGTGGCGCTCTTCGTCACCGAGTCGGTGCTGCCCGACGCCCACGTGCTCGAGGCGTTCGGCCGCTGGCGGGTGCTGGTGCCGACCGCCCGCCGCATGATCGCCGCGCACTGGGACCGCTTCCTCACCGACGCCCCCGCACTGCGCCCCGGCATGGCCACCGGCAAGTACGACGCCTACCTGCTGCTGCCGCGCGGCACCCGCGATGAGGAGTTCCACAACGCCGTCACCGACCTGCTCTCCGACTGGGGCTCCACGGTCCCCGATCCGGAGGTCGTGGCGGTGAAGATCATCAGCCCGCGCCGTGACGGCGAGGTCATGGCGATCCGCGACTACCTCGACCGCATGGGCATGCCCTACCGCGTCTACGACCCCGACTCCGAGGTCGGGGTGGCGGTGCGCGAGCACTTCCCCGAGGACGCCGCCTACCCGCTCGTCTACTCCGCCACCCGGGCGACCATCGCCGGTGCGACGGTGCGCGACGTCGCCACGACGCTGTACGGCGTCCCCGGCGCGATCGCGGTGGCCGACACCGTCGACGTGTGCCTGGTCGGCGCGGGTCCGGCGGGGTTGGCGGCGGCGGTCTACGCGGCGTCCGAGGGTCTCTCGACGGTGGTCATCGAGTCGGAGGCGATCGGCGGCCAGGCCGGCACGAGCTCGATGATCCGCAACTACCTGGGCTTCCCGCGCGGCATCTCGGGCATGCGGCTGGCCATGCGGGCACGCAACCAGGCGCTGCGTTTCGGTGCCGAGTTCGGCACCGGGTGGCCGGTGGCCGGTCTCGACGTCGAGGTCTCCCCCGGCGTCCACCGGGTGCGCACCGACGGCGGCGACGTGCTCGCCCGCGCCGTCGTCATCGCCTCGGGGGCGGCCTACCGCAAGCTCGGGGTCGAGCCGCTGGAGGACCTCGTCGGCGCCGGGGTCTACTACGGCGCCGCGATGACCGCGGCCCGCGAGATGGAGGGGCACGACGTCGTCGTCGTCGGCGGCGGCAACTCCGCCGGGCAGGCGGCGGTGCACCTGGCCCGGTTCGCACGGTCGGTGACGATCCTGGTGCGCCGGGAGGGGCTGGCGGCCACCATGTCGAGCTACCTGATCTCCGAGATCGAGCACAACCCGCGCATCTCGGTGCGCCCGCACACCGTGGTCAGCGACGGCGGCGGCGAGGGCCGGCTGGCCTGGCTGGAGCTCACCCCGGTCGGGCCCGGGGCCGGCGAGCCCGAGCGGGTCGAGGCGGGCGGCCTGTTCCTGCTGCTCGGCGCCTCCCCGTGCTCGGACTGGCTGCCCGAGGCCGTCGCCGTCGACGACGACGGCTTCGTGCTCACCGGACGCGACGTGCCCCGGGAGTTCTGGGACGGCGACCTGCCGCCGGCGAGCCTGGCCACCAGCGCGCCGGGGGTCTTCGCCGCCGGCGACGTGCGCTCGGGCTCGATGAAGCGGGTCGCGGCGGCCAGCGGCGAGGGGGCTTCGGTGGTCTCCCTCATCCACGCCCACCTGGCTCCGGAGGGCTGACCCCGGCTCCGGGCTGATCGAGCGTCAGGCCTCCAGCTCGGAGCGGTACGGCGGATCGGCGCCGGGCCGGGAGACCGTGACCGCGGCGGCGCACGCCGCGTGGGTCAGGAGCGCGGTGATGCGGGCCTCGCCGAGCGCCGGCGCGACCGCCCACGGGGCTCCGGCGACGAGGAGCCCGGCGTCCCACAGGCCGTCGAGCAGGGCGGCGCCGAAGGTGTCGCCGGCACCGATGGTGTCGGCCACCTCGACCGGCCGGGAGACGACGTCGACCCGCCCGGACGGCGCGTACCAGGTGGCGCCCTCCCCACCGCGGGTGACGACCACGGCGTACGGGCCGAGGCCGAGGAGGTGGGCTGCGGCGCCGTCGACGCCCAGCTCGGGGTAGAGCGCCTGGAGGTCCTCGTCGCTGGCCTTCACCAGGTGGGCGAGCGCGGCGACCCGCTCGACGGAGGCGACGGTGTCGGCGCCGACCCCGGTGACCGCCGGGCGCGCGTTGATGTCGTAGCTGATGACGGCGAGCTCGCGGGCGCGGGCCAGCAGGTCGGCGACCTGCGCGGCGCCGGGCTCGACCACGGCGCCGAGCGAGCAGACGTGGACGGCGACCGGTGCGGGGTCGAGGGCGACCTCGCCGAGGCGCCAGTCGAGGTCGAAGACGTAGCTCGCGGCGCCGTCGGGGCCGATCGTCGCCGTCGCGCTCGAGGTGCGTGCGACGACGGCGGGGTCGCTGCCCGGCTCGACCCCGTCGGCGGCCAGGTGGTCGGCGATCAGGCGACCGTAGGCGTCGTCGGCGTAGGCGGAGGCGAAGCGCACGCGGCGTCCGAGCCGGGCCAGTGCCACGGCGACGTTGGCCGCGCTGCCGCCGGGGTGCTCGCGCACGGCGCCGTCGGCGGTGTGGACGACGTCGACGAGGGCCTCACCGACGACCAGGGCGTGCTGCTGCATGCCCCGGGTCTACCACACCGCAGCGGAGCGCCGGCCCCGGAAACGACGATCGGCGCCGCCCCCGAGGGGACGGCGCCGATCAGCGCGGTGCGGTGTGCCTCAGGCCTTGTCCTCGTCGGACTCGGCAGCGGCCTCGTCGGCGGGAGCCTCGGCGGCCTCCTCGACCGGAGCCTCCTCGGCGACCTCGGCGGCCTCGGCGACGGGCGCCTCGGTCTCGAGGGTCTCCTCGGCGTCGGCCTCGGTGACGACGTCGGCCTCGGCCGCGGGGGCCTCCTCGACGGCGGGCGCGGCCGGGGCCGGAGCGGCCTTGGCGGGCTTGGCCGGCTTCGGGTTGTAGGCCTCGGTCACGAGCTCGATGACGGCCATGGGGGCGTTGTCGCCCTTGCGGGGGCCGATCTTGGTGATGCGGGTGTAGCCACCGGGACGCTCGGCGAAGGTCGGCGCGATCTCGGTGAACAGGACGTGCACGACGCCCTTGTCACGCACGACCTTCAGCACCTCGCGGCGGTTGTGCAGCGGGGCCTCGCCGTTGTGGGCCTTCTTGGCCTTGGTGATGAGCTTCTCCGCCAGCGGGCGCAGCGTGCGGGCCTTGGCCTCGGTGGTGGTGATGCGACCGTGCTCGAACAGCTGGGTGGCCAGGTTCGACAGGATCAGCTTCTGGTGCGCCGGGCTGCCGCCGAGGCGGGCACCCTTCTTGGGAGTGGGCATGTCTCTCTCGTTCTCTCCGGCCGTGTCAGGTACCGGGGTAGACGGCCCGAGGGCCGATTTTCATGGGTGATGCTGCTCTTCCCGACCCCGCCCCCGGCGACCCGGAGGTCGCCGGCGGCGGGTGATCGGTGGATCTGGAACTGCGACCCGGAAGCCCGGGTGGATCTGGAACTGCGACCCGATTCCTCCGGGACTGCGGCGGGCGAGCCGCCGAACCGGGAGGTACCGGGTGGATCTGGAACTGCGATCCGATTCCTCCGGGGCTGCGGCGGGCGAGCCGCCGAACCGGGAGGTACCGGGCACTGCGTCGACTGCGAGCGCGGCAGCGTGGCGGACGGAGTCCGACACGCTCGCGCCATCCAACGCAGCAGTACTGCTGACAGAGCGGCGGAGCCGCTCAGTCATCAGTACTGCTCGTCCTCCACGAACGCGTCGTCGTCGTCGTCGCCGTAGGCGGCCAGGGCCGCGTGCGGGTCGAAGCCGGGAGCGGAGTCCTTGAGCGAGAGGCCCATCTCGTGGAGCTTGGCCTTGACCTCGTCGATGGACTTCGCGCCGAAGTTGCGGATGTCGAGCAGGTCCTGCTCCGAGCGGCTGATGAGCTCACCCACGGTGTGGATGCCCTCGCGCTTGAGGCAGTTGTAGGAGCGGACGGTCAGCTGGAGGTCCTCGACCGGGAGGGCGAGGTCGGCGGCGAGCTGCTCGTCGACCGGCGAGGGGCCGATGTCGATGCCCTCCGCCTCGACGTTGAGCTCACGGGCGAGGCCGAAGAGCTCGACCAGCGTCTTGCCGGCCGACGCGAGGGCGTCGCGGGGCTGGATGGACGGCTTGGTCTCGACGTCGATGATCAGCTTGTCGAAGTCGGTGCGCTGCTCGACACGGGTGGCCTCGACCTTGTAGGTGACCTTGAGGACGGGGCTGTAGATCGAGTCGACCGGCATGCGGCCGATCTCGTTGTCGGCGCCCTTGTTCTGCACGGCCGAGACGTAGCCGCGGCCGCGCTCGACGACGAGCTCCATCTCCAGCTTGCCGGTGTCGGAGAGCGTGGCGATCTTCAGGTCGGGGTTGTGCACCTCGACGCCGGCCGGCGGCGCGATGTCGGCGGCGGTGACGTCACCGGCACCCGACTTGCGCAGGTACATGGTGACCGGCTCGTCGTGCTCGGAGGAGACGACCAGGCCCTTGAGGTTGAGGATGATCTCGGTGACATCCTCCTTGACGCCCTCGAGCGTGGAGAACTCGTGGAGGACGCCGTCGATCTTGATGCTGGTGACCGAGGCACCCGGGATGGAGCTCAGCAGGGTGCGGCGCAGCGAGTTGCCCAGCGTGTAGCCGAAGCCGGGCTCCAGCGGCTCGATGACGAAGCGCGAACGGTAGGTGTCGACGGACTCTTCGGAGAGGGTGGGGCGCTGTGCGATGAGCACTGGTGGTGTCCTTTCCGGGCCCGACCGCTATATGAGGGACCCGAACTGCGAGGTGGTGGAAAGGTGGGGTGGAGCCAGGTGATGCCGGGTGAGACCACTGCCGGAGGCGGTGCCGGCGTCCCCGCCGAGACGGTGAGGGGACGCCGGCGACGACTCACTTCTTGGAGTAGTACTCGACGATGAGCTGCTCCTGGACCGGGATGTCGATCTGCGCCCGGACGGGGAGCTGGTGCACCAGGATGCGCATGCGGTTCGGCAGGGCCTCGAGCCACGCGGGGACGACGCGCTCGCCGTGGGTCTCACGAGCCACGATGAACGGGGTCATCTCCAGGGACTTCTCGCGCACGTCGATGATGTCGTGGGCGGTGACCTGGAAGGACGGGATGTTGACCTTCTTGCCGTTCACCAGGAAGTGGCCGTGGCTCACGAGCTGGCGGGCGTGGCGGCGGGTGCGGGCGAAGCCGGCACGGTAGACCACGTTGTCGAGGCGGCACTCGAGGAGCTGCAGCAGGTTGTCACCGGTCTTGCCCGAGCGGCGCGCGGCCTCCTCGTAGTAACGGTGGAACTGCTTCTCCAGGACGCCGTAGGTGAAGCGGGCCTTCTGCTTCTCCTGCAGCTGGTTGCGGTACTCGCTCTCCTTCACCCGCGCGCGGCCGTGCTGGCCGGGAGGGTAGGGGCGCTTCTCGAAGGCGGCGTCGCCACCCACGAGGTCGACGCCGAGACGGCGCGACTTGCGGGTCATGGGGCCGGTGTAGCGGGCCATTTCTCAAGTCTCCTGTTCTGGCGATCGATCAGACGCGGCGGCGCTTGGGCGGGCGGCAGCCGTTGTGGGGCGCGGGCGTGACGTCCTGGATGGTGCCGACCTCGAGGCCGATCGCACCCAGGGAGCGGATCGCCGTCTCGCGGCCCGAACCCGGACCCTTGACGAAGACGTCGATCTTCTTCATGCCGTGCTCCATCGCCCGACGACCGGCGGCCTCAGCGGCCATCTGCGCGGCGAACGGGGTGGACTTGCGCGAGCCCTTGAAGCCGACGGTGCCGGCGGAGGCCCACGAGATCACCGCACCGGTGGGGTCGGTGATGGTGACGATGGTGTTGTTGAACGTGCTCTTGATGTGGGCTTCGCCCGCGGCGACGTTCTTCTTCTCCTTGCGGCGCACCTTCTTGGCGCCGGCCGCGTTGCGGCTCTTGGGAGGCATGCGTTATCTCCTGCTGTAGCTGGTCTGGGATGTGCTCGGAAGGCAGTGGCTCGCCGTGGGGCGAGGCGTCACTTGGCCTTCTTCTTGCCGGCAACCGTGCGCTTGGGGCCCTTGCGGGTGCGCGCGTTGGTCTTGGTGCGCTGACCGCGAACCGGGAGGTTCATGCGGTGGCGGCGACCCTGGTAGCTGCCGATCTCGATCTTGCGACGGATGTCAGCCTGGACCTCGCGACGGAGGTCACCCTCGATCTTGTAGTTGGCTTCGATGGCGTCGCGGAGCTTGACCAGCTCTTCGTCGCCCAGCTGGTGGACCCGCAGGTCGGGGCTGACGCCGGTCTCGGCGAGCAGCTTCTGGGCGGTGGTACGGCCGATGCCGTAGATGTAGGTGAGTGCGATCTCGATGCGCTTGTCGCGCGGGAGGTCGACACCGACGAGGCGTGCCATGGATCTGGCCTTTCTTCGGAGGGCCCGCGGGCCCTCCCGTCAGTCACAGAGGTGTCGGTCGTGTCGCGTCCCGGACGGCGTCCGGGCTCCGGCCTCTGCTCCGGAGGTGCTCCCCGCCCGAGGGCGGCGTAGCGAACACGATGTTCAGGTGGTGCTGTTCTTCAGTTGTCGAGGACGGCCCGGGGGCCGTCGCTCAGCCCTGGCGCTGCTTGTGACGCGGGTTCTCGCAGATCACCATGACGCGGCCGTGGCGACGGATCACCTTGCACTTGTCACAGATGGGCTTGACGCTCGGGTTGACCTTCACGGGGATTCCTTCGGCTAGGAGCAGACGTCGGCGCACCTCGCGGTGCGCCGGGGCGTCACTTGTAGCGGTAGACGATGCGACCTCGGGTGAGGTCGTACGGCGAGAGCTCCACCACGACGCGGTCCTCGGGGAGGATGCGGATGTAGTGCTGGCGCATCTTGCCGCTGATGTGGGCGAGCACCTTGTGGCCGTTGCTCAGCTCGACGCGGAACATGGCATTGGGGAGGGCTTCCGTGATGGTGCCCTCGAGCTCGATCACGCCTTCTTTCTTCGGCATGTCCTCCACAATCTCTTCGGTCGTTGTCTACCGTGTGCGTACTGGACGGCGGCGCCGTCCAGGTGGCCCGGGAACCTCCGGCGGGAGCCGGTGGACCTCGTACGGCCGCTCCGGATGCCTCACCCGGCTCACGACGGAACGCCGAGAGACGGGCAGCCGCGAGGCACCACGAAACAGACCCACGTTGGGCCGACACGCCAGTCTAGGGCGCGCCGGCGCCCGATGACGAATCCGCGAGCCGGATCAGGCCGCGGCGGCGAGCAGTTCGAGGGTGCGCTCGCGCGCGGGTGCGACGTCCGGCTCGGTGCCCACGAAGGCGCCCGCCACCGGGTTGACCATGATCTCCTCGACCCCGAACCGCTCGGCCAGCTCGCCGAGCCGGCGTCGGGCGCCCGCGGCGTCGCCGATGATCCAGCGCCGGGCCATGCGCTCGACGATGTCGCGCTGGCCCTCGCTCAGCTCCACCTTCTCGGCCTCCTCGACGAGGCGGCCGGCCGCGAGCGGCTGGCCGGTGCGCAGGGCGAGCATGGTGAGCAGCTGGGGCAGCGCGAGGCGGCGGGCCTCCTCCTCGGTGTCGGCGACGACCGCGTTGACGGTGAGGAAGGT
Source organism: Nocardioides fonticola (assembly GCF_039536805.1). Taxonomy (NCBI): domain Bacteria; kingdom Bacillati; phylum Actinomycetota; class Actinomycetes; order Propionibacteriales; family Nocardioidaceae; genus Nocardioides; species Nocardioides fonticola. The sequence goes on along the minus strand of NZ_BAAAZH010000013.1, from coordinate 186,326 downwards.
GCGCGGCTCGGCGAGGTGCTCGGAGGGCTGGAACCCCGACCGGTACAGGGCGAGGGCCTCGGCGGTGCCCTCGCCGGAGAAGTGGTGGGCGAAGACGTAGGGCAGCCCGCGTTCGGCCGCCAGGCGGGCGGCGTAGTCGGAGGAGCCCAGCAGCCACAGCTGCGGGACCGAGCGGGCCGCCGGGGTGGCGCGCAGGGCCTGGGTGCGCCCGTGCAGGCTCACGCCGACGCCCTCGGGCGCCATCATCGCCTCCAGCTCCTCGATGTACTGCGGGAACCGGGCCACCGCGTCGTCGGGGACGCCGCCCGCGCCGTGCCGCAGGGCGTAGGAGGTGAGCGGGTCGGTGCCGGGCGCGCGGCCGACGCCGAGGTCGATGCGACCGGGGAAGGCCGCCTCGAGCAGCGCGAACTGCTCGGCGACCACCAGCGGTGCGTGGTTGGGCAGCATGACGCCGCCCGAGCCGACCCGCAGCCGGCGGGTCGCACCGGCGACCAGGCCGATCAGCACGGGCGGGTTGGTGGCGGCGACGGCCGGCATGTTGTGGTGCTCGGCGATCCAGTACCGGTGGTACCCGGTGGCGTCGGCCGTCCGCGCCAGCGCGAGGCTGGCGGCGACGGCGTCCGCGGAGGTCTGGTCACTGCGGACCGGGACGAGATCGAGGACGGAGAGGCGCAGCTGGGTCATCACCGTCACCAACGCCGCGAGGAGCCGGCGGATTCCCCGATGCCGGTGTCGGGTCGGGTCAGGCCGACGTGCCCGCGCGGCGGTCGGCGCGGTCCTTGGCCAGGCTCGCGACGGTGGTGACCGCGAGCGTGCCGAGGATGACGACCAGCGAGAGCCAGATCGGGACGTCGGGGGCCCACCCCACGTGCTCGCCGCCGTTGATGAAGGGCAGCTCGTTCTCGTGCAGCGCGTGGAGCACGAGCTTCACGCCGATGAAGAACAGCAGGAACGCCAGGCCGTAGGAGAGGTAGACCAGCCGCTGGAGCAGGTCGCCGATGAGGAAGTAGAGCTGGCGCAGGCCCATCAGCGCGAACACGTTGGCGGTGAAGACCAGGTACGGCTCGCTGGTGAGGCCGTAGATGGCCGGGATGGAGTCGAGGGCGAACAGCAGGTCGGTCATGCCGAGGGAGAGCACGACGATGAACATCGGCGTCAGCAGCCGCTTGCCGTTCTCGGTCACGGTCAGGTGGACGCCGTTCCACTCCTCGGAGAAGGGCAGGCGCTTGCGGGCCAGGGCGACCAGGCGCGGCTCGTCGTACTGCTCGCCGTCCTCGTCGTCGTCGCGCGCGAGCTTCACCGCGGTGTAGATGAGGAAGAGGCCGAAGAGGTAGAAGACCCAGCTGAACTGCTCGATCGCCGCGGCGCCGACGCCGATGAACACACCGCGCAGCACGAGCGCGATGACGATGCCGACCAGCAGCGCCGTCTGCTGGTAGGCGCGCGGCACCCCGAGCTTGGTCATGATGACGATGAAGATGAACAGGTTGTCGACCGAGAGGGAGTACTCGGTCAGCCAGCCCGCGTAGAACTCCCCGGCGTAGCGCCCGCCCGAGAACGCCAGCACGCCGAGACCGAACACGACCGCCAGGGCCAGGTAGAGGACCAGGAAGGTGGTCGTCTCCCGACGGGTGGGCTCGTGGGGACGACGGCCGATGACGAACACGTCGAAGAGCAGGATGGCCACGGTGACGGTGACGGTGGTCCACCACAGCCAGGGGGCGACGTCCACGGGGTACCTCTCTGATCGGGGCGGGGCCCGCCCAACCTAGCGGGGCGTTCCCAGCGGGTCGGCATCGTCGCCGCGGCGGCGGTAGCGCACCTCACACGGATCGGCGGCCCGGGCGACCCCGCCGATCTGGGCCGGCACCGGCCGCGGCTGCCCGCTCCAGCAGGGCTCGACGTCCCACGCGGTGAGCAGACGACGCAGCGCCGTGCTCATCGCGGTGACCGCGAAGGGCTGGGCGGGACAGCTGTGCCGGCCGTGACCGAAGGCGGTGACGGCGCGGGGCGTGGTCAGCCCGGCGGTGTCGGCGAAGCGGTGCCGGACCCACCGGTCGGCGTCCCAGCGGTCGTGGCCGAGGGACGGGTCGCGGTTGGTCACCGGCAGCAGGGTGGCCACGAACGCCCCCGGCTCGATCTCCAGGACGGCGTCGCCGACGTCGAGGCGCAGCGGACGCAGGACGGCGCGCGCCATCAGCGAGCGCTGCGCCAACCGGGTGGACTCCCGGACGGCGGCCGCGGCGAGGTCGTCGTCGCCGTCCCGGACGGCGTCGGCGACCGCGGGCCGCGTGAGGACGTCGATGAACGACCAGCCCAGCGCGGCCGCGAGATTGCTCATCGAGGCGATGTGGATGAGGGCGACGTCGCGCGCCACGCCGCGGGCGCGCACGGCCGGCTCCTCGGCCGCCCAGGCCGCGACGATGCGGTCGAAGAGCCCCGCGCCCGGGTCGGCCAGCGCGCGGTCGACGGCGCTGCCCAGGTGCTCCTCGATCACGGTGAGCGCCGCCCGCTCCGCGGCATGCCCGCTCGCGGCCACCGCACGCATGCGGTCGGGATGCACGAAGGACTCCGCGCCGTCGAGGCGGTCGAAGGCCTCGACGAGGGCGTCGAAGGCGGCGCCGTCGGCGCTGCCCGGGCCGCCCCACGAGGCCAGGCCCATGCGATGCGCGATCCGCCGGGTCAGGTCGAAGACGTCGAGACGCCCCTGCGGCCCCGCCTCCTCGACGGTGCGGTCGAGGGCCTCCTCGAGCCGGGCGAGGTAGGTGGGGGTGTCGCCGACGCCGAACAGGGTGCCGGGCAGGATCCGGCGGTCGAGGAAGACCTCCTCGGGCACCTTGCGGCGCAGCATGAGGAAGTCGGCGACCCCCTTGCTGGCCTCCTCCTCGGGGAGGGCGTAGAAGGAGTCGATGCCGGTGGCCGAGAAGGTGAAGACCCACCGGTCGCGCCCGCTGTCGACGACGAAGGTGTCGCCGTGGCGGGCGCGGGCGGCCTCGATGACCGCGACGGCGTCGTCCACCTCGGCGTCCCAGGGGAGCCGGGCCTCGGTCGCCAGCGGCGGCAGCGGGACGACGGCGGGCCTCACCGCAGTCCCGGGTGGGCCTTGGCCAGGAGCGGGATCAGCACCGAGCGGGGCGCGACGTGGGCGATGCTCGCGGCGACCCGGTTGGCCACCCCGGGGATCACGACCAGGCGACCGCGCTCGAGGCCGGCGACACCCTGACGGGCGACCTCGGCGGCGTCGACCCACATGACCGCGGGCAGCGCCTCCTCGGCGTCCTGCTTGCTGAAGCCGGCCCGCTCGCCGAAGCCGGTGTCGACCGGTCCGGGGCACAGCGCGGTGGCGGTGACGCCGGTGCCGCGGAGCTCGCCGGCCAGGCTCTGGGTGTAGCTGAGCACGAAGGCCTTCCCGGCGCCGTAGCCGGCCTGGCCGGGCAGCGGCTGGAAGGCGGCGGTCGAGGCGACGTTGAGCACCGCGCCCCTCCCCCGCGCCACCATGCCGGGCAGCAGGCGGCTGGTGAGGTCGGCGACCGCGACGACGTCGACCTCGATCATCGCCATCTCGTCAGCGGGTCGCTGGCGTGCACCGGCCCGAGGGTGGAGTAGCCGGCGTTGTTGACCAGGACCTCCACCGTGCGCGGCCCGGCCAGCAGGCGCTCGGCCAGCGCGGCCCGAGCCGCGCGGTCGGCCAGATCGGCCGGGACGACGTCGGCGCCCGCGGGCAGCTCGGCGGCGAGCGCCTCGAGGCGGTCGACCGATCGGGCGACGAGGGTCACGTGGTGGCCGCGGGCGGCCAGGTCACGGGCGATCTCGGCGCCGATGCCGGAGGAGGCGCCGGTGACGACGGCGGTGCGGTCGGGTCCCGGGGAGGGCAGGCTCATGGCCGAAGCCTGCCCGAAGGCCGGTCAGTCGGCCAGGGGTCCGAACGGGACGCCGAGAGCGGCCAGCCGCTCCTCCCCGCCGTCGAGGGCGGTCAGCACCCAGGCGCCGGTGTCGGTGAGGACGAAGGTGTTCTCGCTGTGGGCGGCCCACGAGCCGTCGGTGGTGACGACCGTCCAGTCGTCGTCGAGCACGTCGGTCTCCTTCGTGCCGAGGGTGACCATCGGCTCGACGGCCAGCGCCAGGCCCTGCACCAGCCGCGGGCCGCGCCCGGGCTTCCCGACGTTGGGCAGGCTCGGCTCGAGGTGCATCGCGGTGCCGATGCCGTGACCGGTATAGTCCTCGAGGATGCCGTAGGCGCCCTGCGCGCGGACGTGGGACTCGATGGCGTGGGAGATGTCGGTCAGCCGCCCGCCGACCCGGGCCGCGGCGATGCCGTGCCACATGGCGTCCTCGGTGACCTCGATGAGCCGCTCGACCTCGGCCGGCACCTCGCCGACCGCCATCGTGAAGGCGGCGTCGCCGTGCCAGCCCTCGACGATGGCACCGCAGTCGATCGAGATGACGTCGCCCGCCGCCAGGGTGCGCCCGCCGGGGATGCCGTGCACGACCTCGTCGTTGACCGAGGCGCAGATGGAGGCCGGGAAGCCGTGGTAGCCGAGGAAGGACGGCGTGGCGCCGCTGGAGCGGATGTGGTCCTCCGCGACCGCGTCGAGCTCGGCGGTGGTGATGCCCGGCCGCACCTCGGCCCGGAGGCGTTCGAGGGTGCGGCCGACCACCAGACCGGCACGCCGCATCGGCAGCAGCTGCTCGGGGGACTTGATCTCCAGGTGGCGGTCACGCCAGCCCATCGGCGTCCTCAGCTCTCCTGGACAGGTGCGAGGGCGGTGAAGATGCGCTTGGTGACCTCGTCGACCTCGCCGAGACCGTCGACCTCGACGAGCAGACCGCGGTCGCGGTACACGTCGATGAGCGGGGCGGTCTGCTCGAGGTAGACCTCCTGGCGGCGCCGGATGACGTCCTCGGTGTCGTCGGCGCGACCCTCGGTCTGGGCGCGGGCCAGCAGGCGCTTGACCAGCTCGTCGGAGTCGGCGGTCAGCAGGATGACGGCGTCGAGACGATGGCCGGTGAAGGCGATCATCCCGTCGAGCTCCTCGACCTGGGCGACCGTGCGCGGGTACCCGTCGAGCAGGAAGCCGCCGGCGGCGTCGGGCTCGTCGATGCGGTTGCGCACCATGCGGTTCGTGACCTCGTCGGGCACGTACTCGCCGGCGTCCATGTAGCGCTTGGCCTCGATGCCGAGCTCGGTGCCCTGCGTGACGTTGGCGCGGAAGATGTCGCCGGTCGAGATCGCGGGGACGCCGAAGTGCTCGGCGACGAACTTGGCCTGGGTGCCCTTGCCCGCTCCCGGCGGGCCCATGAAGATCAGTCTCATTGTCAGCGAAGGAATCCTTCGTAGTTGCGCTGCTGCAGCTGGCTCTCGATCTGCTTCACGGTGTCGAGTGCGACACCGACCATGATCAGGATCGAGGTGCCACCGAACGGGAAGTTCTGGTTGGCGTTGATCAGGGCCAGCGCGATGAGGGGGATCAGCGCGATGATGCCGAGGTAGAGCGAGCCGGGCAGCGTGATGCGGGACAGGACGTAGGACAGGTAGTCCTCGGTCGGCTTGCCCGCCCGGATCCCGGGGATGAAGCCGCCGTACTTCTTCATGTTGTCGGCCACTTCCTGTGGGTTGAAGGTGATCGACACGTAGAAGTAGGTGAAGAAGACGATCATCGCGAAGAACGCGATCATGTAGAGCGGGTGGTCGCCGCGCACGAAGTACTTGCTGATGAAGGTCACCCAGCTCGGCGGGTCGTTGCTCTGGTTGAACTGCACCGCCATGGCGGGCAGGTAGAGCAGCGAGCTGGCGAAGATGACCGGGATGACGCCGGCCTGGTTGACCTTGAGCGGGATGTAGGTCGAGCTGCCGCCGAACATGCGGCGTCCGACCATGCGGCGGGCGTACTGCACCGGGATGCGGCGCTGCGCCTGCTCGATGAAGATGACCGCGGCGACGATGACCATGCCGACCGCGATGACGATGCCGAAGGTCCACCAGCCCTGCGACTGGCCGACGTTCCACAGCGCGACGGGGAACGAGGCGACGACCTGGGTGAAGATCAGGATCGACATGCCGTTGCCGATGCCGCGCTCGGTGATGAGCTCGCCCAGCCACATGATCACCGCGGTGCCGGCCGTCATCGTCACGACCATCACCAGGAAGGTCGCGGTGCCGTCGTCGTGCAGCAGCGGGTAGGTGGTGGTGTCGCAGCCGCTCAGCAGGTTGCCCGAGCGCGCGAGCGCCACGATGCCGGTGGCCTGGAGCAGCGCGAGGCCCAGGGTGAGGTAGCGGGTGTACTGGGTGATCTTGGTCTGCCCGGACTGGCCCTCGTTCTTCAGCGCCTCCAGGCGCGGGATCACGACGACGAGGAGCTGCAGGATGATGCTCGCGGTGATGTAGGGCATGATCCCCAGCGCGAAGATCGTCAGCTGGAGCAGCGCACCACCGGAGAACAGGTTCACCAGGTTGTAGAGCCCGGCGGAGTCGCCCTCCTTCGCGAGGTTCAGGCACTCCTGCACGTTGGAGACGTTGACACCGGGGGCCGGGATCTGCGAGCCGGCCCGGAAGATCACGATGATGAGCAGGACGAACAGCAGCTTGCGCCGAAGGTCCGGCGTCCGGAAAGCGTTGGCGAAGGCGCCTAGCACGGGCAGATCCTCAATCTCGTCGGAAACGCGGCTCCTCGGGTGCGCGATGGCGACCGGCGAAGAGCCTCGGGAAGCCTAACAGGCACGACGCCGCAGGTTCGCTGCACGTCGACCCGACGGCCGGGGTGGGACGACGAAGGGCGCGGGAGGCGTCTCCGCGGTGCGGAGGCGCTCCCGCGCCCGTGTCGTCGTGCGATCGACCCTGGTCAGACCAGGGTGACCGAGCCGCCGGCGGCCTCGATCTTCTCCTTGGCCGAGGCGGACGCGGCGTTGACCGCGACCTCGACCTTGACCGAGATCTCGCCCTGGCCGAGCACCTTGACCGGCTGGTTCTTGCGAACCGCGCCGCGGGCCACGAGCTCCTCGACGGTGACGGCGCCACCCTCGGGGAACAGCTGGCCGATCTTGTCGAGGTTCACGACCTGGAACTCGACCTTGAAGGGGTTCTTGAAGCCCTTGAGCTTCGGCAGCCGCATGTGGATCGGCATCTGGCCACCCTCGAAGGCGACCGGAACCTGGTAGCGGGCCTTCGTACCCTTGGTACCGCGGCCGGCGGTCTTACCCTTCGAGCCCTCACCGCGACCCACGCGGGTCTTGGCGGTCTTGGCACCGGGCGCCGGACGCAACTGGTGGAGCTTGAGCGTCATGTCAGTCGACCTCCTCGACCGTCACGAGGTGACGGACGGTGTGGACCATGCCCCGGATCTCCGGGCGGTCCTCCTTGATGACGACGTCGCCGATCCGCTTGAGGCCGAGGCTGCGGATGGTGTCGCGCTGGTTGGCCTTGCAACCGATCGTCGACTTCGTCTGCTGGACCTTGAGCTGTGCCATCAGAGGGTCACCTCCGCCACCGGGGCGGCGACCGGCTCGGCCGAGGCCTTGAGCAGGGCCGCCGGGGCGACGTCCTCGACGCGCAGGCCACGGCGGGCGGCCACGGCCTCGGGCTGCTCGAGCATCTTCAGCGCCTCGACGGTCGCGTGCACGATGTTGATCTGGTTCGACGACCCGAGCGACTTGCTCAGGATGTCGTGGATGCCGGCGCACTCCAGGACGGCGCGCACCGGGCCACCCGCGATCACACCGGTACCAGGAGCGGCCGGGCGCAGCATGACCACGCCGGCGGCCTTCTCACCCTGGACCGGGTGCGGGATGGTGCCCTGGATGCGGGGCACGCGGAAGAAGTGCTTCTTGGCCTCCTCGACACCCTTGGCGATCGCCGCGGGCACCTCCTTGGCCTTGCCGTAGCCGACACCGACGAGGCCGTCGCCGTCACCGACGATCACGAGGGCGGTGAAGCTGAAGCGACGACCACCCTTCACGACCTTGGCGACGCGGTTGATCGCAACGACCCGCTCGATGTAGGCGGTCTTGTCCGCACCCTGGTTGCGACGGTCGTCGCGACCACGGCGCTCGCCACCGCGCTGTCCGCGCTGGGCTCCGCTCATGAGACTGTTCCTCTTCTCTCTTCTGCAGCTCTTGCGATCAGAAGCTCAGGCCGCCCTCGCGGGCGCCGTCGGCCAGGGCCGCGATGCGACCGTGGTACTTGTTGCCGGCGCGGTCGAAGACGACGGCGTCGACACCCTTCTCCTTGGCGCGAGCGGCGACGAGCTCGCCGACCTTCTTCGCCTTGGCGGTCTTGTCGCCCTCCGTGCCCCGCAGGTCGGTCTCCATGGTGGAGGCCGAGGCCAGGGTCTTGCCGACGAGGTCGTCGACGACCTGGGCGGTGATGTGCTTGGAGGAGCGGGTCACGACCAGGCGAGGACGCTCGGCGGTGCCGGAGATCTTCTTGCGGCCGCGGACCTGACGACGCAGGCGGGAGCGGACGCGCGCAGCGGTGTGCTTGTTGTTCGACAGCGAGATGGCCATCACTTACCAGCCTTTCCGACCTTCTTGCGGACGACCTCGCCGGCGTAGCGGACGCCCTTGCCCTTGTACGGCTCGGGCTTGCGGATCTTGCGGATGTTCGCCGCGACCTCACCCACGAGCTGCTTGTCGATGCCGATGACACCGAACTTGGTGGGGCTCTCGACCGCGAAGGTGATGCCCTCGGGGGCGTTCACGACAACGGGGTGGGAGAAGCCGAGCTGGAACTCCAGCTGGGTCGGGCCCTTGGCCGCGACGCGGTAACCGACGCCGACGATCTCGAGCTTCTTCTCGTAGCCCTCGGTGACACCGACGACCATGTTGTTGACCAGCGTGCGGGTCAGACCGTGCAGCGACTTGCTGATGCGCTCGTCGTCGGGACGCTTGACGTCGAGGACGCCGTCGCCCTTCTCGACCACGATCGGCGCGGCGACGACGTGGCTCAGCTGGCCCTTGGGGCCCTTGACGGTCAGGGACTGACCGTCGATCGAGACATCGACACCGGACGGGACCGGGACGGGGAGCTTGCCAATGCGGGACATCTACTCGTTCTCCTCTCGGTCTCTCGTCACCAGACGTAGGCGAGGACTTCCCCACCCACGCCCTTCTGGTTGGCCTGGCGGTCGGTCAGCAGACCCTGGCTGGTGGAGATGATCGCCACGCCGAGGCCGCCGAGCACCTTGGGCAGGCCGGTGTGCTTGGCGTACACGCGCAGACCGGGCTTGCTGATGCGGCGGACGCCGGCGATCGAGCGCTCGCGGTTGCGGCCGTACTTCAGCGTGATGGTGAGCGTCTTGCCCACCTCGCCCTCGGCCGGCTCGGCGACGGCGAAGGAGGTGATGTAGCCCTCCTGCTGGAGGATCTCGGCGACGCCCTGCTTGAGCTTGCTGTACGGCATCGACACCGAGTCGTGGTACGCCTGGTTGGCGTTGCGCAGACGCGTGAGCATGTCTGCGATCGGGTCAGTCATCGTCATGAGTGGGTGTTCTCTCTCTTCTGCGGTTTCCCGGCGCGCGGTGGCGACGGGACCTTCAGCGGGTGGGATCGGGGCTGGTCACCAGCTGGACTTGGTGACGCCGGGCAGCTCGCCGCGGTGGGCCATCTCGCGCAGGCAGATGCGGCAGAGGCCGAACTTGCGGTAGACGGCCTTCGGCCGGCCGCAGCGCTGGCAGCGGGTGTACGCGCGGACGGCGTACTTCGGCTTGCGAGCAGCCTTCACCTTCAGAGCGGTCTTGGCCATGATCAGTTCTCCTTGAAGGGGAAGCCGAGCTGCTTGAGCAGCGCGCGGCCCTGGTCGTCGTTCACGGCGGTCGTCACGATGGTGATGTCCATGCCGCGCGAGCGGTCGATCTTGTCCTGGTCGATCTCGTGGAACATGACCTGCTCGGTGAGACCGAAGGTGTAGTTGCCCCGGCCGTCGAACTGGTTCGGGTTGAGACCCCGGAAGTCGCGGATACGCGGCAGCGCCAGCGACAGCAGGCGGTCGAGGAACTCCCACATGCGGTCGCCGCGCAGCGTGACGTGAGCGCCGATCGGCATGCCCTCGCGCAGCTTGAACTGCGCGATGGACTTGCGGGCCTTGGTGACGGTCGGCTTCTGGCCGGTGATCGCGGTGAGGTCCTTGACCGCACCCTCGATCAGCTTGGAGTCGCGAGCGGCCTCGCCGACACCCATGTTGACCACGATCTTGGTCAGGCCGGGCACCTGCATGACGTTGGCGATCTCGAACTCGGACTTCAGCGCGGGGAGGATCTCCTCGCGGTAGCGCAGCTTCAGACGCGGGGCGACCGCTGCGGTCTGGGTCTCGGTCATCAGATGTCCTTACCGGTCTTGCGGGAGATGCGCACGCTGCGCTCGGCGGAGTACTCCGAACCGTCCGGGCGGCGCTTGGAGACCTGCTCGCGGCGGAAGCCGATGCGGGTCACGCCGTCGCCCTCGACGAGCATCACGTTGGAGACGTGGATGGGGGCCTCGGTGGTGATGATGCCGCCGGTGTTGCCGGCGCGACCGCCCTGGTTCACGACCTTCGTGTGCTTCTTGATGCGGTTGACGCCCTCGACGATCACCCGCTGCTCCTCGCGGAGCACCTGGATGACCTTGCCCTCGGCGCCCTTGTCCTTGCCGGCGATGACCTTGACGGTGTCGCCCTTCTTGATGTTCACGCTGGGGTTCTTCTTGGCCATCACAGCACCTCCGGGGCGAGCGAGATGATCTTCATGAACTTCTTCTCGCGCAGCTCGCGACCCACGGGGCCGAAGATGCGGGTGCCACGGGGCTCGCCGTCGTTCTTGAGGATCACCGCGGCGTTCTCGTCGAAGCGGATGTACGAACCGTCGGGACGGCGGCGCTCCTTGACGGTGCGCACGACGACCGCCTTGACGACGTCACCCTTCTTCACGTTGCCACCGGGGATCGCGTCCTTGACGGTGGCGACGATGACGTCGCCGATGCCGGCGTAGCGCCGACCCGAGCCGCCGAGCACGCGGATGCAGAGGATCTCCTTCGCACCGGTGTTGTCGGCGACCTTGAGTCGCGACTCCTGCTGGATCATTGAATCTCTCCTGGTTGTCGAGCCGGTTCTCGTCGTCTCAACAGGGCGACGAGCCTGGCCGAACTGGGTGGTGGACTCCCCCGCCCCGCCGCAGGGCGGGGACGGAGGGGGTTACTGCCTCGGGCTCACTTGGCCCGTTCGAGGATCTCGACGACGCGCCAGCGCTTGGTGGCCGACAGCGGACGGGTCTCCATGATCAGGACCCGGTCGCCGATGCCGCACGCGTTCTGCTCGTCGTGCGCCTTCAGCCGGCTGGTGCGGCGCAGGACCTTGCCGTACAGCGGGTGCTTGACGCGGTCCTCGACGGTCACGACGACGGTCTTGTCCATCTTGTCGCTGACGACGAGGCCCTCGCGGGTCTTGCGCGAGTTGCGCTCCTCGACCTGAACCTGCTCGCTCATGCGGCACCGTCCTCGTTGCTCTGACCCGGGGTGGACCGGATGCCGAGCTCGCGCTCGCGCACCACGGTGTAGATCCGGGCGATGTCCTTCTTGACCGAGCTGAGTCGCCCGTGGCTCTCCAGCTGGCCGGTGGCCGCCTGGAACCGCAGGTTGAACAGCTCCTCCTTGGCCTCGCGGAGCTTGGCCTCGAGGTCGACGTTGTTGAGCTCGTCGAGCTCGTGGGCGGAGAGACCCTTCGCCATCAGAATTCACCCGCCTCTCGCGTGACGAACCGGCACTTCATGGGGAGCTTGTGCATGGCGCGGCGCATCGCCTCGCGGGCGACGTCCTCCGGCACACCGGACAGCTCGAACATGACGCGACCGGGCTTGACGTTGGCGACCCACCACTCCGGCGAGCCCTTACCCGAACCCATGCGGGTCTCCGCAGGCTTCTTGGTGAGCGGGCGGTCGGGGTAGATGTTGATCCACACCTTGCCGCCACGCTTGATGTGACGGGTCATGGCGATACGGGCCGACTCGATCTGTCGGTTGGTCACGTAGTGACCCTCGATCGCCTGGATGCCGAAGTCACCGAACGCCAGCGAGGTGCCGCCCTTGGCAGCGCCGGAGCGCTTGGGGTGGTGCTGCTTGCGGTGCTTGACGCGACGGGGCATCAACATGGTCAGGCCTCCGATCCGGCGGTGGACTCAGCGGGGGCAACCGCCTCGGCCGGAGCGTCGGCGGTCTCGGGAGCGCGGTCGCCGCGAGCCGGACGGTCGCCACGGCTGCCGCGACCGGGACGGTCGCCACCGCGGGTCGGACGACCCGAGCGGCCGGGGACGCCGGCGCGGGCGGCGGCCTGGGCCTGACGCTCGGCACGGGTGCCGGCGACCTCGCCCTTGTAGATCCAGACCTTCACGCCGATGCGGCCGAAGGTGGTCTTGGCCTCGTAGAAGCCGTAGTCGATGTCGGCACGCAGCGTGTGCAGCGGGACGCGACCCTCGCGGTAGAACTCGGTACGCGACATCTCGGCGCCGTTGAGTCGACCCGAGCACTGGATCCGGATGCCCTTGGCACCCGAGCGCATCGTGGTCTGCATCGCCTTGCGCATCGCGCGACGGAACTGCACGCGGCCGGCGAGCTGCTCGGCGACACCCTGGGCGACGAGCTGGGCGTCGACCTCGGGGTTCTTGACCTCGAGGATGTTCAGCTGCACCTGCTTGCCGGTGAGCTTCTCCAGCTCGCCGCGGATGCGGTCGGCCTCGGCGCCGCGGCGGCCGATGACGATGCCCGGACGAGCGGTGTGGATGTCGACGCGCACGCGGTCACGGGTGCGCTCGATCTCGACGCGCGCGATGCCGGCCCGCTCCATGCCCTTGGAGAGCAGCTTGCGGATGGCGACGTCCTCGCCGACGTAGGACCGGTACAGCTTGTCGGCGTACCAGCGCGACTTGTGGTCGGTGGAGATGCCGAGACGGAAGCCGTTCGGGTTGATCTTCTGGCCCATCAGGCACCCTTCCCCTTCGTGGCGGCCACGACGGACGCCGGCTGGACGACCAGCGTGATGTGGCTCGTGCGCTTGTTGATGCGGGTCGCCCGACCCTGCGCACGCGGACGCCAGCGCTTCATCGTCGGACCCTCGTCGACCCGCGCGACCGAGACGATCAGGTCGTTGCGGTTGAGGCCCTCGGTGGTCTCGGCGTTGGCGATCGCGCTCTCGAGCACCTTGTAGACGGTCTCGGAGGCGGCCTGCGGCGCGAACTGCAGCAGGGACAGCGCCTCGTCGACGGGAAGGCCGCGGACCAGGTCGATGACCCGGCGCGCCTTCATCGGCGTGATGCGGACGAACCGCGCACTCGCGAAGGCACCCGGCTGGTCGCCGAGCAGCGACTCGCGGCGGGCGCTGACGCGCTGACGCTCACTGGTGCTCATCGACGACGTCCCTTCCGGTCTTCCTTGACGTGACCGCGGTAGGTGCGGGTGGGGGCGAACTCGCCCAGCTTGTGGCCGACCATGGAGTCGGACACGAAGACCGGGACGTGCTTGCGACCGTCGTGCACCGCGATGGTGTGACCGATCATGTCCGGCACGATCATCGAGCGGCGCGACCAGGTCTTGATGACGTTGTGGGTGCCCTTCTCGTTCTCCGCGTCCACCTTCTTCTGCAGGTGGTCGTCGACGAAGGGGCCCTTCTTCAGGCTGCGAGGCATTACTTACGGCCCTTTCCGGACTTGCGACGGCGAATGATCTGGGCGTCGGAGGCCTTGCGCTTGCGCGTACGGCCCTCGGGCTTGCCCCACGGGGAGACCGGGTGACGACCACCGGAGGTCTTACCCTCACCACCACCGTGCGGGTGGTCGACCGGGTTCATGACGACACCACGGACGGTCGGGCGCTTGCCCTTCCAGCGCATGCGGCCGGCCTTGCCCCAGTTGATGTTCGACTGCTCGGCGTTGCCGACCTCGCCGAGCGTGGCGCGGCAGCGCACGTCGACGAAGCGCATCTCGCCCGAGGGCAGACGCAGCGTGGCGCGCGAACCCTCACGGGCAACGAGCTGGGCGCTGTTGCCGGCCGAGCGGGCCATCTTCGCGCCACCGCCGGGGCGGAGCTCGACGCAGTGGATGGTCGAACCGACCGGGATGTTGCGCAGCGGCAGGTTGTTGCCGACCTTGATGTCGGCGCCGACGCCGGACTCCACGACCATGCCCTGGGTCAGACCCTTGGGCGCCACGATGTAGCGCTTCTCGCCGTCGGCGTAGTGCAGCAGCGCGATGCGGGCGGTGCGGTTGGGGTCGTACTCGATGTGAGCGACCTTGGCCGGCACGCCGTCCTTGTCGTAGCGACGGAAGTCGATGATGCGGTACGCACGCTTGTGACCGCCGCCCTGGTGACGGGTGGTGATCCGGCCCTGGTTGTTGCGGCCGCCCTTCTTGGGCAGCGGCACCGTCAGGGACTTCTCCGGCGTGGTGCGGGTGATCTCGACGAAGTCGGCGACCGACGCGCCACGACGACCGGGCGTGGTCGGCTTGTACTTGCGGATAGCCATCAGTTCAGTCCTCTACTCGCCCGGTCAGGAGACCGGACCTCCGAAGATGTCGATGCGGTGACCCTCGGCCAGGCTGACGATGGCGCGCTTGGTGTCCTTGCGACGGCCGATGCCGGTCCGGGTCCGACGGGCCTTGCCCTGACGGTTGAGGGTGTTCACCGAGGTGACCTTGACGCCGAAGATCTTCTCGACCGCGATCTTGATCTCGGTCTTGTTGGCGTCGGGGCGCACGATGAACGTGTACTTGTTGGCGTCGAGCAGGCCGTAGCTCTTCTCGGAGACGACCGGCGCGATCAGGATGTCGCGGTGGTCCTTGTGCAGGGTGCTCACTTGGCGGCCTCCTTGCTGCTCACGAACGCCTCGAAGGCGCCCTTGCTGAACACGATGTCGTCGGCGGCGAGGACGTCGTAGGTGTTGACCTGGTCGACGGCCACGATGTGCACCTCGACCGCGTTGCGCAGCGAGAGCCAGGTGACGGTGTCGGAGCGCTCGAGGACCACGAGGAAGTTCGCGCGATCGGCGACGAGGCTCTTGAGGTTCGCCAGGGCGGTCTTGGTCGACGGGGCGGTGCCCTCGACCAGCGACTCGACGACGTGGATGCGGCCGTTGGCAGCCCGGTCGGAGAGGGCACCGCGCAGGGCGGCGGCCTTCATCTTCTTGGGGGTGCGCTGGCTGTAGTCGCGCGGCTGCGGGCCGTGGACGGTGCCACCGCCGGCGAACTGCGGAGCGCGGGTCGAGCCCTGACGGGCGCGGCCGGTGCCCTTCTGCTTGTAGGGCTTCTTGCCACCACCGCGGACCTCGCCGCGGGTCTTGGTGGCGTGCGTGCCCTGACGCGCAGCGGCCTGCTGGGCGACGACGACCTGGTGGATCAGCGGGATGTTGACCTTCGCCTCGAAGATCTCCGCGGGCAGGTCGACCGTGACGGTCTTGACGGCCATGCTCAGGCCTCCTTCGGGTGGATCTTCGCGGCCGTACGGAGGACGACGACGCCGCCCTTCGGGCCGGGCACGGCGCCCTTGAGAAGGATCAGGCCCTTCTCGGCGTCGACCGCGTGGACGGTGACGTTCTGGGTGGTGACGGTGTCGGTACCCATGCGGCCGGCCATGCGCACACCCTTGAACACGCGACCCGGCGTGGCGCAGGCGCCGATCGAGCCGGGCTTGCGGTGGTTGCGGTGCGCACCGTGCGAGGCGGACACACCGGCGAAGCCGTGACGCTTCATCGTGCCGGCGAAGCCCTTGCCCTTGCTGGTGCCGGTGACGTCGATCTGCTCGCCCGCGGCGAACGTGTCGACGCCGAGCTCCTGACCGACCGTGTACTCGGCGGCCAGCGCGGTGCGGATCTCCACGAGGTGACGACGCGGGGTCACGCCGGCCTTGGCGAAGTGCCCGGCCTCCGGCTTGTTGACCTTGCGCGCCTCGATCTCGCCGAAGCCGATCTGGACGGCGTTGTAGCCGTCGGTCTCGGGGGTGCGCACCTGGGTGACGACGTTGGTCGCGGCGGCGACCACGGTCACGGGGACGACGCGGTTGTTCTCGTCCCAGACCTGGGTCATGCCGAGCTTGGTGCCCAGCAGCCCCTTCGCGTTGCGTTCGAAAGTCATCTCTCCAACCTCAGAGCTTGATCTCGATGTCCACGCCCGCGGGAAGGTCGAGACGCATGAGCGAGTCGACGGTCTTCGGGGTGGGGTCGATGATGTCGATCAGGCGCTTGTGGGTGCGCATCTCGAAGTGCTCGCGGGAGTCCTTGTACTTGTGGGGCGAGCGGATGACGCAGTACACGTTCTTCTCGGTCGGCAGCGGCACCGGGCCGGCGACCTTGGCACCCGTGCGGGTGACGGTGTCCACGATCTTGCGCGCCGAGGTGTCGATCACCTCGTGGTCATAGGCCTTGAGCCTGATGCGGATCTTCTGTCCCGCCATAGGTCTCTCTCGTCCTTCACTCGTCGTACCGCGTGCCTAGTCCGGGGCGTCCTCGGGTTTGAGTCGGTCCCGCCCTGTCGTCCACCACCGGGCCGAGCGACCCCCGCGGTCGGGCGTGTCGCCATAAGCGAACATGCCGATGCGCAGGAACTGCCAGCCACCTCGGTGGCACCCGACGGTTCGTCGGATGCGGATCGGGTCCCCCGCCGCGCTGGTCGGTGACCAGGTGCGGAGCAGGTGCGGCGCACGCCGACCACCGGACTCACGGGAGACGCGATTCAGTAGTCAAGATGTGCCGCACCCCGGCGGACCCGCCGGAGCAACCTGGCTATCTTGGCAGAAGCGGCGTGGAGGGCCAAATCGGAACGGCCCCACCCTGCCTGCGGCCCCCACCGGCCCCCTGCCGGCCCCCCCACCGAGGCCCCCACCGAGCCCCGCCGCCGACCGGGATGGGTCAGGATGGGACTCCGGGGCGAACCCGCCCACCCTCTCTCGGACGAGGAGACGCCTCGATGTCGGACGCCGTCGACCCGCCCCCGCAGCCGTCCTACCCGCCGCCCGGCGGCTACCCGCCGCCCGGCGCCGGCGCCCCGCCTCCCTCACCCGTGCCGCCGGCCCAGCCCCCGGCGGCTCCGCCCCCGCCCTACGGCGGCCCTCCCTACGGCGGCCCTCCCTACGGCGGCCCTCCCTACGGCGGCCCTCCCTACGGCGGCGCCCCGGTGTGGACGCCGCCGGTGCTGCAGCCCGGCGCCGTCCCGTTGCGCCCGCTGGGCCTGGGCGACCTCTACAACGGGGCGTTCGCGGTGCTGCGTCGCAACGCCGGCGCCACCCTCGGCGCCTCGGTGCTGGTGAGCGCCCTGGCCGGTCTCATCCCGCTGCTGGTCTCGGTGCTGGTCGGGTTCAGCGGGGAGACCATCGACCTGGAGGCCGAGTCCTTCGACCTCACCGACGCCCAGCTGACCCGCCTCCTGCTGCTCGGCGGGGCGTTCGCGCTCGGCCTCCTCCTCGACCAGGTCGGCCAGGCGATCGTCACCGGCATGATCGCCGCGGTCGCCGTCGGCGCCGCCCAGGGCCGCGTCTTCCGGATGCCCGAGGCGTGGGCCGCCACCCGCGGTCTGCGCTGGCGCCTGATCGCGCTGCCGCTGCTCATCGGCCTGGTCTCGGCCCTCGCGTTCGGGCTATACATCGGTCTGTGGGTCGCGGTCATCGCGCTCAGCGACGGCGCCGCCCTGCCGGTCGTCTTCGGTCTGGTGAGCGTGCCGCTGGCGATCGCCGGCACCGTGCTCGCCTTCATCCGGCTGACCTACGTGGCGGTCCCGGCCCTGGTGATCGAGCGCATCGGCGTGTGGGCGGCGTTCGGACGGGCCGCCCGGCTCTCGCGCGGCTCGTTCTGGCGGCTCTTCGGCATCAGCCTGCTCACCGCGATCCTGGTCGGCATCGCCGGCGGCATCATCGGCGCCCCGGTCTCGTTCGGTGCGCAGATCCTCGCCTCGACCTCGCCGGAGTACGCGATCGCGATCCTCATCATCGGCCAGGTGCTCGGCAGCATCCTCTCCTCGGCCACCACCACGCCGTTCTCCTCGGTGGTCGTCAGCCTCCAGTACCTCGACCTGCGCATCCGCAACGAGGGCTACGACGTCGAGCTGCTCGCGGGTGCCGTCGGCACGGCGCCGGGCGGCGGCGGGGTGGCCACCGGGCCGGGCACGGTCTGAGCGGTCATGCTCGCGCGCGACGTGCCGGTGCTCCCGGACCCCGACCGGGCCCGCGACCTGCTGCGCCGCGAACTCCTCGACCCGGCGTACCAGACCGACGACCTGCTGCGGCGCCTGCTCGACCTGCTCGACCGGGTGCTCTCCGACGGGGTCGGCCGGGCCGGGGCGATCGACGGGCTCGGGCTCGCACTGGCGCTCCTGGTCGTGCTGTCGCTCGTCCTGGCGGTGGCGTGGCTGGCCTCGCGGGTGCGCAGCGAGGGCCGCCGGCCCGCCCCGTCCGGGAGGGTTTTGGAGGAGGACGGCGTCGTCGCGGCCGAGCTGCGTCGCCGCGCCGAGGCCGCGCTGCTCGACGGCCGACTCGCCGAGGCGGTCGTGGAGGGCTTCCGGGCACTGACGCTGCGCCAGTACGAGGCGGGCGTCCTGCCCGAGAACCCCGCGAGCACGGTCGCCGAGGTCGCCTCCGCCCTGGCCGCGGCCCACCCCGAGCGGGCGCAGACCGTGCGGCTCGTCGCGTCCCTCTTCGACGCCGTCCGCTACGGCGGCCGCACCCCGACCGTCGAGCTGGCCCGCGGCGTCCTCGCCCTCGACGACGACCTGGCCGCACGGGCGGGGGCACGCCGATGAGCACCGCGACCACCGCGCCGAGCTCCGCACCCCACGCGTCCGGCGGGCGCCTGCGCGGCCTGCGCGTGCCCCTCCTCCTCGCCCTCGCGGTGGCAGCCGTCGCCGCGATCACCGTCGCGCTGACCCCCGACGCCGCACGCACCGGCGAGCTCGACCCGGAGAACCCCGGCCGCCGCGGCGCCCAGGCGCTCGCCCGGGTGCTGGAGCAGCAGGGCGTCGAGGTCGTCGTGGCACGCGACGACGCCGGCCTCCAGGCGGCCGTCAGCCGCCTCGACGCGCCGTCCACCACCATCGTGGTCACCTCGCCGGCCGCACTCGGACGCCGCACCGGCGCGCACCTGCGCGACCTGCTGCCCGCCGCCCGCGCGGTGCTCGTCGACCCCGGGCCGGGCGTCCTGCGGCTGCTCGACATCGACACCGACGTCACCCGCGAGCAGGATGCCGCGCCGGTGGCCGCCGACTGCTCGCGAGCACCGGTCGCCGACCTGACCCTCGAGGTCGACGAACGGCTCGGCTACGACGGGCCGGGATGCTTCGGCGAGCGTCCGGCCCTCGTCGACGTCGGGCCCTACACGCTGCTCGGCGCCGGGGAGGCGCTCAGCAACGACCAGATCCTGCGCGCCGACAACGCCGCCCTGGCGCTGCGGCTCCTCGGCGGCCGTCCGCGCCTGGTCTGGTACGTCCCCGACGTCACCGAGCAGGGCGCCGCCGACGGCGTCGGACTGCGCAGCCTGCTGCCTCCGGCGCTGGTGCCGTCGCTCGTGCTGGCCCTGCTCGCGCTCGGCGCGCTCGCCCTGTGGCGCGGACGCCGGCTCGGGCCGGTGGTCACCGAGCCCCTGCCGGTCACGGTGCGGGCGGCCGAGAGCGTGCACAGCCTGGGTCGGCTCTACCACCGGGCCGGCGACCGTGGGCATGCCGCGGCCCGACTGCGCGCCGCCACCCGGTCCCGCCTCGAACGCCGCCTGGCCCTGCCGCCCGGATCGCCGCCCGATGCGCTGCGCGCGGCGATCCGCCGTACCCGGCCGAGCGTGCCGCCCGCCGTCCTCGATCCGGCCCTCGCGGACCTCTACTCCGACGTCGCCCCCCACGACGACCGCGCCCTCGTGGCCCTGGCCACCCGACTCGCCGCACTCGAACGAGAGGTAGGAGCACCATGACCGACCCCGGGACCCACCCCGGCACCGACCCCGCACCCTCCGCGACGACCGCGCGCGAGCGCCTGACGGCGGTGCGGGCCGAGGTCGCCAAGGCCGTCGTCGGCCAGGACGCCGCGGTCTCCGGTCTGCTCGTCGCGCTGCTGTGCCGCGGGCACGTGCTGCTCGAGGGCGTGCCGGGCACCGCCAAGACCCTGCTCGTGCGGTCGCTCGCTGCGGCCCTCCAGGTCGAGAGCCGGCGCGTGCAGTTCACCCCCGACCTCATGCCGGGCGACCTGACCGGCTCGATGATCCTCGACCCGCGGGCCGGCGACCTCGTCTTCCGGCCGGGCCCGGTGTTCACCGACCTGCTGCTCGCCGACGAGATCAACCGCACCCCGCCCAAGACCCAGGCGGCGCTGCTGGAGGCGATGGAGGAGGGTCAGGTCACCGTCGACGGCGTCACGCACCGGCTGCCCGACCCCTACCTGGTGGCCGCCACGCAGAACCCGCTGGAGTACGAGGGCACCTATCCGCTGCCGGAGGCCCAGCTCGACCGGTTCCTGCTCAAGGTGGTGCTGCCGGTGCCCGAGCGGGAGCAGGAGATCGAGATCCTGCGCCGGCACGCCGACGGCTTCGATCCCCGCGATGTGGCCGCGGCCGGGGTGCGCGCCGTGGCCGGGCCCGACGACATCCTGGCCGCGCGGCGTGCCGTGGCCGCGGTGCAGGTGGCGCCGGAGGTCGCGGCCTACGTCGTCGACCTCGCGCGGGCGACCCGGGCGACGCCGTCCCTCTCGGCGGGGGTGAGCCCGCGCGGCGCGACCGCGCTGCTGCGCACCGCACGGGCCTGGGCCTGGCTCTCAGGCCGCGACTTCGTGACACCGGACGACGTCAAGCTGCTCGCCCACGCCACGCTCGCCCACCGCCTGGGGCTGCGGCCCGAGGCCGAGCTCGAGGGCACCCGGGTGGAGTCGGTGCTGGCCGCCGCCATCGCCGGCGTCCCCGTGCCCCGTTAGGCCCCCGATGCGGCTGCCCCTGGCGATCACCGGCCGACTGCCCCTCCTGCTCCTCGCGGGTGTGGGGCCGGTCGT
Source organism: Nocardioides fonticola (assembly GCF_039536805.1). Lineage (NCBI taxonomy): Bacteria > Bacillati > Actinomycetota > Actinomycetes > Propionibacteriales > Nocardioidaceae > Nocardioides > Nocardioides fonticola. The sequence goes on along the minus strand of NZ_BAAAZH010000013.1, from coordinate 165,369 downwards.
GGTGCGCCCCGGGCTCGACACCGTCGGCTGGTGGACCCTGCTGGTTCTCCTCGCCGCCGGGCTCGACGTCGCGCTGGCCGCCGCACCCGACCGGCTGCGGTTCGAGCGCGACGCGACCGCGCCGACCCGGCTCGGCGAGACCACGGCGACGCACCTGCGGGTGGAGCACGGCGGACGCCGGCGCGCCCGCGGCGTGCTGCGCGACGCCTGGCAGCCGACGGCCGGCGCCACCGGGGAACGCCACCGGCTCGACCTGCGCCCCGGCGACGGCGTCCGGCTGACGACCGCACTGACCCCGGTGCGCCGCGGCGACCTGCGGGCGGCCGGCGTCACGGTGCGGCTGCGCGGGCCGCTGGGGCTGGCCGCACGGCAGCGCACACTGCCGGTCGAGGGACGCGTGCGGGCGCTGCCGGCCTTCCCCTCGCGCGTGGCCCTGCCCTCGCGGTTGGCCCGCCTGCGCGATCTCGACGGGCGCGCGGCGGTGCGGGTGCGCGGCCTGGGCACCGAGTTCGACTCGCTGCGCGAGTACGTCCCCGGCGACGACGTCCGCTCCATCGACTGGCGCGCCACCGGCCGCAGCCGCCGTGCCGTGGTGCGCACCTGGCAGCCCGAGCGCGACCGGCGGGTGGTGCTCGTGGTCGACACCTCCCGCACCTCGGCTGCCCGGGTCGAGGACGTCCCCCGCCTCGACGCCGCCCTGGACGCGGCCCTCTTCCTCGCCGCACTCGCCACCCGGGCCGGCGACCGGGTCGACCTCGTGGCGGGCGATCGCCGGGTGCGGGCCCGGGCCCGGCTCGGCGCCGCACGCGACGCCGTCCACCGCCTCGACGACCTGCTGGCCGGCCTCGACCCGGTGCTCGCGGAGGCCGACTGGCCGACGCTGGCCGGCGCGGTCGCCGACCTGGGGCGCAACCGGGCCCTGCTGGTGCTGCTGACGACGCTCGACGCCGCGCCTCTCGAGGAGGGGCTGCTGCCGCTGCTGCCGGCGCTCACCGCGCGCCACCGCGTCCTCCTGGCCACGGTCGGGGAGCCGGAGCTGGCCCGGCTCGCGGCCCGCACCGACACCGCCGGCGAGGTCTACGCCGCGGCGGCCGCGGCCCAGGCGGCGGCGCGGCGCAGCGAGACCGCCGCCCTGCTGCGCGGCCTGGGGGTGGAGGTGGTCGACGCCGCACCCGACGGGTTGGCCGTGGCACTGGGCGACCACTACCTCGCGCTCAAGGCCGCCGGACGGCTTTGAGCCTGGATTCACCGGTTCCCCGCTACGGCGCGACGCAGCGGTGAATCCAGGCTGAGCCCGGTTCTCAGGCCGCGGTGGCGACGCGATCGTCGAGCAGGGCGGCGTCGACGTCGCCGGTGTGACCGCGCGCGACCGCGGCCCGGCCGAGCACGAAGACGTAGAGCAGGAACGCGACCTCCGCCAGGACGCCGATGCCGACACGCGCCCACGTGGGGAGACCGGACGGCGTCACGAAACCCTCGATCGCCCCGCTGACGGCGAGCACGAGCGCGAGGCCGAGCACGCAGGTGCCGGCGGTGCGGCCCTCGAGCGCGAGCGACCTGCCGCGCGGCAGCGGCCCCGGGTCGACCCAGGCCCAGCACAGGCGCAGGCCCACGCCGGCGGCGACGAAGACCGCCGTGAGCTCGAGCAGGCCGTGCGGGAGGATCAGCCCCCAGAACAGGGTGCCGCGATCGTGGCGCGTCATGATCGCGCCGATCACCGCCAGGTTGGCGATGTTGGTGAAGAGCAGCCACAGCACCGGCAGCCCGAGCACCCCGAGGGCGATGCACAGCGCGGCCACCCAGGAGTTGTTCACCCACACCTGGGTGGCGAAGTGGCTGGCCGCCGACTCGTGGTAGTACCCCTCGACGTCGTTGGTCACCAGCTCGTCGATCTGGCGCGGGCCGAGCAGGCTCTGCTCGACGGCCGGATGCTCCAGCAGCCACAGCATCATCACGGCGGTGACGACGACGTTGGCCACCAGCGTGCCCAGCCACCAGCGCCGCAGCCGGTAGAGGGCGGCCGGGAAGCGCTCGAGGAGGAACGACCGCACCGTCGCCCACGTCGTCACCCGGGCGCCTCCGGCCCGCGTGCGGGCGCGGGCCAGCAGCCAGGAGAGGTACCGCACGAGCGTCGGATCGGGGCCGAGCGACCGGACGACCGACAGGTGCGTGGCGGTGCGTTGGTAGAGGTCGAGCAGCTCGTCGGCCTCGGCACCGCTCAGCGACCGGCGGCCGGAGAGCTCCTCCAGCCGCGTCCACTCGCCGTGATGGGCCTCGGCGTAGGCGTCGACGTCCACCTCGCCACTGTAGGCGCAGCGCCGATCTAGGCTGGACCCGATGGACAGCACGCGAGTCGACGACCCCGACGCCCTCGTCACCGGCGAGGCGGTCGCGCTCGACCTGCCGATGGCCTCGCTGCCGCTGCGCATGGTCGCCTCGCTCATCGACGTCGTTCTCACCGTCGTGGCGCTCGTCGCCTTCTCCGTGCTGGCCGCCCTGGCCTCCCTCGACCTCGACACCGCGCTCGCCGAGGCGCTGGCGATCGTGCTCGTGGCCGCCGCACTGGTGGCCGTGCCGACCACCGTCGAGACGCTGACCCGCGGACAGTCGCTCGGCAAACGGGTGATGGGGCTGCGGGTCGTGCGCGACGACGCCGGCGCGATCTCCTTCCAGCACGCGTTCGTGCGGGCGCTGCTGGGCGTGGTGGAGATCTACGCGCTCAGCGGCACCCCGGCCCTGCTCACCGCAGCGCTCCATCCGCGCGGCAAGCGGCTGGGCGACCTCGCCGCCGGCACCTACGTCGTGCGCGACCGGGTGAGCTGGACGCCGGGTCCGGCGCCCACCATGCCGCCGGCGCTGGCCGCGTGGGCGGCCGGCTGCGATCTGCGCCCGATGCGTCCCGAGCTCGGCCTCGCGATCCGCCGCTTCCTCGACCGCGCGCCGACGCTCTCGCCCGCGGCCGCCGCGATGCTCGAGCAACGCCTGCTGGCCGACGCGCTCACCCACGTGCACCCGGCACCGCCGCCCGGCGCACCGGGCGACGCCGTCCTCGCGGCCCTGCTGGCCGAGCGGCGCCGTCGTTCGGCCGAGCAGCTGGCCCGTCAGGACGCCGCCCGCCGACGGCTCACCACCCGGCGTACCTGACCGTCCGCACCGTGCTCGCACGGTGTACGCCTCCCGCGCGGTGCACTAGGGTCGCCCTCCATGCAGGATGAGAACACGTTCTCATCCCGGACCGCTCCCCCCGTGCCCGTCGCCGTGTGGGGCGCCGGGAACATGGGAAGAGCCGCGATCCGCGGCGTGCTCGCCCATCCCGGCCTGCGCCTGACGGCCGTGCTGACCCACGATGCGGGCAAGGTCGGGCGCGACGCCGCCGAGCTCGCCGGGCTGACGGCGCCCAGCGGCGTGACCGCGCGCCCCGTCGACGACGTGCCGAGCGTGCTCGCCGGTCTGCGCGACGGCGCCGTGGCCTACATGGCCTCCGGCGACCTGCGGGGCGAGGACGCCCTGGCCGACGTGTGCGGCGCCCTCGCTGCCGGGGTCGACGTCGTCACGCCGTCCCTCTACGAGCTCTACGACCCGCGCGGCGCCGCGCCAGCCGTCGTCCGACCTGCGCAGGAGGCGGCCCGCGCGGGCGGTTCCTCCCTCCTGGTGAGCGGCATCGACCCGGGCTGGGCCAACGACGTGCTGCCGGTGCTCGCGAGCGGGTTGACCGGACGCATCCGCGAGGTGCGCTGCCAGGAGATCTTCGACTACTTCGACTACTCCGACTACGACGCCGAGCACACCGTGCGCGCGCTGGTCGGCATGGGCGGTCCGATGGACGTCGTCCCGCCGATGGTCGCGCCGGGCATCCCGACGATGGTGTGGGGCGGGCAGGTGCGGCTGCTCGCCCGCGCCCTCGGCCTGGAACTGGAGGCGATCCGCGAGCGGGTCGAGCGCTGCCCGCTCGACGCCGACGCCACCACCCGCCTCGGCTTCTTCGCACGCGGCACCCAGGGCGCGCTGCGGTTCGAGGTGCAGGGCATCGTGGCCGGGCGTCCGGTCGTGGTCATCGAGCACATCACCCGCATCGTGCCGACCTGCGCGCTCGCCTGGCCGCTGCCGCCCGACGGCGCCGACGGCGCCCACCGCGTCATCCTCGACGGCGACCCGCGGCTCGAGCTGACGATCGAGGCGAGCACCGAGGAGGGTCGCGCGGCCGGCGGCAACGCGACCGCCGCCTGGCGGCTGCTGGACGCCGTCCCGTGGCTGAAGGCGGCACCGCCCGGCCTCTACGACGCCCTCGACGTGCCCCTGCGGCCGGCCGTCGGCCGCTTCGACCTCTCCCCCGCCATCCCGTCCGAGGAGCCCGCATGATCATCGACATCCCCGAGGGCAGCGACCCCCTCATCCACGTGTGGGGCGAACTCGTCCCCGGCATCGGGCCGGCGGCGTCCCGTTTCGCCACCGCGGTCTACGAGCACTCCACCCTCGGCCTGCGCGAGTTCGAGGCGGCACGGCTGCGGGTCGCCCAGCTCAACGGCTGCCTGTTCTGCCAGGACTGGCGCACCGAACGCGACGGCGTGAAGGTCGAGGCCGGCTTCGAGACCGCGGTCGAGCAGTGGCGCACCACCGACGCCTTCGACGAGCGCACCCGGCTGGCCGCCGAGTACGCCGAGCGCTACACCGCCGACCACCACGGTCTCGACGAGGAGTTCTGGGGCCGCATGAAGGCCCACTACACCGACCGCGAGATCGTCGAGCTGTCGATGTGCCTGGGCTCGTGGATCGGGTTCGGTCGGCTCAACCACGTGCTCGGCCTGGACGCCGCGTGCACCCTGCCGGAGCACCTGTCGAAGCGATGAGCCTCCACCCCTCGCCCGCGGAGGTGCGCCGACTCTGGGACTTCGAGGACCCGGTCGCCTCCGAGTCACGCCTGCGCGCAGCGGCGGATGCGTCGACCAGCGCGGTCTGGACGACGCAGATCGCCCGCGCCCTCGGGCTCCAGGAGCGGACCACCGAGGCCCTGGCCCTGCTCGACGGCATCGCCGGGCACGACGACCCGGTCGTCCGGGCGTGGAGCACCCTCGAACGTGGACGCGCGCTGCGCAGCGACGGCGACCCGGAGCAGGCGGAGCGCTGGTTCGCCGAAGCCGTCGAGGCCGCGCGGACAGCCGACCTGCCCTTCCTCGAGGTCGACGCCCTGCACATGCTCGCGCTGGTCGCGCCGCCCGACGAGGCGTTGGCCGCCCACCTGCGCGCGCTCGAGGCGGCCCGCACGGCGTCCGACCCCCACACCAGCACCTGGGAGTGCTCGATCCTCACGAACATCGGGATGACCCATGCGGACGCCGGCGCCTGGCCCGAGGCGCTGACCGCCTTCGAGGAGGCACGCGCTGCTGCGCTACGTCTCCCTGACGCGGAGCAACGTCTGCTCGTGGCCGACTGGATGGTCGCGTGGGCGCTGCGGCACCTGGGCCGCCGTGCCGAGGCGCTCGAAGTGCAACGCGATCTGCGCCGCCGGCACGAGGCCGCAGGAACCTCCGACCCCTACGTCGAGGAGGAGCTCGCGATGCTCGGTGACGAGGGGGCGACCCGCTCGTAGCGGAAGTCGGTGATGGTGCGGTCGAGGGCGAGGCCCTTGCGCTCGAACTTGGTGACCGGCCGCTCCTCCCAGCGCGGCACCTCGCCGCCGCTGAGCCCGGGGGCCGCGTCGAGCACCTCGCGCATCTGTTCGGCGTAGTCGGCCCAGTCGGTGGCCAGCCGCCACACGCCGCCGGGGACGAGGCGGGAGGTCGCGAGCTCGGCGAACTCCGCCGAGATCAGGCGCCGCTTGTGGTGGCGGGCCTTGCGCCACGGGTCGGGGAAGAAGGTCCACAGCTCGGTGATCGAGGCCGGGCCGAGCAGATGCTCCAGCGACCACACCGCATCGACGCCGCACAGGCGGACGTTGTGGGCGCCCGCCTCCTCCAACCGCCACAGGGTGTCGGCGACACCGGGACGCCACACCTCGAAGGCCAGCACGTTCGCTTCGGGGCGTGCCGCCGCCAGGACGGCGGTCGCCTCGCCGACACCCGACCCGATCTCCACGATGAGCGGAGCGCTGCGGCCGAACCACTCCTCGAAGGCGAAACCCTCACGGTCGACGACGGTGTCGGGGATGACGTAGCGCTCGTGATGCGCGGCCCACGCCTCGGCCTGGCGCGGGGTGAACCGGCTGCCGCGCCGGGAGTAGGAGAGCACCTCGCGCATCCGTCGTCCGTCGTCGGTGAGCTTGTGGTGCGGGCGCGCGGGGACGACGCGCTGGCCGGTGTCCTCCATGACGCCATTGTCTCCGACATGATCGGCTCATGATCGACCGCACCCGTCTCGCGCAGCTCCACGCCGCCGAGGAGACCACCTTCCGCGAGCTCCACCCCCGCTCGGCCGAGCTCGCCGCCCGCGCCCACGGCTCCCTGCTCGCCGGCGTCCCGATGCCGTGGATGACCCGGTGGCCCGGCGCGTTCCCGGTGTTCGTCGACCACGCCGAGGGCGCCCGGCTGGTCGACGTCGACGGCGTCTCCTACGTCGACCTGTGCCTGGGCGACACCGGCGCCATGACCGGCCACGCGCTGCCGCAGATCACCGAGGCGATCACCGCCCGGGCCGGCCGCGGTGTCACCACGATGCTGCCGGGCGAGGACGCCGTGTGGGTCGGCGAGGAGCTCGCCCGGCGCTTCGGCCTGCCCGCCTGGCAGCTGGCGATGTCGGCCACCGACGCCAACCGGTTCGTGCTGCGCTTCGCCCGCCACCTCACCGGCCGGCCGCGCGTGGCCGTCATGGACTGGTGCTACCACGGCACGGTCGACGAGAGTCTCGCGGTGCTCGACGGCGACCGCGTCGTCCCGCGCCCGGGCGCGCTGGGGCCGCAGGTCGACGTCGCCGTCACCACCGCCGTCGTGCCGTTCAACGATCTCGACGCCCTCGACCGCCGGCTCGCGCAGGGCGACGTCGCGTGTCTGCTCATGGAGCCGGCGCTCACCAACATCGGCATCGTGCTGCCCGAGGAGGGCTACCTCGCGGGCGTCCGCGAGATCACCCGTCGCCACGGCGTCCTGCTGATCAACGACGAGACCCACACCATGTGCGCCGGCCCCGGCGGGGCCACCCGGGCATGGGACCTCGAGCCCGACCTGATCGTGGTCGGCAAGGCGATCGCCGGCGGCATCCCGGCCGCGGCCTACGGCATGACGGCCGAGATCGCCGCACGGCTGGCCGGGCCGATGCTCGGCCACGAGATCGACGTCGCCGGTGTGGGCGGCACGCTCACGGGCAACCCGCTCGCCACGGCCGCGATCCGGGCCACCCTGTCGAGCTGCCTGCGCGAGGAGGACTTCGCCGGCGCCGTCCCGCTGGCCGAACGGTTCACCGCCGGCGTCGCCGGGGTCATCGAGGCGGCCGGACTGCCCTGGCACGTGCAGCGACTGGGCTGCCGCGCCGAGTACTGGTTCTGCCCGCCGCCCCGGGACGGCGCCGCCGCCGCGTCCGCCGTCGATGAGGAGATCGAGGCGTTCTTCCACCTCTGGGCGCTCAACCGCGGAGTGCTGCTGACGCCGTTCCACAACATGGCGCTCTTCTCCCCCGCCCACACCGAGGCCGACGTCGACCGGCACACCGAGGTGTTCGCCGGTGCCGTCGAGGCGCTCACGGCCTGAGCCGGAGACGCAGCAGGGCCCCCAGCCTCACGGCTGGGGGCCCTGCTGTCTGAACTGGTCAGATCACCGGAGAGTCAAGCTCACTTCGTGATCTTCGTGACCCGGCCGGCGCCGACGGTGCGGCCACCCTCACGGATCGCGAACCGCAGGCCCTCGTCCATGGCGATGGGCTGGATGAGCTCGACCGACATCTCGGTGTTGTCACCCGGCATGACCATCTCGGTGCCCTCGGGGAGGGTCACGACGCCGGTCACGTCCGTGGTACGGAAGTAGAACTGCGGGCGGTAGTTGTTGAAGAACGGCGTGTGACGGCCGCCCTCCTCCTTCGAGAGGATGTAGACCGAGGCCTCGAAGTTGGTGTGCGGGGTGGTGGTGCCCGGCTTGATCACGACCATGCCGCGCTCGACGTCCTCGCGCTTGGTACCGCGCAGGAGCAGACCGACGTTCTCACCGGCCTGGCCCTCGTCGAGGAGCTTGCGGAACATCTCGACGCCGGTGACGGTGGACTTCTGCGAGCCCTCGCGGATGCCGACGATCTCGACCTCCTCGCCGACCTTGACGATGCCGCGCTCGATACGACCGGTGATGACGGTGCCACGACCGGTGATCGTGAAGACGTCCTCGACGGGCATGAGGAACGGCTTGTCGGTCTCACGCTCGGGGGTCGGGATGTACTCGTCGACCGCAGCCATGAGCTCGAGGACCGACTTGCCCCACTTCTCGTCGCCGTTGAGGGCCGGGAAGGCCGCCACGCGCACGACCGGGATGTCGTCGCCCGGGAACTCGTACTCGGAGAGGAGCTCGCGCACCTCCATCTCGACGAGCTCGATGAGCTCGTCGTCGTCGACCATGTCGCACTTGTTGAGGGCGACGACCAGGGCGGGCACGCCGACCTGGCGGGCGAGCAGCACGTGCTCACGGGTCTGGGGCATCGGACCGTCGGTGGCCGCCACGACCAGGATCGCGCCGTCCATCTGGGCCGCGCCGGTGATCATGTTCTTGATGTAGTCGGCGTGACCGGGGCAGTCGACGTGGGCGTAGTGACGGCCCTCGGTCTGGTACTCGACGTGCGCGATCGAGATGGTGATACCGCGCTGGCGCTCCTCGGGAGCCTTGTCGATCTCGTCGAACGGCGTGAACGGGTTGATGTCCGGGTACGCGTCGTGCAGCACCTTGGTGATCGCCGCGGTCAGCGTCGTCTTGCCGTGGTCGATGTGACCGATGGTGCCGATGTTGACGTGCGGCTTGGTCCGCTCGAACTTCGCCTTAGCCACTGGGGGCTCCTCCTGGGTTGTTTGTTACTTGACTCGTACAGAAAGGGTGGTGCCGAGGACCTGCGAGAGATTACTCGCCGCGGGCCTTCTTGATGATCTCGTCGGCGATGTTCGAAGGAACCTCGGCGTACGAGTCGAACTCCATCGAGTACGACGCCTGGCCGGAGGTCTTGGACCTCAGGTCGCCGACGTACCCGAACATCTCGGACAGCGGCACGAGGGCCGACACGACGATGTCGCCGTGACGCTCCTCCTGCGCGCGGATCTGGCCACGACGGGAGTTGATGTCGCCGATGACGGTACCGAGGAACGACTCGGGGGTCGTCACCTCGACGGCGAACATCGGCTCCAGCAGGACCGGCTTGGCCATGCGGGCGGCCTCCTTGAAGGCCTGGTTGCCGGCGATCTTGAACGCGAGCTCGGAGGAGTCGACGTCGTGGTAGGCGCCGTCCTCGAGGATGTAGCGCACGTCGACCATGGGGTAGCCGGCGAGCACGCCGAACTCCATGGCGTCCTGTCCACCCTGGTCGACCGAGGGGATGTACTCCTTCGGCACGCGACCGCCGGTGACGTTGTTGACGAACTCGTAGCCCGCACCGAGGCCGGTCTCGGGGTCGGTGTTGGGCTCGATGGAGACGAGCACCTTCGCGAACTGACCCGAACCACCGGTCTGCTTCTTGTGCGTGTAGCCGTGGTTCTTGACCGACTGGCGGATGGTCTCGCGGTAGGCGACCTGCGGCTTGCCGACGGTGGCCTCGACCTTGAACTCCCGCTTCATGCGGTCGACCAGGATCTCCAGGTGGAGCTCGCCCATGCCGGCGATGATGGTCTGGCCGGTCTCCTCGTCGGTCTTGACGACGAAGGTGGGGTCCTCCTCGGCGAGACGCTGGATGGCGACGCCGAGTTTCTCCTGGTCGGACTTGGTCTTGGGCTCGATGGCGACCTCGATCACCGGGGCCGGGAAGGTCATCGACTCCAGCACCACCGGGTTGGCGGCGTCGGAGAGCGTGTGACCGGTCTTGGTGTCCTTCAGACCCATGACGGCCACGATCTGACCGGCACCGACCGACGCGATCTCCTCACGCTTGTTCGCGTGCATCTGGTAGACCTTGCCGATGCGCTCCTTGCGACCGTTGGTCGAGTTGAGCACGGTGGCGCCGGCCTCGAGCTTGCCCGAGTAGACGCGCACGAAGGTGAGACGACCCAGGTGCGGGTCGGCGGCGATCTTGAACGCCAGCGCCGAGAGCGGCTCGTCGGCCGACGGCTTGCGGGTGATCTCGTTCTCCGGGGTCTCCTCCGCGTTCGGCTTGTGGCCGACGATGGCGTCGACGTCGACCGGGCTCGGCAGGTAGTCGATGATCGCGTCGAGCAGGGGCTGCACGCCCTTGTTCTTGAACGCGGTGCCGGTGAGGATCGGGTTCAGCTTGTCGGCGAGCGTCGCGCGACGGATGGCGGCCTTGAGGGTCGGGACGTCGAACTCGTCGCCGTTCTCGAGGTAGACCTCCATGATGTCGTCGTCGGCCTCGGCGAGGGTCTCGACGAGCTTCTCGCGGTACTCGGCGGCCTTGTCGGCCAGGTCCGCGGGGATCTCCTCGACGACGTAGTCCTCGCCCTGCTTGGTCTCGCCGCGCCAGACCTTGGCGTTCATCTCGACCAGGTCGACGACGCCGATGAAGTCGGCCTCGGCACCGATCGGGAGCTGGAGGATCAGCGGGGTCGAGTTGAGCTTCTGCACGATCGAGTCGACGACGCGGTAGAAGTCGGCGCCCGTGCGGTCGAGCTTGTTGACGAAGCACATGCGCGGGACGGCGTACTTGTTGGCCTGACGCCACACCGTCTGCGACTGCGGCTCGACACCGGCGACACCGTCGAAGACCGCGACGGCGCCGTCGAGGACGCGCAGCGAGCGCTCGACCTCGACGGTGAAGTCGACGTGACCGGGGGTGTCGATGATGTTGATCTGGTGCGACTTCCACCAGCAGGTGGTCGCGGCGGAGGTGATCGTGATGCCACGCTCCTGCTCCTGCTCCATCCAGTCCATGGTGGCTGCGCCGTCGTGGACCTCACCGATCTTGTAGGAGATACCGGTGTAGAAGAGGATGCGCTCGGTGGTGGTGGTCTTGCCGGCGTCGATGTGCGCCATGATGCCGATGTTGCGGACGGTCTTGAGGTCCGTGGTGATGTCGACGGCCACTGTTGTTCAGCGTTCCCTTGCGGTAGTCGGAATGTGCGGTGCGGTGGGGGCGACGGGTGGCCGCCCCCACCGGGAGATCACCAGCGGTAGTGGGCGAAGGCGCGGTTGGACTCAGCCATCTTGTGGGTGTCCTCACGCTTCTTCACCGCGGCGCCGAGACCGTTCGAGGCGTCGAGGATCTCGTTCATCAGGCGCTCGGCCATCGTCTTCTCACGACGGTCCTGCGCGTAGCCGACGAGCCAGCGCAGCGCGAGCGTGGTGCCGCGCGTGCCCTTGACCTCGACGGGGACCTGGTAGGTCGCGCCGCCGACGCGGCGGGACTTGACCTCGATGGCCGGCTTGACGTTGTCCATCGCGCGCTTGAGCGTGACGACGGGGTCGGTGCCGGTCTTCTCGCGGCAACCCTCGAGCGCGGTGTAGACGATGCGCTGCGCGACCTGCTTCTTGCCGTCCTTCAGGATCTTGGAGACCAGCTGCGAGACGAGCTGGGAGCCGTAGACCGGGTCGACGTCGATCGGCCGCTTCGGAGCGGGGCCCTTGCGCGGCATGTCAGCTCTTCTCCTTCTTCGCGCCGTAGCGGCTGCGAGCCTGCTTGCGGTTCTTCACGCCCTGGGTGTCGAGCGTGCCGCGGATGATCTTGTAGCGCACACCGGGGAGGTCCTTCACACGACCGCCGCGGACGAGCACGATCGAGTGCTCCTGGAGGTTGTGGCCCACGCCCGGGATGTAAGCGGTGACCTCGACGCCGCTGCTCAGGCGCACACGGGCGACCTTGCGGAGGGCGGAGTTCGGCTTCTTCGGGGTGGTGGTGTAGACGCGGGTGCAGACGCCTCGGCGCTGCGGCGATCCCTTCAGGGCAGGCGTCTTGTTCTTCGACACCTTGTCCTGGCGGCCCTTGCGGACCAGCTGGTTGATGGTGGGCACCGGGTGGTTCCCCTTCTTGTTCGCTCTCAGTACCGGGCACTCTGCCCAGCACGATTCGTCTCGGTGTCGTGGGAGGTGCTCCCGACCGGCGCCGCATCGGCGTCCCTGGACCCCCGCAGTCGGGCGTGTCGCCCTCTCGCAGGTTCTCACCGCGGGCGGTGGGAACGCTTTGCGTGCCGAAGGCCTGCGGTCACATCCCGCCGATCACTTCCGAGCACGCGCGAGCGCCTGGTCGTCCCAGACACGAGGATTGAGGCTACCCGGCGCGGTTGGAGCGGTCAAAACGCGTCGACGACGGGTGACGAGGGCGGCCGAGGCCAGCGTACCGAGGATGGTGAGCCCACCGCCGACGAACAGCGTGGACCGCGCCCCGAAGGTCTCCCCGATCCACCCGATGAAGGGCGACCCGAGCGGGGTGCCGCCGGTGAAGACCATCATGTAGAGCGCCATGACGCGACCGCGCATCTCGGGTGCCGAGTGCAGCTGCATGAAGGCGTTGGCGCTGGTGATCATCGTCAGCGCGCTGATGCCGAGCAGCGGGCACAGCAGCGCGTAGAGCCCGTAGGTCGGCATCGCCCCGGCGAGGATCTCGGCGGCGCCGAAGAGCACCGCGGCCCCGACGACCAGGCGGTGCCGGACGACGACCCGGCGCGCCGCGATGAGCGAGCCGGTGAGCGAGCCGACGGCCATGAACGTGCCGAGCAGCCCGTACTCGGTCGGGCCCTTGCCGAAGACCTGGGTGGCCATGAGCGCGCTGGTCAGCTGGAAGTTGAGCCCGAAGGTGCCGGTGAAGAACACGACGCCGAGCACGAGGAGGAGGTCGGGCCGGCTGCGCAGGTAGGCCACGCCCGCCCGCACCTGACCGCGCTCGCGGGCCAGCCGCGGCGTCGGGTGCAGCGCGTCGCCGTCGAGGCGCGCGAGGGTGAGGATGGGGGCCGCGTAGCTGACCGCGTTGAGCAGGATGACCCAGCCGGTGCCGGGCACGTCGTTGCCGAAGGCGGCGATGAGCAGGCCCGCGAGCGCGGGGCCGATGATGCGGGCGCTGTTGAAGCTGGCGGAGTTCAGGCCGACCGCGTTGGTGAGGTCGTCGGCGTCGACCATCTCCGAGACGAAGGACTGGCGGGCCGGGGCGTCGAAGGCGGACGCCGTGCCGAGCAGGAGCGCCAGCACGTAGACGTGCCACAGCTGCACCGTGCCGGTGACGGCCAGGAGGCCGAGGACGGCGGCCGGCACCGCCATGCCGACGTTGGTCATCTGCAGCAGCCGGCGCTTGGGGATGCGGTCGGCGACCAGGCCGGCGATCGGCGAGAGCAGCAGGAACGGGAGGAACTGGAGTCCGGTGGTGATGCCGATCGCGGCGCCGCTGCCGGTGAGAAGGAGCACCAGCCAGTCCTGGGCGACCCGTTGGAGCCAGGTGCCGACGTTGGAGACGAGGCTGCCGGCGGCGTAGCGGCGGTAGTTGCGGTTGTGGAGCGATCGGAACGTGGGACTCAAACCGGGGTCAGTCCTCCTGGGCGAGACGGTCGAGGAGCGGGGCGGCCCGGCGGAGCAGATCGCGCTCCTCGGTGGACAGGGCGGCGAGGCGGCGGGTCAGCCACTCGTCGCGCCGGCGCCGGTCGGCGATCACGGTGTCGCGACCGAGGTCGGTGAGCACGACGACGACCTGGCGGCCGTCGGTGGGGTGCGGACGGCGTTCGACGTAACCGCCGTCCTGCAGGCAGGTGACCGTGCGGGTCATCGACGGCGGCTGCACGCGCTCGAAGGCGGCGAGCTGGCCGACGGTCTGCTCGCCCTTGCGGTGGAGCAGGCCGAGCACCGCCATGGCGTTCATCGAGAGGTCGTTGCCCGGCTGGCGTTCGCTCGCCAACCGGCGACGCAGGCGCATGACGGCGATGCGCAGTTCGGCGGCGAGGCCCGCGTCGGTGCGCGCGACCTTCTCGACACTCGGCATGTCTTTAGCTTAGGTCATTACCTTTGCTCACGAAATGTCGGACGACGTGAGGCCGGTTACCCTGCACCCATGGATCTGCGCGAGGACGAACCCGGCCCCCGGGAGATCGGCCGCCGTACCTACGTCGTGGCCGCGGTCGAGCCGCTCGACGTCGACGGCGTGCGCAGCGTGCAGGTCGGCACGATCGCGTTCTTCGTCGCGTTCCTCGCCCTGCTGCCCTTCTACGGGCGCCTCCAGGACGACGGCCGCGGCTGGTGGCTGTGGACCTGCCTGACCGGCACCGGGCTCGGCCTGCTCGGCCTGGAGTACTGCAAGCGGCGCCGCCGGGCGCGGGAGGACCGCGCCGAGGAGGCGTGAGCGGCTCGACCCGAGCCGGTCACCGGCCGCGACGAGCCGGTGGAGGACCGATCAGAGGAACTCGATCTCGTCGTCGGTGAGGGTGTCGTGCACCGGCGGCGGGGGCGGCGTGGGCGCGTAGCGCTTGGCGAGCCGCACCTCGGAGTGCGCACCGCAGCCGTGGTCGAGGGAGACCACCCGGCCGTCGTCGTTGGCGTCGCCGTTGGCGCACACCCCGAACCGCTCCGCGAGCGGGCCGGCGAGGCGCACGAGGAAGCCGCACGACCAGCAGTGGTCGGGCGCGGCCTGGGCGATCGGCGAGCGCGGGCCGCCGTCGCCGTCGTACCAGCGCTCGGCGGCGCGGTCGCGGCCGAGCGGGCTGAGGGTGCGGATGCGCCCGAGGCCGAGGTCGCGGGCGACCTGGCGGATCTGGGCCTTCTCGTCGGCGTCGAGCGGGTCGTCACCGAAGGAGTAGGTGGGGACCAGGCGCGCATCGTCGTCGTCGACCGGGAGCAGGTCGCCGGGGCTGAGGTCGCCGGCGCGCAGGCGCTCGCGGTAGGGCACCCACGGAGGGGCGACGATCGCGTCGTCACCGGGCAGCAGGACGACCTCGTCGACGGTGACGTGCTGCTGGCCGTCGGGGCGGGCCACGGTGACGGCCCAGCGCCACCCGAGGTAGCCGCGGCGCTCGCAGGAGAAGTAGTGGGTCACGACCTCCGGGGCCTCGCCGACCGCACCCAGGTGCGCGCCGACGTCGGCGGGGTCGATGTCGAGCAGCAGCGCCCGGCGCGCGTCGTCCACCGCAGCGGCGGCGATCGGGTCGGGCGCCGTGGTCGCGAGCGAGTCAGCCGTCACGTCGGGAATCATGCCTCGTCGGTCCCATCCGTGTCAGGTCGGGCCCCGGATGGAGGGTGGAGGGCCGGGGGAGGCACGCCGCCGCCGTGTCCCGCGACCACCTCCGACCGGCGAGCAGGCAGGATGAGGCCATGACCCAGCAGCACTCCCCCGAGGACCTCCGGGACGGCGCGGGCGCTCCGGCGCGGCCGTCGTCGGCGGCCCGCCTCGGGGCAGGTGCGCGGGCCACTGCGCGCGGGGTCACCGGGGCGGCGCGGGCGACCACGCGGTTCTCCCGGTACGTCGGGGTGCAGGCCCGCCGGGCGGCCGGCGCGCAGGGCGCCGAGCAGTCGGGCCTCAACCGCCTCATCTACCTGCACTTCTTCAACACCGCCGGCGATGCTGCCGTGGCGATCTCCCTGGCCGGCAGCCTGTTCTTCCAGGTGCCCTCGGGCGAGGCCCGCGGTCAGGTGGCTCTCTTCCTCGGCCTGACGATGCTGCCCTTCGCCATCGTCGCGCCGCTCATCGGCCCCTTCCTCGACCGGTTCAGCCACGGACGCCGCTGGGCGATCGGCAGCACGATGGCGATCCGCGCGTTCCTCGCCTGGGCGCTGGCCAGCCAGGTCGACGGCGAGTCGCCGTGGCTGTTCGCCGCGGCCCTCGGCGTCCTCATCTCCTCCAAGGCCTACGGCGTCACCCGGGCCGCGGCGGTGCCGCGCCTGCTGCCGACCGACTTCACGCTGGTGAAGGCCAACGGCCGGGTGTCGCTGTCGGGCATCGTCGGCACCACGGTCTCGGCGCCGATCGCCGGCCTCGCCTCGCTCATCGGCCCGGAGTGGTCGCTGCGCTACGCGTTCGTGCTCTTCGCGATCGCCACCGTGTGCGCGATCCGCCTCCCCGACCGGGTCGACTCCAACCAGGGCGAGGAGCCGCTGGCGCTCGGCCCCGGCCCGATCGGGACGGCGCAGGGCCCGTCGCGTCGCCGGGCGCCCGTGCCGAGCGGGGTCGCGTTCGCGCTGCGCGCCAACTGCGGGCCGCGCTGGCTCTCGGGCTTCCTGCTGATGTTCCTGGCGTTCCTGCTGCGCGAGAACCCGCCGGAGACCTCGTTGTCCTCCGAGGTGCTCGTCGGCCTGGTGATCGGGGCGGCGGGCGCCGGCAACGCGCTCGGCGTCGCGGCGGCGTCCCTGCTGCGGCGCATCGACCCGCGGGTGACGGTCGTGGCCGCGCTCCTCGTCGACCTCGCGCTGTGCGCGGTGGCGACGTTCCTCTACGGCGTCCTGGCGCTGGCGCTGCTCGGCCTGGCCGCCGGCACCGCCCAGGCGCTGGCGAAGTTCTGCCTCGACGCGACCATCCAGCGCGACGTGCCCACCCGGGTGCAGGCCAGCGCCTTCGCGCGCAGCGACACCGCGCTGCAGCTCGCGTGGGTGGCGGGCGGGTTCGTGGGCATCGTGCTGCCCCTCGACCCGGCCACGATCGGCTTCGGGGTCGCCACCGGCGTGCTGGCCGCGTGGGCGGTCTACGTGCTCAGCGGGGCGCGGGCGACCCGGAGGCCGCGAGCCCGGACGGCCGTCTGAGCCTGGCAGTCGTCACGCGCCGTCGGCGTCCGGGTGCGGGCACTTCGAGGCTCGCTGCGCTCGCACCTCAGTGACCGACCGGGCTCGCTGCGCTCGCACCTCAGTGACCGAGGGGCCTCAGAGTTCGAGTTCGTCGGCCAGCGCGCGCAGGAGCTTGGCCACCGGCTTGGCGGTGGTGCGGTCGGGGTGCCGGCCGTGACGGTAGGCCTCGCCGATGCCGTCGAGGAGGCGGATGAGGTCCTCGACGATCGGGGTCATCTCGTCGGGCGTCTTGCGCTTGGCCTGCGACTGCTGGCGGGCGAGCGAGGGCTGCTTGTCCAGCACCCGCACCTGGAGCGCCTGGTCGCCGCGACGGCCCTGGGCGATGCCGAACTCGACGCGGGTGCCGTTCTTGATCGTCGTCATGCCCTCGGGCAGGGCGTCGGCGCGCACGTAGACGTCGGGACCGTCGTCCTGGGACAGGAAGCCGAAGCCCTTCTCGGCGTCGAACCACTTCACTCGGCCGGTCGGCACGGGTCTCTCCTCGGATGGCGGTGCGGGGTCGGGCCAGGATAGTGGGACGCCGGAAGGCGCCGCGAACCGATAGCGGCCCGTGATGCGCAGCGGTTCAGACCGCTGCGGCTAGCAGGTCGGGCGCGAGCGTCGTCGCGCCGAGGACGGCGCCGGCGTGGGTCGCGGCCAGGAGGACGAGGGCCCACAGCACCGCGGGGACGCCGGTGAGGTCGGCGAGCCGGTCGACGTCCGAGCCGCGGGGACGACGACGTCCGGCCGCGAGCAGCTCGACCACCGGCCGCGGGGCGCCGAGGAGCAGCAGCCACGCGACGAGGTACGCGGCGGCGGTGCGCACGTCGTCGGGCGCCCGCCAGGCCAGCAGTGCGAGGGCCGCACCGATCACGGTCACGACGAGCAGGCCGTAGAGGTTGCGCACCCACACCAGCAGCAGCGCGGCCACCACCACGCCGCCGGCCAGCAGCGCGACCGGGCGTCCGGCCGCGAGGGCGGCCACGGCGAGCAGGCCGAGCACCCCGGGCGCGAGGTGTCCGGCGGCGTAGACCGCGACGAGCCCCGGGCCGCGCGCCCGCCCGGAGGAGAGGGTCAGCCCCGAGGTGTCCTGATGCACCCGCACCCCGTGCAGCCGACGGCCGACGAGCAGCGCCACCGCCGCGTGGCCCGCCTCGTGGACGGTGGTGATGCCCAGCCGGACCAGCGTCCAGCTGCGGGCCCACAGCACCGCGGCCGCCGCGAACACCCCGGTACCGAGCACGACGGGGGCCCCGGGGAGCGGGCGGGTGCGCCAGACCTCCTCCAGCAGCGTCGTGACGCCCACGGGGTCGGGGATCACCGAGCGGCGAGGTCGCCGGCGAGGTGGTCGTCGAGCCAGTGCGGGAACTCGCCGAGATGGTCGAGGACGACGTGGGTGCCGGCGTCGAGGAGCTCCTCGCGGGTGCAGCCGCCGGTGAGCACCGAGACGCTCGTGACGCCGGCCGCCAGCGCGCCCTCGACGTCGTGCACGTGGTCGCCGACGTAGATCGAGGCGCCCTCGCGCCGCAGCACGTCGGCCTTCCCGACGCCCCACACCCAGCCCTCGAGGTGGTTGGGCTCGATGCCGAGGTGGTCGAGGTGGAGCTGGGCGTTGGCGGGGTACTTGCCGGTGACCACCAGCACCCGGCCCTGCCGCGCCCGGACGGCGGCGATCGCCTCGTGGGCGCCGGGCAGGGCGGGTACCGAGTCGATGGCGTAGCGCGGGTAGAGGGCGCGGAAGACGTCGCCGGCGGCGGGGATCTCGGCGGCCGGGAGGTAGGGCTCCAGCATGAGGTCGAGGGGCGGCCCGAGCTTGGCGGTCATCTCCTCGACCGGGAAGGACACCCCGAGCTCCTCGCCCAGCGCGACCAGCACGGCGCGGAAGCCGGGGACGGTGTCGATGAGGGTCAGGTCGAGGTCGAATCCCACCACGAGCGTCGACCGGTCCATGCCCCGCAGCGTACGGCGCCGGGGCCAGCGCTCCGGGGCCAGGACGCCGTCAGCGGGACAGGCTCACCGGCCACGGGTCACAATGGTGGGTCCCACGCGTCACCGTGGCCCCGCCCGAACCAGCGGGAGCCCGTCAGAACCAGCCCGAACCAGCCCGAACCAGCCCGAACCAGCCCAGGAGCATCCGTGTCCCGCCCGCACCGTCGTCGCAGCGCCCTCGTCGTGGCGCTGCTCGGCGTGCTCGCGACG
Organism: Nocardioides fonticola; assembly: GCF_039536805.1. Taxonomy (NCBI): domain Bacteria; kingdom Bacillati; phylum Actinomycetota; class Actinomycetes; order Propionibacteriales; family Nocardioidaceae; genus Nocardioides; species Nocardioides fonticola. The sequence goes on along the minus strand of NZ_BAAAZH010000013.1, from coordinate 146,386 downwards.
GTCGGTTCGCTCCTGACGATCGCCCCGGTCGGGGCGGCCGGCGCGGCGGCGTCGGGCTCGCGGGACCTCTACCTCGTGGTGCTGGAGGGGCCCGGCACGGCCGGCCGCCCGAGCCTGCTGCCGGCGGCGTTCGTGCCGGTCGACCTGCTGGCCCAGCAGGACGCCGTCCTGGACTCCGTCGACGCCGCGGCGCCGGTCTACCGCTGGACCACCGCGCTCAACGGCGTCGCGGTCGAGCTCACCGCGGCCCAGGCGCGCGACCTGGCCGCCGATCCCCGCGTCGCCGACGTCGAGCGCAACGCCGTGCGACCGCTCGCGGGCGTCGCCGACCGGGCGGCGCTGGGCCGCTCGACCCGTCTCGATCCGCGGGGCGGGCGCGGCGTCGTCATCGGCGTGATCGACTCCGGCCTCGACGCCGACAGCCCCCTGTTCGCCTCCAGCCCCGGCCTGGGCCGCCGTCCCGCCGGCTACCGCGGCGCGTGCAGCGTCGCCGAGGGCTGGGGCGCCGACGCCTGCTCGGACAAGGTGGTCGGCGGCGACTGGTTCGTGGCCGGGTTCGGCGAGGACGCCGTGCGGTCGGGCTCGGCGCTCTCCCCCGCCGACGACGACGGCCACGGCACCGCCCTGGCCTCGATCGCCGCGGGCAACCCCGGCGTCACCGTGCGGACCGGCCCGACCGATCTGGGTCGCTTCTCCGGCGAGGCGCCGCAGGCGCGCATCGCCGCCTACAAGGCCTGCTGGACCGCCCCCGACCCCGCCGACGACGGCTGCTCGACCGCCGACCTCGTGGCCGCGATCGACCGGGCGACCGCCGACGGCGTCGACGTGCTCACCCTCGCCGTCGGCGGACCCTCCGACACGATCGACGCCGTCGACCTCGCCCTGCTCGGCGCGGTCGAGGGCGGCGCCGTCGTGGTCGCCGCCGCGGGCAACGAGGGCGACCGCGCCTACGCGGCGCATCCGGTGCCGTGGGTGACCACGGTCGGTGCCAGCGCCGGCATCCGCCGTCCGGGCGTGCTGCGGCTCCCCGACGGACGCCGGCTGACCGGCGTCATGACCGCCACCCGCGACGCCGGCCCCGCCCGCGTGGTCGTCGGCTCCCGCGTGCCGGCGCCGGGCTACTCGGCACGGGCCGCCGGCCAGTGCGTGCCGGGCAGCCTCGACGCGCGCCGGGTGCGCGACGCGATCGTGCTGTGCGAGCGCGGCCTGGTCGGACGGGTCGACAAGTCGGCCGCCGTCGCCCTGGCCGACGGCGCCGGCATGGTGCTCGCCAACACCCGCCGCCAGCCGCTCGAGACCGACCTGCACCGGGTGCCGACCCTGCACGTCGACCGCGCCACCGGCCTGGCGCTGCGCCGCTGGGCGCTGCGGCACCCGGCCGCCGAGGTGCGGCTCGACGCCCTGCCCGTGCGCTCGGCCCCGGCCCGGGTGCTCCCCTTCTCCAGCGCGGGCGATCCCTCGATCAGCGTGGTCAAGCCCGACGTCCTCGCGCCGGGCGCCGGCGTCATCGCGGCCACCACTGGACGCCGGTGGGAGTTCCTCACCGGCACCTCCGCCGCCACGGCCACCGTCGCCGGGGTCGCGGCCACCCTGCTCTCCCACGGCATGGGGCCGGCCGAGGTGCGCTCGGCACTGGCGACGACGGCGCGCGAGGTGCCCGGGGCCGCGGTCCGACGGGCGGGTGCGGGCGTCGTCGACGCCGCCGCGGCACGCCGTCCCGGCCTGGCGCTGCAGGTGCCGGCCACGGCCTACCGGCGCTGGCTGGACGGCGAGCGCACCGCCCTCGACCTGCCCGCGATCGTGCTGACCGCCGCCGCGCCGGTGCTCACCGACACCCGCACGATCACCAACACCACCGGACGCCGTCTCTACTTCTCCTCCTCCGCGGGCGGGTTCACCTCCCACCGCGCGATCGTCACGCCGGCGGCGGTGCGCCTGGCGCCCGGCGAGTCGGCCCGATTCCGGGTGCTGCTGCTGGGGCCGGCTGTCGCCGACGACGGCTGGGTGCTCTGGCGCGGGGCCACCGGCACCCGCACCCGCATCCCGGTGGTCGTCAACCGCTGACGGCCAGGGCCTCGGCCAGCGCCCGCACCGCGGGGACGCCGTCGGCCGCCGTGCGATGCAGCAGGGCACGGCGTCGGGTGCCGTAGGCGGCGCCCGACACCACGACGACCTCGGGGTGCCGGTAGGCCTCCAGGGCCGTGCGCGGCAGCAGGCTGACCCCGAGCCCGAGCGCGACGAGCTGCTGCACCACCACGTAGTCGTCGCTGACGTGGCGCACGCGCGGCTCGAAACCGGCCTCCGCGCAGCGGCGCACCGCGTGGGCGCGGCAGCGCACGCACCCGACGATCCAGGGGTCGTCGGCGAGTGCGGCGAGCCGCGGACGGCGTCCGAGCCCGGCCGCGCGCTCGGCGGGGAGCACCAGGTCGACCGGCTCCTCCCCCAGCGGCACCCGGACGACGCCCGGGAGGGGGTCGACGGCGTCGTCGGCGTAGTCGAAGACCAGCGCGAGGTCGACCGCACCGGCCCGCAGCTCCTCGGTGGCCTCGGGCGGCTCGGCCTCGGTGAGCTCGACGTCGAGCTCGGGGTGGCGGGTCTGGAGCAGCGAGATCGCCCGCGGGACGACGGTGGCGGCGGCGGAGGGGTAGGCCGCCAACCGCACCCGGCCGCGCCGCAGCTGCGCGACCGCCGCGAGCTCCTCCTCGGCCAGGTGCAGCTCGCCGGCGATGGTGTCGGCGCGGGCCAGCAGCAGGCGCCCGGCCTCGGTGGGCACGACGCCACCGGGCCCGCGCTCGAGGAGCCGACAGCCGGCCGAGCGTTCGAGCGCCTGGAGGTGCTGACTGACGGCCGGTTGGGTCCACCCCAGGTCGCGGGCGGCCGCCGAGATCGAGCCGGCGCGCACGACCGACCGGAAGAGCACCACGCGACGCGGATCGAGCACGGCGGCCTCCTCGGGGTTCGTTCCCGCACTATCAGCTCAGCTTATGGCCGACTCTAGAAGATGACGGATTCTCTTGGGGTCGGTCGCTCGCCATCCTGGACCCATGCGCACCCTCGGACTCCTCGGCGGCATGAGCTGGCACAGCACCATCGACTACTACCGCGTGCTCAACGAGCAGGCCGCGGCCGCGCTCGGCGGCCACGCCTCGGCACCCATCACGCTCCAGTCGGTGGACTTCTCCCGCATCCGGGCCCTCCAGGTGGCCGAGGACTGGGACGGCGCCGGGCGCCTGCTCGCCGAGGCGGCCCGCCGCTGCGAGGCCTCGGGAGCCGACGCACTGCTCATCTGCACCAACCTCATGCACCGTGTGGCCGACGCCGTCGAGGACGCCGTCGACCTGCCGCTGCTGCGCATCACCGACGCGATCGCCGCGCGGGCGCTGGCCGAGGGGCACCGCACGGTGGGTCTGCTGGGCACCCGGTGGACGATGGAGGAGGACTTCTACGTCGGTCGGCTGCGGGCGGCCGGGCTCGAGGTCGTCGTCCCGGACGCCGCCGCACGCGCCGAGGTCGACCGGATCATCTTCGAGGAGCTCACGCGCGGCGTCGTCTCCGCTCCGAGCGCCGCGATCTACCGCGGACTGCTGCACGACCTGGCCGCGGACGGCGCGCAGGCGGTCGTGCTCGGCTGCACCGAGATCCAGCTGCTCGTCGGCGCCGCGGACTCCCCCGTGCCGCTGCTGGACTCCATGCGGGTGCACGCCGAGGCGGCCGCGGCCTGGGCCCTCGACGGCGTCCTCGCGGCGGTCTGATCGACCGGGCGGCGGTCAGGCGACCGGCGCGGGCGCCTCGGCCATCGCGACGAGCGCCGCCAGCGCGACGGGCGCGTCGGCGGTGACCATCGGGCCGATCTGGTCGGCACCGGGACCCTCGATGGTGGTGTGCACGGTGACCAGCGCGCCGTCGCCGTGGGCCTCGACCCGGTGGTCGATGTCGATCACGAGCTCGCCGAGGGTGAGCCGGTCGACGTAGCGCTCCTCGGCCCGCACGACGGTGAGCTCGAAGGGGGCCTCGATGCCGCCGGCGAGGGTCAGGGTGCCGGTGGTGCCGATGCGGAAGGGGCCGTCGAGGACGACCCGCTCGACCGGCGGGTCCCACTGGGCCCACGTGCCGGTGTCGCTCCACAGTCGCCAGATCGCCGCGGGGCTGGCCGTGGTGGCGATGCTGCCCTCGTGCTCGAACGTCATGGGCGGACGCTAGAACAAGTTCTCGTTCGGCGCCAGAGCACTCCACCCGGACGGCGGCGGGCCGCGAGGTCTGCCGGGCCCGACCTCGCAGCACGGATCCTCACCCGGTGCGTCGCACCCGCATGGCGCGGTCGCCGCAGCGCAGCACGTCGCCGTCCTCGAGGGCGAGCGGCTCCGCGGCGACCCGGCGCGCCGCGTGGCCGCGCACGACGTAGGTGCCCTCGGCCGACCCGCGATCGGCGACGGTGAGGACGCCGTCGTGGGCGACCTCCAGCACTGCGTGGGTGGTGGCCAGCGACAGGTCGTCGCTGGGCAGGGCGACCAGGCGGCCGCCCGGTTCGTCGGCGCGGGGCGCGGGTGCCCGCCCCAGCAGCGTGCGGGACCCTAAGACGATGTCCTCGCCGGTGTCGACCAGCAGCCGCCAGGGGCGGGTGTGGCGCTCGACCCGGGCCGCGAGCCCCAGCCGGCCGAGGTCGACCGTGGGCGGCTCGTCGACGGACGGCTCGTCGACGGGCGGCTCGGGTGGGGCCGGGACCGGTGCGGTGATCACCGTCGGCTGCGCCGCAGCGGCCGGGCGGGCGGCCCGCACGTCGACGGCGAGGGAGCCGACCAGCCGGTCGTGCCAGGCCCGCCGGCGCGTGTCGCCGGCGGCGCTCCAGGCCAGCAGGGTGGCGCCCGCGCCGGCGGTGGGCACGACCGCGGGCAGCAGGAGCGTCGAGCGCAGCAGCCCCCGCGGGACTCCCAGCGGCCGACCGGTGTCGGCGTCGAGGACCCGGACGCCGACCACGCGTCGTCCGGGCGTGGCGCCGGTACGACCGAGGTCGACCGCCAGCAGCACCCACACCAGGAGCACCGCGACGACGGCGATCGCCGCAGCGGTCGCGACCGCGACTCCCTGCGCGGCCGCCGCGAAGGCGACGACTCCGACGACGCCGAGCAGGGCGTGATCGAGGAGCCAGGCGCCGAGGCGCCGATCGAGCAGCGCCGGCGTCGCATCGGCGTCAGCCGGCCCGCCGGGACGACGGGCACGGGTCCCGCGCGGTGCGGGGGCGGCTCGGGTCACGCACCGACCCCGAGCTCGATGGTCAGCCCGTCGCCGAGGTCGACGACGACCCCGGGGGTGACCGCCGCCGGGATGCCGGGGCGCAGGGTCTCGGGCGGTCGTCCGGGCCGGATGACCAGCGTGCCGTTGGTGGAGCCGAGGTCGGTCACGGTGGGCACGAGCGGGTCGGGCACACCGGGCCGGATCTCCAGGTGGGTCGAGGAGATCTCGTGGTGCGGGCTGGGCACCGCGACCAGGCGCACCTCCTCGTCGGGGTCGGGGCCCAGCGCCCGGGGCGCCCGGCCGATCACCACCGGCCGGTCGAGGGCGATCTCGCCGACCTCCCCTGCCGAGAGGCGCAGGACCGGGGTCGCGGCAGGGACGGCGGGCACCGCGGGCTCGAGAGGCTCGGGGTCGGACACCTCGTCGTCGAGCCCGCCGAGCAGCGCCGCGAGCGGCACGGTGAGCGGATCGGGCTGCAGGACGGGCCGTGGCCGGATCGGCTCGACGGGCGCGGGCGCCTGGACGACAGGCGTGGGCGCCTCGATGACCGGCGCGGGCGCCGCGACGGCGGGCACGGGTGCCTCCACCACCGGCATGGGTGCCTCCACCACCGGCACGACCGCGGGCTCGACCCCCGGCACCTCTACGCCGCCCAGGCGTACGACGAGGGGGCCCGACGGCGCGTCGCTCCAGCCGGGGCCCGGGCCGCCGACCCCGTCGACGGTGGTGAGCAGCACCCGCGCGCCCGCAGGCAGGCGCGCCTCACGCCAGCCGACGTCGTCGGCAGCGCGCAGCGGCACGTCGTGGTCGGGGAGGTGGGCCGCCCAGGCACCGCGCACGGCCACGCGGACGGCGTCCGGCTCGTCGCGCACGAGCGCGAACCCGGGACGCCCGCGCACACCGGCCGCGAGGACGACGTCGAGGAGGTGCTCGAACAGATCGGGGACGGCGTCAGCGCCGGCCAACAGCGCCCACAGCGGCCCGACGGCGTCCTCGGAGCCGGGGACGACGACCGTGCGGCGATCAGCCGAGAGCAGCGCCACGTGCGGGCCGGGCAGCAGGCGGGGCGTGATGCGGGTCATCGGCCACCGCCCGGGTTCGCTGCCACCGGTAGCGTTGCAGGGATGGCCGAGACCGGATTCCGTTCGCTCGCCGACCAGCTGCGCAGCTGGTCGGACGACCGGGTGTCCCGTCTGCTGCTCGCACGTCCCGACCTGGCCACTCCCACCCCTCACGATTCCGGCCAACTGGCCTCCCGGGCGGCGACGAGGTCGTCGGTGCTGCGCGCCCTCGACCAGCTCACCCGGCTCGAACTCTCCGTGCTTGATGCCCTGGTCGTCGCCGGCCAAACCAGCCGCGAGGAACTCCTGGGGACGGTGCACGCCGACCCGGTCGCTGCCGGCGCCGCCCTCGACCGGCTCCTCGACCTCGCCCTGGCGTGGGAGTCGGCGCAGGGGCTGCGGGCGCTGACCGGCGTCGCCGAGTCGCTGGCCGCCGGTCCGGGCACGAGCGGTCTGCGGCCCCGCTCGCCCGAGCCGCCGCCGGCCGCGGAGATCAAGGCCGCGCTGGAGGCGGTCTCGCCCGAGGCGCGCACGCTGCTCCAGCACGTGGCCGACCAGGGCGGGGAGGCGACGACGTCCGGCTCGCGCCACACGGTCTCGGTCGACGACGCCCGCACACCCGCCGAGGAGCTGCTGGCGCGGCGCCTGCTCGTGCCGCGCGGAGGCAGCACCGTCGTGCTGCCCGGCGAGGTGGGGCTGGCGTTGCGCGGCGGGCGCACCACGCTCGAGCCGGTCGACGCGATGCCCGAGATCGCGACGTCGTCCCGGTCGGCGGCGCTCGTCGACCGGGCGGGGGCCGGTGCGGCCTTCGAGGCCGTGCGCCGCGTCGAGCTCGTGCTCGACGAGTGGAGCCTGCGCCCGCCGACGGTGCTGCGCAGCGGCGGCCTGGGGGTGCGCGACCTCAAGGCGATCGCCGCGCTCCTGCAGGACGACGAGGCGACCGCGGCGCTGTGGGTCGAGACCGCCTTCGCGGCACGTCTGCTCGCGGCGGGCATGAACCCCGACGGCGACCTGTGCTGGTTGCCCTCCGATCGCTTCGACACCTGGTCGGGGCTGCCGACCGCCGAGCGCTGGGCCGTACTGGTGACCGCATGGCTGGAGAGCGACCGGCTGCCCGGTCTGGTCGGCGCCCGCGACACCGCCGGCAAGGCGTGGAACGCGCTGCAGCCCGAGCTCACCGGCGTCCACCAGGTGGAGGCGCGCCGCATGACGTTGGCGGCGCTCGCCGATCTGCCCGCCGGCCAGACGCTCGCGGCCGGCACGGGCCTGCCGTCGCTCACCGCCCATGTCGCGTGGCGGCGTCCGCGCCGTCCCCGCACCCGGGCCGATCAGGTGGCCTGGGCAGTGCGCGAGGCAGCCGCCCTCGGCGTCACCGGCCTCGACGGCCTGACCTCCTACGCCCGACCCCTGCTCGACGGCGACACCGACGCCGCGACGGCGGCGCTCGCCGCGTTGCTGCCCCCACCGGTCGACCATGTGCTGCTCCAGGCCGACCTCACCGCCGTGGCGCCGGGGCCGCTGGAGTCGGCGTTGGCACGTCGGCTGCAGAGCGTGGCCGAGGTCGAGTCACGCGGCGGCGCGACGGTCTACCGGTTCACGGCGTCCTCGGTGCGGCGCGCCTTCGACATCGGCTGGAGCGCCGCCGAGGTGCACGCCTTCCTGGCCGCGGTCTCGCGCACGCCGGTGCCGCAACCGCTCACCTACCTCGTCGACGACACCGCCCGCACACACGGCAGTGTGCGGGTCGGCCATGCCGAGGCGTTCCTGCGCTCGGACGACGAGACGGCGCTCGCCGAACTGCTGCACCATCCGCAGGCCGCCGCCCTCGGGCTGCGTTGCATCGCCCCGACCGTGCTGGTCTCCGACACCCCCATCGACGTGCTGCTCCCCCGCCTGCGCGAGATGGGCGCGGCGCCGGTCGTCGAGGCGCCCGACGGCACGGTGCACGTGGCACGTCCCGACGCGCTGCGCGCCCGCACACCGAAGGCGGCGCGCGCCGAGGGCGCCCGTCAGGCCCGCGACGCCGCACGGGTCAGCGCGGTGGTCACCGCGATCCGCGCCGGCGACCGGGCCGAGGCCAGCCGGCCCGCAGCGCCCACGGGGTCGCCGCTGACGCCGTCCGGGGCGCTCGCGGTGCTGCGCGAGGCCGTCGAGACCGGCGAGAGCGTCGTCATCACCTACGTCGGCGACGACGGGGTGCGCACCGAGCGGGTCGTCGACCCCCGATCCGTCGAGGGCGGGCGGCTGCTGGCCCGCGACCACCGCAGCGACGACGTCCGCGCGTTCGCCGTGCACCGCATCGTCGGCGTCCGCGCCCTCGGGGCCTCCGTAGGCTAGGACGTTGTGAACGACGGCCCCCTGATCGTCCAGTCGGACAAGACCCTGCTGCTGGAGATCGACCACGACCAGGCGGCAGCCTGCCGCAAGGCGATCGCGCCGTTCGCCGAGCTCGAGCGCAGCCCCGAGCACGTGCACACCTACCGGCTCACACCGCTGGGGCTCTGGAACGCCCGCGCCGCCGGCCACGACGCCGAGCAGGTCATCGACACCCTGCTCAGCTACTCGCGCTACGCCGTCCCGCACGCGCTGCTCATCGACATCGCCGAGACGATGGCGCGCTACGGCCGGCTGCGGCTGGAGAAGCACCCCACGCATGGGCTCGTGCTCTCCTCCTCCGACCGCCCGGTGCTCGAGGAGGTGCTGCGCGCCAAGAAGGTGGCCGGCATGTTCGGGGCCCGCGTCGACGACGACACCGTGATCGTGCACCCCTCCGAACGCGGCAACCTCAAGCAGGCGCTGCTCAAGCTCGGCTGGCCGGCCGAGGACTTCGCCGGCTACGTCGACGGCGAGGCGCACCCCATCGCCCTCGACCCCGACGGCTGGTCGTTGCGGCCCTACCAGCAGGAGGCCGCCGAGTCGTTCTGGCACGGCGGCTCTGGCGTCGTCGTCCTGCCCTGCGGGGCGGGCAAGACGCTGGTCGGCGCGGCGGCGATGGCGCACGCCCAGGCCACGACGCTGATCCTGGTGACCAACACCGTGTCGGCACGGCAGTGGAAGGACGAGCTGCTGCGGCGCACCTCGCTGACCGAGGACGAGATCGGCGAGTACTCCGGCGCCGTGAAGGAGATCCGGCCGGTGACCATCGCGACCTACCAGGTGCTGACGATGCGCCGGAAGGGCGTCTACCCGCACCTCGAACTGCTCGACGCCCGCGACTGGGGCCTCATCGTCTACGACGAGGTGCACCTGCTGCCGGCGCCGATCTTCCGGATGACCGCCGACCTCCAGGCTCGCCGTCGCCTCGGCCTCACCGCCACCCTCGTGCGCGAGGACGGCCGCGAGGGCGACGTGTTCTCCCTCATCGGACCCAAGCGCTACGACGCCCCGTGGAAGGACATCGAGGCCCAGGGCTGGATCGCGCCCGCCGACTGCGTCGAGGTGCGGGTGACCCTGCCGTCGTCCGACCGGCTCGCCTACGCGACCGCCGAGCCCGAGGAGCGCTACCGCCTCGCGGCCTGCACGCACCACAAGGTCGACGTCGTCCGCTCGCTGGTGGCGAAGCACCCCGACCAGCCCACGCTCGTGATCGGGCAGTACCTCGAGCAGCTCGACGAGCTCGCCCGCGCCCTCGACGCCCCCGTCATCACCGGCGACACCCCCGTCAAGGAACGGCAGCGGCTCTTCGACGCCTTCCGCACCGGCGAGATCCGGATGCTGGTGGTCTCCAAGGTCGCCAACTTCTCCATCGACCTCCCCTCGGCCGAGGTCGCGATCCAGGTGTCGGGCTCCTACGGTTCGCGCCAGGAGGAGGCCCAGCGCCTCGGACGCCTGCTGCGCCCCGGCCGCGACGGCAAGGTCGCCCGCTTCTACACGATCGTCGCCCGCGACACCGTCGACGCCGACTTCGCCGCCCACCGCCAGCGTTTCCTCGCCGAGCAGGGGTACGCGTACCGCATCGTCGATGCGGACGACCTCGAGGTGGGGTGAGTCGGCGTACCGGTGCTCGGGTGCTTTTCGGTGGTCGAGGTGCGGGGCGCCCTCCGGTGGTCGAGGTGCGAGGCGCCCCGGCGCCGAGCCACGAGACCCGGTGAGGTGGGCTGCTTCGTTGGGGACGTCGCCTGCCCGCGCCGACCGACCCCGGCTGCAGCGTTGGCTTCGGGTTGAAAGGCGCCGGCTACGCAGGTGGGTGGGCGCGGTCGCCTGTCGGGTCGCCGTTCGCGTCGGGTTGGAAGGCGCTGGCTAGGTGGGTCCCGGCTGCCTCTCGGGTGCGGGGGTCTCGCGGCTCGCTGGCGCTCGCACCTCGA
>NZ_BAAAZH010000013.1:45701-135718 GCF_039536805.1 Nocardioides fonticola | reverse complement strand
CGGACCGGTGGTCGAGGTGCGAGGCGCCCCGGCGCCGAGCCGCGAGACCCCGCAAGACAACCGCCGGCAGTAAGACGCGATCTGCGGCTCCCGCCCGGTGGCTGAGGTGCCCGAGCCCCCTGGGCGAGGGCCTCGAAGCCCAGCTAGCCGCACAGCAGCCACAACCACGAAGATTCAGTCGCTCGAACCCTTGTCTTCGAACACCTGTTCGATTAGACTGAGGCATGGCCTCCACCACCCCACACCAGGATCTTCGGGACCCGCGGTCCCTCCTGGTCCACGCACGCGACGCGCGTGCCGCTGAGGAGGCCCACGGTCGCGAGGTCTTCATCGCCGCAGCCCACTGGGCTCTCGCCCACCCCGCTGCTGATGAATGGGACAGCGCCTGTGTTCCGGGCACCGAACGCGAACTCGCCATCGCCGGCCAAGGAGCACCCCTGGTCGCGGAGTTCTGCATCGACGAGTTCGCCGCCGCCATCGGCCTCTCCACCGACCCCGGGCACTACTACATCGGCGACGCCCTCGAACTCGCCGCCCGTCTGCCGCGGTGCTGGCGCCGTGTCGAGGCCGGTGAGGTGCCGGTGTGGCGGGCCCGCAAGATCGCCCAGGCCACCCGGTTGTTGTCGCCCGAAGCCGTCGCACTGGTCGACCAGCGGTTGGCGTCGTTCGCGCACTCCATCGGTGGACGCGGGATCGAACAGACCGTCAAAGCAGCTGAAGCCGAAGCCGACCCCGAGGTCCTGCGGGCGAAGAAGGAGGCGGCCGACGACAAGCGACACGTCACCATCTACAGCCGGCACGTCGACTTCCACGGCAAGGTCGACATCGAAGGCGCCCTCGACCTCGCCGACGCGTTGGACCTCGAGGACGCACTCGCCGCCGTCGCAGCCCAACTGAAAGACCTGGGTTGTGAGGAGTCGTTGGACGCCCGGCGGGCCATGGCACTCGGCGAACTCGCACGACGCGAAACACCCCTGAGCTTCCCCGCCGATGGCGAGGTGGAGCCGCCGGCGCGGTCCAAGCGGACCCTCCAGCTCTACGTCCACATCAGCCACGCACCCGGCCAGAACCCCTTCGGTACGGCCGCTCGTGTGGAGAACACCCGCACCGCGATCGACCTCGACACCCTGCGCAGTTGGTGCGCTGACCCCGATACTCAACTCGTCGTGCGGCCCGTGCTCGACCTGGCCGAACACCGGTCGAGTGAGTCCTACGAGATCCCCACCCTCTTGCGCGAGCAGGTGATCTTGCGTGACGTCACCTGCGTCTTCCCCCACTGCACCAGGCCCGCCAGATCAGCCGACATCGACCATGTCGTGCCGTGGGATGCCGGCGGGAGCACCAGCACAGACAACCTCGCCGCCCTGTGTCGACATCACCACCGTGTGAAGACCCACCACGGCTGGACCTACGAACCGCTCGAACCCGGAGCCGGCCCACCCGGCAGCTACCGCTGGACCAGCCCCCACGGCCAGCACTACCTCCGCACAGCCACCGGCACCACGCAGCTCACCACGACAGCCTGAACCCCACCCGGGGCTCAGGCCCGTCGTGCTGCCCGGAGACGGTCAGCGGGCGTCGTCCACCCGCACTGTCCGGATGACGGTGCGCCGGTCGATCTGGACGGCGAACCGGAAGGTCTCGGTGCCCTCCTTCACGCGGTCGCGGAGCGTGGGGATGGAGAACTCGATGGTGCGCTTCTTCTCCAGGTTCTCGTAGAGGGAGAAGTAGGCACGGGCGAGACTCCAGCCCAGGTGCTCCTCGGGCAGGTAGACCTCGGCGCGGTAGGAGGCCGGCAGGTCGCCCACCTGGAGCGGGTGCGCAGGCTGCGGGCCCTCGGTCTGGGCCGAGAGCGAGACACCGAGGTTCTTGTCGGAGCGGCCGTGCACGGTGACGCGCACCCGGATGGGCTCGCCCTCCTGCACCCTCCGGTCGCGGACGTCGACGGTGGTGCGCGGTGCGGGATCGTCGTCGTCGACACGGGCCTGGCCGTTGGACTGGTCGGGCATGGCGCCGTCGACGGCGAAGGCGACGACCTGGGTGATGCGCCGGTAGTCGTCGCGCCGATCGGCCTCGTAGGTGACGGGGATCGTGGCGGAGGTCTGCCCGGGGGCGAGGTCGAGCGGATAGACGGCACGATCGCCGCGCGCCTGACCGACGACCACGATCCGCACGCGGGCGGGACGGGTGAGTCCGGAGACGGTGACGGGCACCTGGAGGGTGCGCTGCTTCGGCGCGCCGTCGCCCTCGAGGGTGCGGACGGTGCCGATCGAGACCGTCGCGGCGCGGCGCTGCGGCACGGGCGCGAGCGAGGGGGACGCCGCGGCGAGGTCGGCCAGCCACAGGTGGCCACGGGTGCTGCGGCCCACGAGGTCGACCTGCACGATGCGGGCGAGGTCGAGCCCGGCGCGTCCGATGGGGTCGACGAGCACGGCCTGCGCCCACAGCCGCGGCTGGTCGGCGGGCAGCACCGGCAGCGTCGAGCCGCCCTCGGGGGTGAACACCTCGGCGTGGCCGTCGGCGTCGGTGAGCCGCACGCCGAGGGCGACCGGCCCGGTGGAGGGGTCGACGATCGTGCGCAGGGCGAGTCGGGCGCCGGCGCCGGAGAGGTCGAGGGGCCGGTCGAGCACGAGGCCGGCGCTCTGACCCGAGGCGGTCCACCCGAACTCGGCGAAGGTGCGGGTGGGGGCGCCCTCGCCGTTGCCGTACCAGTGCGGGGCCACCGCGCCGGCAGCGTCGGGATCGCAGTCGGTGCGCGAGTCCGGGGCGCTGGTGCGGCCGGTGCAGAAGCGGCTGCTGGCACCCGCGGAGGCCAGGCTCAGGCCGGTGTCGAGACGCGGACGACGCAGGTCGCGCCCGCCGCCGATGGCCGAGCTCAGCACCTCGGCGTCGCCGACCGAGGCCACGTGCACCGGCGAGCCGTCGAACATCGGCAGGTACCGCTGGTCGCCGTCGGCGAAGAGATGGACGGCGCCGGCGATGTAGGCGGCCCCGACGTCCTGCTGCCCCTGCGGGGTCAGCCGCCCGTTCTCGACCGACCCGCAGGTGCCGTCCTCGCTGCCCCCCCAGTCGTCCATGGAGGGGGCGGCCGAGAGGCCCGGGGTCCACTCGGTGTTGAAGAAGTTGTGGTTCGCCCCGAAGACCAGCACCGAGCTGCGCAGGGCGGTGTCGTCGCCCAGCACGTCGCGCCCGACGTCGGTGAAGCGCTGCCCCTCGAGATCGGAGACGTCGCCGTCGCAGTACGGCAGCACCGTGACGCTCGGGACGTAGGGCGAGGTCTGGTAGGAGAAGTCGGTCGGCGCCAGCAGCACCTCGCCGACGATCCGGTACGGCGCCGTCAGCGGGATCTGGAGCGCCGCCCGGGCCACGCCCTCACCGCCCCGGCTGTGCCCGACGAGCACCACCCGGGACAGGTCGACGTCGTGGGCGGCCGCGATGGTGGCCCAGTGGTCGAGGTGGGCGGCGACGATGGCCGCGCGCGCCGAGGCGCCGCCGTCCGCGAGCCGGTAGTCCTGGGCGTTGATGCCGTTGACCCGCACGCTGACCGTCGCATAGCCCTGGCTGGCCAGCAGGCGCTGGGCGTAGTCGTAGCCGAGCTGGCTGGGGATCTCCTGCTCGGGCGCACGGCAGGGCCAGTCGCCGGAGGGGTAGTCGTCAGGTCCGGCGTCGGGCAGGTAGCAGAACTCGTGGCGCCCGTGGAGGAAGAGCACGAGCGGCCGCGGGCCGGTGGCGGCATCGGACGCCGGCTCGACGACGTGACCGACCATCTCGATGGGCTGCGGCATGCCGGGCAGCTTCACGGGGTCGAGCTGGTAGTCGCTGGAGACGACCGGGAAACTGCCGGGGACACCGGGGTCGACGTCGAGGTCGGGGAAGCCCGGATCCGGCGCACCGGCACGTCGGGCGGCGGTGCCGACACGGGCGGCCAGGTCGTCGCCGGCCTCGTCGAGCCGGTCGCCGCTCAACACGACGTCGAGATCGGCCACCGCGGGCCGGGCGATGCCGGCGACGACGGCACTGACCCGGCGGCCGGCGGCGTCCAGCGTGGCCGTGCCCACCCGGGCGTCGGCGTCGGCGACGACGATGCGGGGCCGGTCGGAGCCGATCGGCAACCGGTCGGGGGCGGTCCAGGCGACCTCCCACGAGCCGTCGGCCAGCGGGGCGACGGCCCACCGGCCGATCTGCTCCGCCCGCACGCCGGCCGCGGCCGGCACAGCGGTGGCGGTGGCGGCGGCAGAGGCAGAGGCGGTGCCGGCCAGGGTGGCCGCCGCGAGGACGGCGCCGAGGGCCGCGCGCACGCGGCGACCCGAGGAGAGGGCGGGAGAGGACAACGACGGCTCCGATACGTGGTGGGGTTCGCTCACGCTACCGACGTCCGCACCGGCGATCCGGTTGCCTCACGACGAGGGGTAGCGCGACGTCCACCGCTCGCGCCGTTTGTGCCCCGCCTCCACCGGCTCTCTACCCTGGGAGGGTGAAGGTGCTGCTGCTGGAGAACATCCACCCGGTCGCCGTCGAGGTCCTCGAGGCCCGCGGCTTCGAGGTCGAGCTGCTCGCCGGCTCCCTCGGCGAGGACGAGCTGATCGAGCGGCTCGCCGGCGTGAGCCTGCTCGGCATCCGCTCCAACACCAACGTCACCGCCCGGGTGCTGGACGCCGCCCCCGACCTGCTCGCCGTCGGCTGCTTCTGCATCGGCACCAACCAGGTCGACCTCAAGGCCGCCGCCGCCCGCGGCGTGGCGGTCTTCAACGCGCCGTACTCCAACACCCGCAGCGTCGTCGAGCTCGTCATCGGCGAGATCATCGCCCTCGCCCGCCGCCTGCACGAGAAGTCGGAGAAGATGCACGCCGGCGTGTGGGACAAGTCGGCCAAGGGCAGCCACGAGGTGCGCGGCCGCACGCTGGGCATCGTCGGCTACGGCAACATCGGCACCCAGCTCTCCAACCTCGCCGAGGCGCTCGGCATGCGGGTCATCTTCTTCGACACCGCCGACCGGCTCGCCCACGGCAACGCCCAGCGCATGAAGACGCTGGAGGAGCTGCTGGAGAAGGCCGACGTCGTCAGCCTCCACGTCGACGGCCGCCCCGGCAACGCCGGCCTGTTCGGCGCCGAGCAGTTCGCCCGCATGAAGCCCCGCTCGCTGTTCATCAACGCCGCACGCGGCATGGTGGTCGACACCGAGGCGCTGCGCGAGCACATCGTCTCCGGCCACATCGCCGGCGCCGCGCTCGACGTGTTCCCGATCGAGCCGAAGGCCCAGGGCGACGCCTTCGAGTCCCCGCTGCGCGGACTGGAGAACGTCATCCTCACCCCGCACGTCGGCGGCTCGACCCAGGAGGCGCAGGAGGAGATCGGCTTCTTCGTCGCCGGCAAGCTCGCCGGCTTCGCGCTCGAGGGCCGCACCGAGCTGTCGGTGAACCTCCCGGCCGTCAACGCGCCCGCGCTGCAGGAGGGCCACCGCATCGGCTACCTGCACGTGAACGTCCCCGGCGTCCTGGCCTCGGTGAACCAGCTGCTCGCCGGCGCCGGCGCCAACATCACCGGCCAGTACCTCGCCACCGCGGGCGAGCAGGGCTACGTCGTCACCGACGCCACCGAGGCGCTCTCCGACGATGCGCTGGCCAAGCTGGCCGGCGACGAGCACTGCCTGTGGGTGCGCACCTGGTCGGCCGGAGCCTGATCCGGCGATGAACCCGCTGCCGAACGTGCCCGGAGTCGGGCTGGTCCGCGACCGGCTCGGCGAGGCGCTGTTCGCACGGGTCGCCGGGCCCGACGGCCCCAAGCAGCGCGACCGCATCCACGGACGCCCCGGCCCTCGCTGGTTCGCCCCCGACAGCGCGATCGCGGAGGTGCACGGCGACGCCGCGATGTTCGTCGGCGGCATCCGCGCGCTGCTGCTCCAGTCGCTGCACCCGAAGGCGATGCGGGCCGTCGCGGAGCACTCCGGCTACCGCGGCGACATGTGGGGGCGGCTCGCCCGCACCAGCACCTACCTCGCCGTCACCACCTTCGGTCACGAGGACGACGCGCAGACCGCCGTCGACGTCGTCCGTCGCATCCATGCCGGCATCAGCGGCACGATGCCCGACGGCGAGCCCTACGAGGCCTCCGACCCGCACCTGCTCACCTGGGTGCACTGCGCGGAGATCGACAGCTTCCTGCTCGCCCACCAGACCTACGGCGCCCGCCGGCTCGACGACGATCGCCGTGACGAGTACGTCGCCCAGACCGCGGAGGTCGCGCGCCGCCTCGGCGCCCACGAGCCGCCGACGACCTACGCCGAGCTCCAGGAGCGCCTGGCCGCCTACCGGCCCGAACTGCGCGCCACGCCCGATGCCCGCGAGGCCGTCTCCTACGTGCTCTACCGGCCGCCGCTGCCGCTCGCGGCGCGACCGGCGTACGGCGTACTGGCCGCCGCCGCCGTCGGGCTGATGCCGGTGTGGAGCCGCCCGGGCCTGCGACTGCCGTGGGTGCCTGTCGCCGAGCAGACCGTGGTGCGTGCCGCCGGGGCCATGGCGGTGGGCACGATCCGCTGGGCCATGACGCCGCCGGAGCGGGTCGCGGCGTCCTGATTCCCCTGCGCGGGCCCGAACCGGCCTGCCACCCTGGGAGCGTGCCCTCCCCCCGCCGAACGCTCCCGCGCGCGCCCCGGAGCACCCTGGTCGCGGTGCTCGTCGCGCTCCTGATCGCCGTCCTCGCCACCGGCGTGGACGCCGCCCGCGCCGGCACCGGCGCACCGTCCGGGACGACCGCGGCCGCCGAGACCGCCCGCACGACGGCCACCGGCCGGGTCTGGGGCGCGGTGGTCGGCCCCGACGGCGACGTGCCGAAGGTCGACGTGCGCATCTTCGCCGCCGACTGGAGCTACCTGCGCGCCACCCGCGCCCGCGGCGGTGCCTTCTCGTTGCGCCTGGCGCCGGGCACCTACCACCTGCAGTTCGCCGACCGGCGTCCGTCCTACGACATCTCGAAGTACGCCCCGACCGATCGCACCGTGACGGTGACGGCCGGCGGATCGCGCTTCGTCTCGGTGCGCATGCAGCGCGGCGGGTTCCTCTACGGCACCGCCTACGCCGGTGGGGCACCGGCGAAGTACGCCACGATCAAGGCCACCAACCGCTACGAGCAGACCTACACCACCAAGGCCGACGGCCGGGGGCGGTTCGCCCTCGGCGGCCTGCCGCGCACCCGGTACTACGTCTTCACCTACGACCGCACGCAGACCTGGGTCGGGCCCGGCATCGGCACCGGCCGGATCGACCCCGGCGAAGGCCGCGGCATCACGCCACGGCTCTCCACCCGCGCCGGGCGGCTGATCGTCGGCGTCGACGCGGGCGGCCAGGCCGTGCGCGGCACCGTGGTCACCGCCGTCTCGCGCCGGACCGGCCAGTTCTGGACGGCGTCGGCCCGGCGGGGACTCGTCTCGTTCTCCGGGTTGGCACCGGGACGCTACGTGCTGCACGTCGGCGGCTACGGCGACTGGTTCGGGACGACGGCGCGGCCCGCCGTCCGGGTGCGCAGCGGCAAGGTGGCCGTCACCCACGTCTCGCTCACCCGACGCGGCGCGCAGGTCACCGGGCGCATCGTCGACTCCGCCCGCCCGAGCGTGCCGTTGGCGGAGGTCCAGGTGGTCCTCTACGACGCCCAGGGCCGCCAGGTCGGCGTACGCCGCACCGGCAGCGACGGCCGCTTCACCTTCGGCGGTCAGCTGACCACGCAGACCGGGATGATCGTCGTCGCCCAGCCCGACCCGGCGAACGGCTCGGACTTCCTCGGCGTCGAGCCGAACCGGTGCCGCTTCACCCGGGCGCAGACCGCGCCGTTCGGCGTCGTCACCGGCGAGGTGCGCGGCCTGGCCGACCTGGCCCTCCCCCACGCCACCACGCAGGACCGCCCCTCCTGCCTGCCCGCGAGCGCCTCGCCCAGCGCCTCGCCGAGCGCGAGCACGAGCCCCTCGAGCAGCCCCTCGGCCAGCCCGAGGAGCTGACCACGACCGGTCGACCTGGGGATCATCACCCGATCGGACACTCCGGGTGGCCCACCCGCGCGAGCGGCGAAGTGGCGCTTCGCCCGAGGCACCCGACGACGCCCGGACCGTACCGTCGCAGCAGTGCCGGGCCGACCCGGCACCGCAGCGAGGGGGAGACGTCATGCGCGGTGATGAGCCAACGTGGGTGCGAGTGGTCGTGCTGCGACCCGGCACATGCGGGATCCGCATCCGCTGGTGGTCCGGGGGGCGGATCCTCGGCGACCGGCGGAGCTTCGACGTCGCCACCGATCTGCGGGTGCCGGTCGGCCCGGTCGCCATCGAGATCAGCGACCTGCGCCGTGACGACGATCCCGACCGCCTGGCCACCGCCCGCGGCAGCGTCACGACGCGGGCCGGGTGGCGCAGCGAGCTGACCGTCCACCTCCAGCCGGGTGCGATCGTGTCCGGGCGCGTGCGCCGCGGCGATCTCGCGCCGGCGCGCTTCGCCGAGGTGGCGGCCCTGCTGCCCGACGGGCGCACGGTCACGACCCGCACCGACGGCCGCGGGGAGTACCTGCTCTCCGGCCTGCCCGGCGGCCTCGTGCGCGTGGGCGCCCAGCGCCGCGGACTCACCTCGATCCAGCAGCCCGTGCACGCCGTGGCGGGCCGGGCCTGCTGGGCCGAGCTCGACCTCGTCCTGCCCGTCGTCCCGGCACCCGTGCTCGCGCCGGCCACCCTCGGTGGCGCCGTGCGCGGCCGGGTGGTCGACCAGGACGGCGAGGTGCTGCCGCTGGCGGTGGTGGAGGTGCGCGACGCGCGGGGCACCGTGCTCACCCGCGGCCGGGCCGACCGTCGGGGCGAGTTCCTCGTCGGCGGTCACCTGCCGGCCGGCTCCGGTCTGACCGTCGCCGTGCACAGCGGCCCCGACCGCATCGTCGTCGACCGCCGCGAGGTGCGCGGCGTGGGCGCCCGCCCGGGTCACGTCACCGATCTCGGGCAGGTCGTCGTGACCCGCTCGCCGCGTCCCGCGGCCCCGCACCGCCACCCGCGGACGCCGGCCCGCGGCATGCGGCTGCCCTCGATCCGGGTCTGACCCGGGTCTGATCCGGGTCCGGTCGGCCGATCGGCCCTCAGGCCGTCGTCATGTCGGCCGGCCCCCAGAAGGCGCGCATCGAGGTGATCAGCCCGGCGTCGTCGAAGGTCATCACGTCGATCGGGGCGAGCACGAACGTGGCGTCCGGCGTCACGGTCGCGACCTCGAAGAGGAAGGCCGCCTGGCCCCCGGCGATGCGCGCCTCGATCAACCGGGTGCGCTGCTCGAGGCCCTCGAGGGTGGCGTAGAACGCGTGGATCTGCTCGCGCGTGGTGAGCACGTCGGAGCCGACCGGGTCCTCGACCGTCGCCCCCTCGGCGTAGAGCGCGGTGATCTCCGCGGCGGTCCCGGTGGCCACGAGCGCGACGTAGCGCTCGATGACGTGGCGGATCTGGTCGTCGGTGGCGCTCACGCGTACTCCTCGCACAGGGGATCAGAACAAGAACATGTTCTAGAAAGGGAAGCGTAACGGCGGGTGGCGATCGGCGCACCGGTGCCGTTGAATGTCCGCCATGACGGACGAACCTCCGCATCCGGAGCCCGCGGACCTGCTCGCCCGATGGCCGCTGCCCGACGCCCCGGCGCTCGCCGCCGAGCTGCACGCGGCCTACGCCGACCCCGCCCGCGGGTACCACGACGTCGTCCACCTCACCGAGGTGCTCGACCGGCTCGAGGAGCTCCGCGCCGCGGGGGTGGCCTACCCCGAGCTCCCCGTGCGGCTGGCCGCGTGGTTCCACGACAGCGTCTACGACGGCGAGCGCGACGCCGAGGAGCGCTCGGCGGCCTGGGCCGAGGACGCCCTCGTCGACCTGGTCGCCGAGGAGGTGCGCAGCGAGGTCGCCCGCCTCGTCCGCCTCACCGAGACCCATCGCCCGGAGCCCGACGACGCCGCCGGCTGCGCGCTCTCCGACGCCGACCTCGCGATCCTCGCGGCGCCGCCCGCGCGATACGCCGCCTACGTCGCCGCCGTGCGGGCGGAGTACGCCCACCTCGACGACGCCACGTTCCGCGCCGGTCGCCGCGCCGTCCTCGAGGGCCTGGCCGCCAAGCCGGAGCTGTTCCACACCCCGGTGGCCCGCGCCCGGTGGGAGGACGCCGCCCGGGCCAACCTCACCCGCGAGCTGGCCGAGCTGGCCGAGGACGACGCAGCCCGGCCGCGCGCAGACGGGCGACGATCTCGCGCGAGCTGACCGGGGTCGCCCCGGCGGCGAGCATGGCGTCGTACCAGGCGGCCGGCACGTCGTAGTGGTCGCGGTCGAAGGCCCGCTCGGGCAGGTCGACGGCGCGGGCGAAGGCGTGGAGCTCGGCGAAGGAGACGTCGCTGACCAGGTGCGACCACAGCCGGCCGTGACCGGCGGCGTTCGGCGGGTCGATGAGGATCACGTCCGCGACCCTAGTGCGGCCCGGGAGGGCGCGGGCCCCGGCCGCCCCGCGCCGTCCGGCTTGGTCACCGACGCAGAATGTCCCTGTGGACGACGAGCTGCTGTATCAGGCACGCGCCCGGGTCCTCCGCGATCTCGAGGCGCGACAGTGTGCGACCCGCTGGGCCGTCTCGGCTCTGGAGGAGGCCGTCTCCGCCCGCGCCTGGTGGGTCGAGCAGTGGCCGGCCGGCAGCGAGTACATCGCCGGGCTCATCGCCCAGGACGTCCAGGACGCGTTGAGCGAGACCCTCGGCCGCTGGCCGCTGTGCCTGCACTGCGGGGGCCCCGAGCACAGCCTCTACATCTCCCCCGACCTCGGCGGACCCGACCCGGTGTGGGTGTGCGAGGAGTCCGGCACCGTCGTCGCGCCGTTGGGCGCACTGCCGACGGCGCTGGCGTAGAACCGGTCGTTCGCGGGAGCGTCAGTCGCTGCCGAGCTGCACCCAGAGGGTGAACCGGTCGGAGCGGTAGACCGACCGGGAGACCTCGACGACCTTCTCCCCCGACAGAGCCCGGCGGGAGTGGCGCAGCACCGGACCGCCCGTCTCGACCTCGAGGTGCTGGGCCTCCTCGGCGGAGGCCTGGTCGGCGGAGATGGAGTCCTCGGCCCAGGTGGGGCGCAGGCCACGGGCCTCGAAAGCGTCGTAGAGGCTGGTGGGCATGCCGCTCTGCAGGAAGCCGGGCAGCAGCACCTCGTTGAGGTAGGCGTCCTCCAGGCACATCGGCTGGCCGTCGGCGCGGCGCAGCCGGCGCCAGTGGATGACGGCGTCGCCCTCGGTGAGGTTGAGGGCGCGCGCGACACCGGGGCCTGCCTGCTCGCGGCGGGCGAGCAGGGTGACCGACTCGGCGAGCAGGCCGCGGCGGGCCATCTCCTCGGTGAAGCCGACGATGCGGCTGGCCGCGCGCCGCGGCCGGGCCACGAAGGTGCCCCGGCCGGGGATGCGCTCGAGCAGGCCCTCGACGACGAGGGCGTCCATGGCCTGGCGCACCGTCATCCGCGCGACGCCGAACTGATGCACGAGCTCCCGCTCCGAGGGAGCCGGCGATCCGGGGGCCGAACCGGTGACCAGCGAGCGGACGTACTCGCGCACCTGCACGTGCTTGAGCGTCCGCCCGTCCGGAACCAGGAGCTTGTCCACGGACCTTAGGTTAAGGAAAGTGAGAGCCGGACGGCAGGAGAACGGCGAAGTCCACTGGCCCGAATTGACTAAGGCCTCCAGCCGGTCGGCCGAGGGCGCTCCCACCCGCGCGAGCGGGCGCCGCTCGCACCGCCCGCCTAAGGTCGGAGGCATGCACGTCGAGCGCACCTTCACCGTGTCCCGCCCGGCCGAGGAGGTCTACGACTACCTCGTGGACTTCTCCCGCACCGAGGAGTGGGACCCGGGCACGGTCTCGACCACCCGCACGAGCGGGTCGGGCGGCGTCGGGACGACGTACCGCAACGTCTCGACCTTCATGGGCCGCACGGTCGAGCTCACCTACACCACGGCGGTCGCCAACCGGCCCGGGCGCCTGGAGTTCCACGGTCGCAACAAGGCCTCCTCCACCAAGGACATCCTGACGCTGCGCTCGACCGGGCCGGGCACGACCGAGATCCACTACCGGGCGGAGTTCCGCTTCCACGGCGTCACCAAGCTCCTCGCGCCGCTCATCGTGCCGCTCAAGCTCCCGGCCCTGGCCGACGAGACCGTCGAGCAGCTGCGGGGAGCCCTCGAGCGCTGACCCGCCGGCTCGATGCGTCGAACATCCGTTCGATCCTCGCGTAGGCTGCGGTCATGGTCGACTTCCAGGCCTCGCTTTTCGCCGAGGCGCCGCAGCACACCGCCGCTCCGTTGGCCGCCCTCGCCGGGCGCGAGCGCCACCACCTCGCCCACGGCGCCTGGGTCGACGTCGTCCGCTCCTGGCTGCCCGACCCCGACGACGTGCTCGCAGCGCTGGTGTACCGCGTGCCGTGGCGCTCGGAGAGCCGGCAGATGTACGAGCGGCTGGTGGCCGTGCCCCGGCTCGTGCACACCTACGCGGCCGACGACCCGCTCCCCCATCCGCGGCTGGCCGAGGCCCGTGCGGCGCTGAGCGAGCACTACGCCGACGAGCTCGGCGAGCCGTTCCGCACCGCCGGGTGCTGCTTCTATCGCGACGGCCGCGACTCGGTCGCCTGGCACGGCGACACCATCGGCCGCGGCGCCACCGACGACACCATGGTGGCCATCGTGTCGGTCGGCGACCCGCGCCGGCTCGCCCTCCGGCCGCGCGGCGGCGGTGCGTCGCTGTCCTTCGAGACCGGTCACGGCGACCTGCTCGTCATGGGCGGCAGCTGTCAGCGCACCTGGGAGCACGCCGTCCCGAAGGTGGCCCACGCCGGGCCCCGCCTCTCGGTGCAGTTCCGGCCGCAGGGCGTCTTCTGACGCCCCGCGGCCATCGTGCTCAGAAGGAGACGGTCGGCGGGGTCTGCTGCCCGGCCGGGGCCTCGTAGAAGTCCCGCTTGCCGACGCCGGCGATGCCGGAGAAGAACATCCACGGGATGGTCGCGACCAGCTTGTTGAGGGTGGCGACGGCGTCGTTGTAGAAGGTGCGCGCGAAGGAGATCTGGTTCTCGGTCTCGGCCAGCTGGCGCTGGAGCTCGAGGAAGTTCGTGTTCGCCTTCAGGTCGGGGTAGGCCTCGGCGACGGCGTTGAGCTTCACCAGCGCGCCCTGGAGGGCGGCGTCGGCCGCCGCCTTCGCCTGGACGTCGTCCCCGCCGGCGGCGGCCTGGACGCCGGCCCGGGCCCGGGTGACCTCCTCGAAGACGCCCTTCTCGTGAGCCGCGTAGCCCTTCACGGTCTCGACCATGTTCGGGATCAGGTCGGCACGACGGGTGAGCTGGACGTCGATACCGCCGAGCGCCTCCTGGGCGCTGATGTCGGTGGTGCGCAGCTTGTTGAAGCCGACCACCCCGACGAGCACGAGGGCGAGGATGACGACCAGAACGATGATGAGCGCGATCACGGAGCCATCATGCCGCGGCGGCGTCGGCCCCGCCTGCGGGACTCACCAGGAGCCGCCGCCACCCCCGCCGCCACCGCCGCCGCCGAAGCCGCCGCCCCCCGAGGACGACGACTGGGTGGCCTCGTAGGAGGAGATCGCCGAGGAGACGGTGGAGTCGAAGTCGCTCACCATCCGCGCGGCCGAACCTGCCGCCCAGGCGCCGTAGTAGCCGCCGATGTAGGAGGGCTGCGGCGGGTCGCTGTGGGTCTCGATGCGGTACTTGCGCTCCCACTCCTCCGCGCAGCTGAAGGCGACGGCCCACGGCAGGAACGCCGTGTAGGCGTCCCTGCGCGCAGCGAAGTCGAAGCGCGCCTCGGCCGACTCGGTCGAGAGGATGCGGTGGAAGCCGCCCACCTGCGACCACAGCTGCCGCCCCTGGCTGGTGCGCGTGGTGTCCGCGCCGGTCTTCCACAGCGGGGCACCGCCGACGGCGAAGGCTCCGGGGATGAGCGCGAGGGCGGTCATGTCGAGGGGGTTCCAGACGATGCCCACGCCGGCGACCACGAGCGCGACGAGCACGAGCAGCCCGCCACGGGTCCCGATGGCCGAGGTCACCAGGTTGCCCGACCCCGTGCCCCATGACTTCACCGCGGTCTCGAAGGAGTCGATCTCCGCCTTCAGCCGCTTGCCGGCCTCGACGTCCTTCGCGCCGGCGGTGAAGGACCCGCCGGCACCCGGCAGCAGATGGGCGATGGACCGCGTGACGGGGTCGAGTCCCGCCCAGGCGTCGGGACCCTTGTCGGTGATGGTCCAGGCGTCGCCGTGGCGCTCGAGCCCGATCGCGCCGCGCTCGGCGGCGTACATCAGCGTGGCCACGAACTGCTCCTGGCCGACGTCCTCGCGCAGCACGTAATTGGCCTGCGCCGGGCCGATACCGCTCGGCGGGGCGTACAGGAGGCCGAAGCCCGGGTCGGACTCGTCGTTGCGGCGGGCCAGCACCGCCCCGACCAGGAACAGGCCGATCGCGAGCAGGCCGACGACGGTTAGCAGCACCGGGTGGGTGCCGAGCACCCGGTCGAAGCGCGGCGCCCACGGCACCTCCTCGCCCAGCGGGGTCGGTGCCATGTCGAGGTCGGTGCGCAGCGTCACCGGCGTCTGCGGCGCGAGGTCAAAGACCTGCACCGCGAGGGTGTCGGTGCCCGCGCCCTCGGCGGTGCAGCCGCCCGACGCGCCGATGCCGACCGCGCAGCCGACGTCGCCGACGGTCGCGGCCGGCAGTCGCACGGAGATCCGCGCCTTCGTGATCGGCTGCAGCCAGCCACCCGGGACGACGTCCCAGAAGAACTGCGCGCGGTCGCCGTCGGGCAGCAGGACGCCGTCGACGGCGTAGGAGATCTCGTAGGTGTGCTCGCCGGGCGAGAGGTAGACGTCGGGGTCGCCGATCTTCACGTTCACGAGGCGGCCGTGCTGCTCGTCGAGCACCTCGAAGGGCTCCTCGCCGCCGTCCATCGTCACCTCGATGTCGCGGGGGCGCACGCGGGCGGTGTCGAGGCCGGAGTCCGCGGTGTCGAAGAAGCGGAAGATGCCGTGCTTGTCGGAGTTCGGGAAGTCGACCGTGATGGTCTCGGTGACCGCGAGGTCGCCGCTGTCGTCGACGCGGTAGTCGGCGCGGTAGTCGGTGATCGTGGTGGTCTCGTCGGTGTCGCCGCCCGACCCGGCGTTCCAGAACAGCGCCGGAGAGGCGACCAGGGCGAGCAGGACGACGAGGCCGACCGCGTAGCCGACGAGACGCCTCATGTCGAGGACTGTAGGGCACCGCGAGGGCCGGAAACCGCTGGCCAGGCAGGGTGCGGCGTTGCCACACTCGGGCGCGATGACGACCCCCGCCCCCGCCCCCGTGCGCCCGCCCCTCGCGGCGTTCTGGCGCGACCTGCCGCGCGAGGGCCGCCTGCTGCTCTCGATCGTCGTCGTCGAGTTCGTCGGCACCGGTCTCGTGCTGCCGTTCTCGGTGGTCTACCTCCACGAGGTGCGGGGGTTCGCGCTCTCCGACGTCGGGCTGCTGCTCGGCGTCCCGCCGTTGGTGGCGCTGGCGATCACCGGGCCCGGAGGCACGCTGATCGACCGCCTCGGCGCCCGCACGGTGGTGATCGGCGCCGTCGTGCTGGTCATCGCCTCGGACGTCGTGCTGGCCTTCGCCGACACCCTCGTGGTGGCTGCGGTCGCGATGCTGCTCAACGGGCTCGCGCAGGGCGTGCAGTTCCCGGCGTTCAACGCGATGATCGCCGCGGTGGTGCCGAGCGAGGCGCGCCAGCGCTACTTCGGGCTCAACTTCACCCTCCTCAACCTCGGCATCGGCCTGGGCGGGGTGGTCGGCGGCCTCGTCGTCGACGTCGACCGCGCCATCACCTTCCAGGCGATCTACCTGGCCGATGCCGCGAGCTTCGTGCCGATCCTCCTGCTCCTGCTGGGGCCGTTGCGCGCCGTCGCCCCACGGCCCGAGCCGCACGACCGTGAGGACGGCGACGCGAGCTACCGGGCGATCCTGAAGGCGCCCGGGATGCGGCCGGTGATCCTGCTCGTCTTCGCCTCCGCCTTCGTCGGCTACGCGCAGCTCAACGCCGGCATGCCGGCCTACGCCCGGGTGGTCGGCGAGGTGTCGACGCAGGGTCTGGGCATCGCCTTCGCTGCGAACACGGTCGTGATCGTGTTGCTCCAACTCGTCGTGCTCCAGCGCATCGAGGGGCATCGGCGCACCCGGGTGCTGGTGGCCATGGGCGTCGTGTGGGCGTTCTCGTGGCTGCTGCTCGGCCTCTCCGGACTGGTCCCCGGCACCATCGGCGCCACCCTCCTCGTCGCCGCCTGCGCCGCCGTCTTCGCTCTCGGGGAGACGCTGCTGCAGCCCACGCTGCCGGCGATCATCAACGATCTCGCGCCCGACGACCTGCGCGGGCGCTACAACGCACTGTTCTCCGGCGCGTTCCAATCGGCCTCCGTGGTGGCGCCGCCGATCGCCGGTGCCCTGCTCGGCGCCGACCGCCACACGACCTACATCCTGCTGCTCGTGGCGGGCTCCCTGGCCTGCAGCTACTACGCCGTCGCCCGGGTCGAACGCGCGCTGCCGGCCGGCGCCAACGGGGGCGCCGACCGCGCCGCCGCTTGAGCGACCCGCCTACCCTCGAAGAGCACCCCACACCTGGCTCTTCTCAGCGAGAGGCCCCGGCATGGCTTCGATCCCCACAGCTCCACCCGAACCGCCCGCCCCGCTCGACCTCGTCGTCCTCCTCGACGACACCGCCCGCCCCACGGGCACCGCCGACCGGCTCGGCGTGCACACCGACGACACCCCGCTGCACCTGGCGTTCTCCCTCTACGTGCTCGACACCGACGGGCGGCTGCTGCTGACCCGTCGGGCGCTCGGCAAGCGCACCTGGCCGGGCGTGTGGACCAACGCCTGCTGCGGCCACCCGCGCCCCGGCGAGGACATGGCCGACGCCGTCCGCCGGCGCGTGCACGAGGAGCTCGGCCTGCGCATCGACGACCCGGCCGTCGTGCTGCCCGACTTCCGCTACCGCGCGGTCGACGTCAGCGGCGTGGTCGAGCACGAGGTGTGCCCGGTGCACCTCGTCGTCGTCCCGGCGGGCATCACGCTGCTGCCCGACCCTGAGGAGGTCGCCGACCTCACCTGGGTGCCGTGGCCCGACGTGCGCGCGCTCGTGGCCGCCGCCCCCAGCCTGGTGAGCCCGTGGATGGCGCTCCAGGTCGCCGAGCTCGGCGAGCGCCACGGCGACGCCCTGGCCGCCGCGGTCGCCGGCCCGACCGAGGCGGGCTCGTGACCGCGGCACCGGTCCGGTCGCTCCCCCTCCTCTCCCCGCACGCACCCGATCGCACCCTGGCCGCCGTCGAGGCGATCCTGGCCGAGCGGCTCACCGACCTCGCCGCCCGCTGGCGCCGGCTCGCCGACCCCGGTCTGGCCGCCGACCCGGTGCTCGGCGTGCACGACCTGCCGGCCCTCCTGAGCGACCTGGTGACCTCGGGCGGCAAGCGTTTCCGACCGCTGCTGTGCCACTGGGGCTGGGCGGCGGCCGGCGGCGGCACCGCACCGGCCGGCGACCCCGTGGGTGACCCGGCGACCGTCGGAGCGGCCCTCGAACTGCTGCACGTCTTCGGGCTCGCCCAGGACGACGTCATGGACGCCTCGCTGACGCGTCGCGGGCGCCCCGCCGTCCACGTGCGGGCGGCCGAGGCCCATCGCGCCAGCGCCGGCCGCGACGACGCCGTCCGGTACGGCGAGAACATCGCCGTCCTGGTCGGCGACCTGGCGCACGCCGAGGCCGACGCGCTGGTGGCCGGGCTGCCCGACGTCGTCCGCGACGAGTGGTGGCTCACCTCGGTCGAGCTCGTGCGCGGCCAGGCCCGCGACCTCGCCGGCGCCGCCCGCGGCGGGGGCCCCGACGCGCTGGCGCGGGCCTGGGAGGTGGCCCGCGCGAAGTCGGGCGCCTACACCGTGCAGCGACCGCTGCGCCTGGGCGCCCTGCTGGCCGGGGCGCGCCCCGAGACGCTCGCGGCGCTCACCGCCTACGGCCGCGCCCTGGGTGAGGCGTTCGCCCTGCGCGACGACCTGCTCGGGGTCTTCGGCGACCCCGCCCTGACCGGCAAGCCCGCCGGCGACGACCTGCGCGAGAGCAAGGCCACCGTGCTGCTGGCCCTGCTCGAGGACCGGCTCGACGAGCCCGACCTCGGCCCGCTGACGCGCATCCGCAGCCATGCCCATGAGGAGGACGACGTGCGAACCGTGACCGCACAGATGGAGGCCACCGGCGTGCGCGCCGAGGCCGAACGGCTCATCACCCAGGCCCATGCGGCCGCCGTGGCGGCGCTCGAGGACGACGCCGTGGCGCCCGTCGCGCGCGAGGGCCTGCGCGGCGTGGCCGACCAGGTCGCCTGGAGGGACCGATGAGCAGAGTTGTCGTCATCGGGGCGGGGCTCGCGGGTCTCGCTACCGCGTGCCACCTGTCGCGGTCGGGGCACGAGATCGTGCTGGTCGAGCGGGAGACCATCCCGGGCGGCCGCGGCGGTCGTATCCACGATCAGGGGTTCACCTTCGACACCGGCCCGACCGTGCTGACGATGCGCGGGCTGATCGACGACGTCGTCCGGGCCGCGGGCGGCGATCTCGACAGCCTGCTGCCGATGCGCCTGCTCGACCCCGGCTACCGGGCGAAGTACGCCGACGGCTCGGAGATCCTGGTGCGGCACGGCCACGAGGCCATGCGCGAGGAGATCCGGGCGAAGAGCGGCCCGAAGGACGCCGCCGCCTTCGACGACTTCAGCGTGTGGCTGCGCCGCCTCTACGAGGTGGAGATGCCGCACTTCATCGACGCGAACTTCGACTCCCCGCTCGACCTGCTCGCCTCCCCCTCGGCCGCCGCGCGGCTGCTCGGGCTCGGCGGTTTCGGTCGGCTCGGTCCGGCCGTCGCCCGTCGCTTCGAGGACGACCGGCTGCGGCGCCTGTTCACCTTCCAGGCGATGTACGCGGGCCTGCCGCCGAGCTCGGCGCTGGCCCTCTACGCCGTCATCACCTACATGGACTGCATCGAGGGCGTCTGGTTCCCCGAGGGCGGCATGGGCGCGGTGCCGGTGGCGCTGGCCCAGGCGGCCACCGACGCCGGGGTCGATGTGCGCTACGGCGCCGAGGTCTCGCGGCTGCTGCGCCGTGCGGACGGCGCCGTGGCCGGCGTGGAGATCGGCGGCGGGGAGAAGATCGCGGCCGACGCCGTGGTTTGCACCCTCGACCTGCCGGTGGCCTACCGGCACCTGCTCCCCGAGCTCAAGGCGCCGCGCGTGGTGCGCAAGGGCCAGTACTCGCCGTCCGCGGTGGTCTGGCACGTCGGGGCGCGCGGCGAGCTGCCGGCCGGCACCCACCACCACAACATCCACTTCGCGAACGCGTGGGACTCCTCCTTCGACGCCCTCATCAAGCAGGGCCGGATGATGCCCGACCCGTCGCGGCTGGTGACCGTGCCGACGATCAGCGACCCGTCGCTGGCGCCGGAGGGCGGCCACGTGCTCTACGTGCTCGAACCGGCACCGAACCTCGACGGCGTCGTCGACTGGGGCACCCAGCGCTCGCGCAGTCGCGACGAGCTGCTGCGGTTCCTCGAGACCGAGGGCTACCCGACCGACATCGTCACCGAGGAGCTCGTCGACCCCGTCGACTGGGAGCGGCAGGGCATGGAGCGCGGTACGCCGTTCGCGCTGGCCCACACGTTCCTGCAGACCGGCCCGTTCCGCCCCAAGAACATCGAGAAGCGGGTGCCGGGTCTGTTCTTCGCGGGTTCGGGCACCACGCCGGGCGTCGGCGTCCCGATGGTGCTGGTGTCGGGTCGGCTCGCGGCCGAGCGGGTCACCGCGCACCTGCCCGGCGCCGCGAGCACCCGCCGGCGCTCGACCCGACGCGCCGGCACGGACGCGGTGGCCTGAGATGGCGACGACGGCATCGGACACCCTGCTCGACCCGGTCCTGCAGGCCGGATACCGCCGCTGCGCGGAGCTGACCCGGCAACACGGCACCACCTACTTCTGGGGTGCCGCGATCCTGCCGCGCGAGCAGCGCCGCCACGTGCACGCGGTGTACGCCCTGTGCCGGTTGGCCGACGACATCGTCGACGCGCCCGGGGCGACCACCCCGGCGCGCGCCGCCGAGACCGAGGCCGCCCTCCGGGTCTTCCAGCAGCGGTTCACCGATGCCGTCGCCGCCGGGGGCAGCGACGACCCCGTGCTCGCGGCGGTGGCCGCCACCGTCGTCGAGACCGGCATCGAGGCCGAGTGCTTCGAGCGGTTCTTCGACGCGATGGCCCAGGACCTCACCGTCGACCACTACCCCACCTGGGACGACCTGCTCGGCTACATGGAGGGCTCGGCGGCCGTCATCGGCGAGATGATGCTGCCGGTGCTCCAGCCGCTCTCGCCGGCGGCCAAGGAGCCCGCCCGCAACCTCGGTCTGGCCTTCCAGCTCACCAACTTCCTGCGCGACGTCGACGAGGACCTCGACCGCGGGCGGGTCTACCTGCCCCAGGAGGACCTCGAGCGCTTCGGCGCCGACCCGAGCGCCCGTCGGGCCGACCCGGCATGGCGGGAGCTGATGCGCTTCGAGGTCGCCCGCAACCGCGAGCTGTACCGGGCCGCCGACGCCGGCCTGCACCTCCTGCCCGATGCCTCGCGGCGCTGCGTGCACACCGCGCAGCGGCTCTACGCCGGCATCCTCGACCGCATCGAGGCCGCCGACTACGACGTGTTCTCCGCGCGCGCCCGGGTGCCCACGTGGCGCAAGGCCGCGCTCGCGGCGGTGGCGATCGCCGGGACGGCGTCCACGATCGCGCCGGGACGCCGCGCCGCGATCGCGCCGATCCGCCCCGTCGCGCCGGCCCCGGGCCCGGCGGCCACGACGACGGCCGCACCGCCGTCGGCACCGGCGGCCCCGGCGGCTCGCGGTGTCGCCGAGCGCATCCCGTTGCAGGTGCGGCCGATGCCGCGCCGCGACGAGCTCACGCCGTCCTGGCGCGAGGCCCGGCCCGCCCTCATCCGCGCCGCGCTCGACGTGGCGCTGGCCCGCGACCCGGGCGGCTGGTACTGCGTCGGCGCGAGCACCGACCTGAAGGACACCTCGATCGTGCGCACGGTCGGCGGCCGCGAGGTCGTGCTGTGGCGCTCCTCGACCGGCGTCCACGCCGGTCCGGGGTCGTGCCCGCACCTCGGCGCGCTGCTCACCGGCTGCGAGGTGCTCGGCGACAAGCTCACCTGCCGGTGGCACGGCCTGCCCCTCGACGACCGCGGCATGCCGGGGTGGCAGCCGTTCGCGGCGCACGACGACGGCGTCCTGCTGTGGGTGTGCCTGCCGACCGCCGGCGAGACCACGGCCCCCGCCCCGCGCCTGCCGGTGCGCCCGGCCCTCGACCGGTCGCTGGCGGCCGTCGTCGCGGTGCCCGGGGTCTGCGAGCCGCGCGACATCATCGCCAACCGCCTCGACCCGTGGCACGGCTCGTGGTTCCACCCCTACGCCTTCAGCCACCTCGAGGTCGACGACGCCGCGAGCGACGACGAGACGCTGGCCGTCGACGTCACCTTCCGCATCAGTCGCACCCTCGGTGTGCCGGTGCGGGCGGAGTTCACCTGCCCCGACGCGCGCACGATCGTGATGACCATCGTCGACGGCGAGGGTGCCGGCAGCGTGGTGGAGACCCACGCGACACCGCTCGGCGTCGACGCCGAGGGCCGGCCGCGCACCATGATGGTCGAGGCGACCATCGCGACCTCCGAGCGCACCGGGTTCGCGCTGGCCCGTCGCGTCGCGCCGCTGCTGCGCCCGGCGATGCGCAGCACGGCCAAGCGGCTGTGGGTCGACGACATGGTCTACGCCGAGCGCAGCTGGCTGCTGCGCTCGCGCGGGGAGCACTACGGGGTCTGACCCTCCCCGGGGGCCGCCAGCGCCGGAGGTCAGGCGCGCGCGAGCAGCCGCCGCAGCGGCGGGACGACGGCGTGGCGTGCCGAGGTCGGTGCGCTCCACACGCCGTGCCCGGCGACGTCCCAGTCGGCCAGGAGCGCATCGGCGGCCAGGAGACCGGTCGTGGCCGCCCGCTCCATCAGCGCGACCGGGAGGTCGCAGCGGATGCCGTCTCCGGCCAGCACGATCCGCCGGTCGGGCGTGCGCACCCCCGGCCGCGTCGCCCAGGCGTCGGTGCCCGCGAGCGGGCAGTCCTCGCGCACCAGCCACTCCTCGTGCACGACGCCGGCGTCGGCGAGCTCGGGGTGCAGGGCGAGGGTCTCGCGCCACAGCTGGTCGCGCAGCTGCACCTCCGAGGTGCCGGCCGGCACCGCGTAGGCGTGCATCTCGACCACGCTGCCTCCGGTGCGGCGCGCCCACGCGGCGGCGCCGTCCTCGAGCTGCTCGAAGAAGGACAGGTTGTCGAGGGGGCCGTAGCCGCTGGTGCCCAGGAACGGCGCGGCGCTCGACGCCGGCGCACGGTCGAGCCAGCGCCGCCAGACGGCGAAGGACGGCGCGGAGCGCAGGCCCGCGAGCCGCTCACGCCAGGCCGGAGCATCGGCGGCCAGCCAGGCCGCCTCGCCGACGAGGCGCTGCAGGGGCGCGCGGTCGGTGGCCAGCACGACGGCGTCGGCGTCGTAGGCACCCTCGCCGGTGACGACCCGGACGCCGTCGGCCTGCTCGCGCAGGTCGAGCACCGGTTCGCCGAGCCGCACGTCGGCACCGAGCGAGGCGAGGTGGCCGGCGAGCGGGCGCCACAGGGCCGTATCGAAGTCGTCGACGGGCACGTCGAACAGCAACCCCTCGGCCGAGCCGAGGAAGTAGGTGTGGAACATCGCCACCAGCTCGCCGCCGGAGAAGTCGCGGGGATCGGCGAAGAAGCTGCGGGCGAAGACCTCCAGCGCGAGATGGCGGGCCTGCTCGGGGAAGCGCAGCCGATCGAGCACCTCGGCGGCGCTGACGCCGTCGAAGTCGGAGAACGTGCTCGGGAAGTCGACGTCGAGGAGCGCGAGGGCGCGTTCGACGTCGACGGCCGCGAGGTCGCGCAGCCGGAACGACGGCGAGCGCAGCACGAACCCGATGATGCTCCAGGGCGGGGTGAGCGGGATGTGGGTGAAGGAGTCGACGGGGCCGCCCTTGAGGCGCAGCGGGTAGTCCTCGACCGGGCGCAATCGCGCGAGCTCGGGGTCGGTGCGGCGCAGCAGCCCGCGCAGGTTGTAGTACTGGCGGAAGAAGGCGTGGAATCCGCGGCTCATCGCCTGCTCCTCCCCGCCGACGTCCACCGGCCAGGCCGCGACCCGGCCGCCGAGCCGCGGGGTGGACTCCAGCAGGGTCACCCGCACGCCGCGTTCGGCCAGACCGGTCGCCGCGGCCAGACCGGCGATGCCGCCGCCGACGACGACCACCCGGTGCCGGCCCTCGTCGGCGCGGCGCGTGGCGGGCGCGGGCGGATGCCACTCGGCCCGGGCGTCGCGTCCGGGCCGCCAGCCGACCGCCATCAGGCCTGGGCCCGTCGGCCGCGCCAGGTGTGCACGGTGCCGCGCTGCCAGCCGCGTACCGAGCGGCTCTCGACCTCGACGAGACCGGCGGCGACCATGCGGTCGGCGAGGCGGTGCACGCCGTCGAAGTCGAGCACGCTGCGCCACAGGTAGCGGTAGATCGGGCTGCGGGGGGCGGTGATCGCACCCAGCGGGATGACCACGCCCCAGCAGACGGCATGCCAGATCAGCCGTGCGGAGGGGCTGTCGCGCACGCTGTAGTCGTGCACGACGAGGACGCCGCCGGGGCGCAGCGCGTCGTGCACCTGGCGCAGCAGCCGGTCGCGGGCCGCCACGTTGCGCAGCAGGTAGGCGGCGAACACGCCGTCGGCGTCGGCGAGGTCGTCGCGGCCGAGGGTCTCGGCGTCGGCCTGGCGGAAGGTGACACCGGCGGGCCAGCGCTTGCGCCGGGCCTGGGCGAGCATGCCGGCCGATCCGTCGACGCCGATGATGTCGGCCTCGCGGCCGGCGGCCCGCAGGGCGTGCACGAGCGCGGCGGTCGAGGCGCCCGAGCCGCAGCCGAGGTCGAGCAGCAGCGGACGGCGTCCGGGCTCGACCGGCAGGGCCTCGACGAGCGCGGCGGCCGACTCGCGCAGCTGCGCGTGGTAGCCGGGGCTCAGCCGCACCATGAGGTCGTAGGTGCTCGCCACGTCGTCGAAGGCGGCCGGGACGACCTCGCCGCGCACCCGCGGACGGTCGGGGGTGCCGGTGGCGGATCCGGTCGTGGTCATGCGGTCTCTCTCCTGCTCTCGCGAACCCACAGCGCCATCGCGAGGGTCACCATGCCGAACCCGAAGGCGAAGTCCTCGATCGGGATGTCCCACGGCGCCCGGACGCCGGTCATGTCGCCCTCGGCGTAGAGGACGATCGGGTCGGACAGCTTGGTCAGCCAGCCGTCGACCGGCACCTGGAAGCCCAGCACGATCGCCATCGCCAGCCAGTACCGCCAGGTCGTGAGGATGCCGGTGCGCCACCAGAGCAGTTCGAGCGCGAGCACCACGACGACCGAGATCAGCGCGGTGGCGGTGTAGACGCCCATCAGGCCGGCTGCCTCTCGCGCTCGGGGACGCCGGCGGGCAGCTCGCGCAGCACGGTGCCGAGCGGGACGCCGTCGCGCAGCCGGCCGAGCGCGTGCAGCACCGACCCGACGGCCTCGAGGGTCAGCAGCCCGCAGATCGGGATGACGATGAAGAACACGACCTCCTCCAGCGGCACCGCGAACGGCAGCAGGATGCCGGTGGTGTAGCGGTCGCTGTAATCCCAGGAGCCGCGGGCGATCATCGCGGCGTCCCAGATCGAGTACACGACGACCAGCGGCACGATCGTGCGCAGCAGCCGCTTGGGCCGGCGCCAGACCCGGGCCCCCAGCAGCAGTTCGAGGGGCAGGGTGATCGCCAGACATCCCGCCATGAGCAGCAGGTACTGGCCCTGGTCCACGCCCGTCCTCCTGGTGCGCCGCCGGTGGTGTCGGACCCAGATTAGGCAGGTGGGGGAAGGGGCGGGGCGCCTCCGGGGCGGTCGACGTCGCGTCCGGTGGCGAGGTCGGCGCACTCGACGGCGCGGGTCGGCCGCGCCTGGAGGTAGGGCCCGGCGCCGCGGTCGCCCTCGACGGCGTGCGCGATCGGCGCCCAGTGGTCGCGACCGAGGACGACGGGGTGCCCGGCTCGCCCGTCGTAGACGGCGCGGGCGAGGGTGTCGGTGCCCACGACGGCGCCGCGCAGCCTCGCGACGACGTCGGCGCCCACGTCGGGCAGGTCGACGAGCGTGACCACCACGGCGTCCGCCTCGCGCGGCAGCGCGGCCAGGCCGCGGCGCAGCGAGGCCGCCATCCCCTCGGCCCAGTCGTCGGCCACGACGACGACGGCGTCGGAGCCGGCCAGCAGCGCGCGCGACTCCTCGGCGCGGGCGCCGAGGACGACGACGACCGGCGAGCAGCCGCCGTCGCGCAGCGCCGCGACGCCGTGGGCCAGCCAGCCCTCGACCAGCGCCTTGGGCCGGCCGTAGCGCGAGCCCGCGCCGGCCGCGAGCAGCAGCCCGGCGACCGGCCGCGACGGCGTCACCGCGGGAAGGCCTGCTGGTAGAGGGCGAGCAGGTCGGCGTCGTAGGCGCCGGAGAAGCCGCACACCAGCAGGCGGCCGTCGTCGGTGCCGGCGAGCAGGTAGCGCCCGCCCTCGCGCAGGTCGACGGCCGCGAGCCGGGCGCGGAACTCCGCGGACGGCGCCTGGATCTCCAGCGTGGTGCCGGGGTCGCCGGTGAAGACCTCGTCGACGGCGACGGTGGCGACGCCGTCGGTGATGCTCTCGACCGTGCCGGCCACCGCCACGGCGGCGTTGCCGAGGACCTCGGCGGTCGGCGCCGGGCAGCGGGCCGCGGCGGCCTCGGGCAGGGTCAGCACGGTCGCGGCCTCCGGCGACGGCGAGGCGGACGCCGAGGCCGACGCCGAGGTCGACGCCGAGGCGGTCGCGGTGCCGGTGGCGCTCGCGGGCTCCTCGGGGGTGTCGTCGCGCAGGGCGGAGAACCCGGCGACGGCGGCGAGCAGCACGACGACCGCGACGATCGCCGCGAGCAGCGGGGTGCGGGTGTGGGTCGGGTCGGTCTCCGGTGCGGCCATGGTGTCCTCCACGAGTCGGGCCGTCCGCGCGGGATCGGCCGGGGTCAGGGCGGCGGCGGGGTCGAGCCGCGCGAGCGCGTCGCGCAGGGCGCCGTCCTCGGGGTCGCCGGGCTGGTCGGGCCGGTCGGAATGCCCGGGGTGCTCGTCGGTCATGGCCGCCTCCTCTCACCCTGCTCGTGTCCGGCCGGGCCGGGATCGTGACGGGCTTGGGCCATCAGATCCCGCAGGCGTTGCTGGGCCCGGCGCAGCCGCTGGCTGACGGCGTTCGCGCCGATGCCGAGCACCACCGCGATGTCGCGGGGCTCCAGGCCCTCCCAGGCCCACAGGCGCAGCAGGTCGGCCTGGTCGTCCGGCAGGGCCGCCAGCGCGCTCGCCAGGGCACCGTCGGGGTCGAGGTCCGGATCGGGCATCGGCACCGGTTCGGCGGCCAGCCGCTCCTCGAGCCGCCGACGCCGTCCGCGGGCGCGCTCGGCGTTGGCGAGGGTGAGGCGGGCGACGCCGTACACCCACGGCAGTGGCGGGTCGGGGACGTCGTCGAGGCGCCGCCAGCAGACGAGCAGGGTGTCGGCCAGGGCCTCCTCGGCGGTGTCGGCGTCGGTGCGGCGGGCCAGGAAGCGGCGCACCGGCTCGATCACCTCCCGCGCGAGGGCCTCGAAGCGCTCCTCCCGGGTCGTCACGCCCCCACCTTCGCACGGCGGGCCCGGAGACGACTGACCCGGGGAAGGCCGAAGGCCCCGCGGCGTGAGCCGCGGGGCCTTCGGGTGATGCGGGGTACTGCGGGCGAGGTCTCGCCGCTTCGACACCGCTGCGCGGTGTCGGGCGATCAGAAGTCCATGCCGCCCATGCCGCCGTCGCCGCCGGGCATGGCCGGCGCCTTCTCCGGCTTGTCGGCCACGACGGCCTCGGTGGTGAGGAACAGGGCCGCGATGGACGCCGCGTTCTGCAGCGCGCTGCGGGTCACCTTGGCCGGGTCGATGATGCCGGAGGCCAGCATGTCGACGTACTCGCCGGTCGCGGCGTTGAGGCCGTGACCCGGGGTCAGGTTGCGCACCTTCTCCGCGACGACGCCGCCCTCGAGGCCGGCGTTGATGGCGATCTGCTTGAGCGGCGCCTCGGTGGCGTACTTGACGATGTTGGCACCGGTGGCCTCGTCGCCGGTCAGCTCCAGCTTGTCGAACGCGGTGGCCGAGGCCTGCACGAGCGCGACACCACCGCCGGGGACGATGCCCTCCTCGACGGCCGCCTTCGCGTTGCGGACGGCGTCCTCGATGCGGTGCTTGCGCTCCTTGAGCTCGACCTCGGTGGCCGCGCCGACCTTGATGACGGCCACGCCGCCGGCCAGCTTGGCGAGGCGCTCCTGGAGCTTCTCGCGGTCGTAGTCGGAGTCCGACTTCTCGATCTCGGCGCGGATCTGGTTGACCCGACCCTCGATCTGGGCGGCGTCGCCGGCACCCTCGACGATGGTGGTCTCGTCCTTGGTGATGACGACCTTGCGGGCCTGGCCGAGCAGCTCGAGGCCGGTCGACTCCAGCTTGAGGCCGACCTCCTCGGAGATGACCTGGCCGCCGGTCAGGATCGCGATGTCCTGGAGCATGGCCTTGCGGCGGTCGCCGAAGCCCGGGGCCTTGACGGCGACGGACTTGAAGGTGCCGCGGATCTTGTTGACGACCAGGGTCGAGAGCGCCTCGCCGTCGGTGTCCTCGGCGAGGATCAGCAGCGGCTTGCCGGACTGCATGACCTTCTCGAGGATCGGCAGGAGGTCCTTGACGCTGCTGATCTTCTGGTTCGCGATGAGGATGTAGGGGTCCTCGAGGACCGCCTCCATGCGCTCGGGGTCGGTGACGAAGTAGGCCGAGATGTAGCCCTTGTCGAAGCGCATACCCTCGGTCAGCTCGAGGTCGAGGCCGAAGGTGTTCGACTCCTCGACGGTGATGACGCCTTCCTTGCCGACCTTGTCCATCGCCTCGGCGATGATCTCGCCGACGGTGGTGTCGGCGGCGGAGATCGACGCGGTGGCGGCGATCTGCTCCTTGGTCTCGATCTCGGTGGCCATGCCGAGCAGCTGCTCGGACACGGCGGCGACAGCGGCCTCGATGCCGCGCTTGAGACCCATCGGGTTCGCGCCGGCGGCGACGTTGCGCAGGCCCTCGCGGACCATCGCCTGCGCGAGCACGGTGGCGGTGGTGGTGCCGTCACCCGCGACGTCGTCGGTCTTCTTCGCGACCTCCTTGACCAGCTCGGCGCCGATCTTCTCGTAGGGGTCCTCGAGCTCGATCTCCTTGGCGATGCTCACACCATCGTTGGTGATGGTCGGCGCGCCCCACTTCTTCTCCAGCACGACGTTGCGGCCCTTGGGGCCGAGGGTGACCTTGACGGCGTCGGCGAGCGTGTTCATGCCACGCTCGAGACCGCGCCGGGCCTCCTCGTTGAAAGCAATCAGCTTCGGCATAGCTCCTGCGGTTCCTCACGCTTGGAGTTGTCTGTCCGGTTCGACGGGCTGCCCGCGACGGACGGCCCGGGCGTGCCGGCGAACCCTGTCTCGCCGGTGACCGCGGACCTCAGCTGGCGCCGATCCGGTGGTGGCACTCGGACTCTGAGAGTGCCAGCTCAATGTTTAGCACTCGGCAGGGTCGAGTGCAAGGAGAGGGGGCGCTTCAGCGCGGCTCAGCGACCGACCAGGACGCCGGCCACGAGGTCGGCGAAGCGGGCGGCGTTCTCGGGCAGGACGTCGAGGTAGAGACCCGGCTCGATGAGCTCGAGCTCCGAGACGCACCACCGGCCGTCGTGGCGCAGCAGGTCGACCCGGGCGTAGGCCGGACGGCGTCCGAGCAGCCGGCCCGCGGCGGCGACCGCGGCCCGGGCGACCTCGACCCGCTCGGAGTTTAGGTCGACCACCCGGGTGCTCCCGCCGTACTGGCCGTGCACGCGGATGTCGTCGACGCCGGGGAGCTTGTCGACCTGCACCACCGGCTCGCCGTCGAAGAGGTAGACCGAGCTCTCGCCGTCGGTGGCGATGCTCGCCACGAGCGGCTGGACGACCCACGGTCCGGCGGTCAATCCGATGAGGCGGTCGTCCAGGGCGGTCTCCACGACGCACACCCCGACCCCGCCCGCACCGGTGACCGGCTTGACGACGACGGCGCCCCAGCGCGCGAGCTCCTCGGCCAGCGCTGCCCGGAGCGCCTCGGAGCGGTCCTCGACGCGCCGCGTCGGCACCGTCGGCACGTGGCCGGCCAGCTCGACGAGGTAGCCCTTGTCGGCGTTCCAGGCGAAGGTCGCCGCGCCGTTGAGCAACCGGTCGTCGACGCTGCGGGCCCACGCGAGGAACTCCCCGGCCCGTCGGTGGTAGTCCCAGGTGGAGCGGACGGCGATCAAGTCGGCCGCCTGCCAGTCGACGTGCGGGTCGTCCCAGACGACCCACCGGGCCGCGATCCCCCGATCCGCGAGCTCGGCGACCAGCAGCTCGCCGCCGGTCTCGCCCTCGGGCATGAAGGCGAAGGTGACGAGGAGGACGAGAGGACGCTCAGACATCCGCTCGGTCGACGGCTCGGTCGGCGGCTCGGTCGACGGCGAGGCGGGAGTGGGTGCGGCCATAGCCGAAGTAGATCAGGAGCCCGACGAGCAGCCACACGAGGAACCGCAGCCAGGTCTCGACGGCGAGGAAGGTCATCAGCCCCACGCAGGAGGCCGCCGCGAGCAGCGGCACGAGCGGCACCAGCGGGGTGCGGAAGGGCCGCTCCATGTCGGGCTTGGTGCGCCGCAGCACGAGGACGGCGATCGCGACGACGAAGAAGGCGAACAGGGTGCCGATCGAGACCATCTCGGCCAGCGTCGCCAGCGGGATGAACGCGGCGAAGACCGCGATGAGCGCGGTGATGCCGACGGTGAAGCGGAACGGCGTGCGGTAGGTCGGGTGGATCGCGCCGACCGCGGGCGGGAGCAGCCCGTCGCGCGCGAGGGCGTAGCCGATGCGCCCGAGCGCGACGATCTCGACGAGGATCACCGAGCTCAGGCCCGCCACGGCGGCCAGGCCGATGAGGAAGCCGGCCCAGCCCAGGCCGACCTGGTGGAAGGCGTCGGAGATCGGGGCGCCCTCGGAGAGGTCGCGGTAGTCGACCATGCCGGTGAGCACGAAGCACACGCCGAGGTAGAGCAGGGTGCACAGCGCGAGCGTGCCGATGAGGCCGCGGGGCATGTCGCGCGCCGGGTCCTCGGTCTCCTCGCCGAGGTTCGCCACGGCCTCGAACCCGGAGTAGGCGAAGAACACGACGGCTGCGGCGATGAGCACGCCGCCGATGCCGAAGGCGGTGGGCTGGACGCCCGAGACCGCCTCCCACAGAGGCTGCTTGAGGCCGGAGACGTCGTCCTCGGCCGGACGGCCGGCGGGCAGGAACGGGGCGAGGTTGGCGGCCTTGAGGAAGAAGACGCCGGCGACGATCACGAACAGGCACACCGCGACCTTGACCACGACCAGCGCGTTGGTGACCCACGCCGACTCGCGGACGCCGACGGCGGCGACGGCACCGAGCACGACCACGATGAGGACGGCGCCGACGTTGACGACCGAATCCTCGCCGAACACCGACGTCGGCAGCCCCAGGGAATCCTGGAGGTAGCCCGACCAGCCGCGGGCGACCACCGCCGAGCCGAGGGCGAACTCCAAGATGAGGTCCCAGGCGATGACCCAGGCGACGAGCTCGCCGATGGTCGTGTAGGCGTAGGTGTAGGAGCTGCCGGCGGTCGGCACGGCGGCGGCGAGCTCGGCGTAGCAGAGGGCGGCGAGCATGCTCACCACGCCGGCGATGGCGAAGGAGACCACGATCGCCGGGCCCGCGTGGTTCTTCGCCTCCACGCCGGTGAGGGTGAAGATGCCGGTGCCGATGACGATGCCGACGCCGAAGCCCATGAGGTCGCGCGCCTTGAGGCGCTTGCGCAGGCCCGGGTGGGCGTCGTCCTCGTCGTCGGCCTGGCTCAGGACCGTCTCGATGTCCTTGGTGCGCAGCACCCCGGATCCGGTGTCGGTCATGGGATTCAGCTCGTCGCTGCCGGGCGTCTCGGAACCGGTGGTGGACATGGGGAGAGACGGTAGGCAGACCGCTCAGCCGACAGGGCCACCCTTCTGGTGGGTCGGCACCTCCGGCGCCTGGTGGCCGAAGGGCACGCGGTCGCGGTGGCCGAGTGCGGCGAGCACCGAGGGCAGCATCGCCTCGGCGGTGCGCCGGTAGCCCAACGCGCTGGGATGGAAGCGATCGAGGCTGAACATCTCGTCGGGGTTGGTGACGAAGAACGGCCCCACGACCTCGGCCAGCGAGACCACGTAGGCGCCGGCCGCCAGCGCCGCCTCGGCCTGCGCGGCGGCGAGCTGGCGCGAGGCGCGCGAGCCCAGGCTGCGCAGCGGCTGCGGTACCGGACGCAGCGCCCCCAGGTCGGGGCAGGTGCCCACGACGACCTCGGTGCCCTGCGCGCGCAGCCGCAGGACGGCGTCGACGAGGTGGGCGGTCGACTCGGCGACCGGGATGCGGTGGGTGACGTCGTTGCCGCCGACGACGATCACCGCGACGTCGGCGCGGTACGTGGCCGGGAGGGCGTCGAGCTGGCCGGCCAGCGCCGAGCTCTCCGACCCGACGACCGCGGCCATCCGCAGGTCGACGGCACGGTGGAGCTCCCTGGCGATGCCCTTGGCGAGCCGGCCGCCGAGGGTGTTCTTGCGGTGGTCGGCGCCGAGCCCGGCGGCGATGGAGTCGCCGAGCACGAGCAGCGCGACCGGGTCGCCGTAGGCGCGCTTCCAGATGCGTTCGGCGGACGGCGCGTCCTCACCCAGCGGCTTGCCGATCACCTTCCGCGCGATCGCGGCCTGCCGGCGCAGCAGCTCGCGGGCCCCGATGGCCGCACTGGCGCCGAGGAACGCCGTCCCGGCGACGGCCACGGTCCACGAGGTCACTCTCCAGCCGGCACGTCCCACGGGGTCGAGTTGTCCCAGATCCGCGTGAACACAGGGTGACGCGCGGTGTCGGGCGGGCGGTCAGGAGGCGAAGCGCTCGGCGGTGTAGCGGCGCAGCTTGCGCAGGAACGAGGCGAACACCGCGTTCAACACCGGCCCGGTGACCTTCAGGATCGGCTTCTGGACGCCGCGCGGCCACATCGCGAGCGTCCAGGTGAGCCGGCAGCCGGACGGCGTCGCGACGACGTCGTAGTGCTCGGCGAAGGCGTCCATGCCCGGTGCGGTCGAGGCGGTGAAATGGAAGGCCATCGCGCGGGGCGGGTCCCAGAGGCTGAACTCCTCCTCACCCACCAGGCCGCCGCGCATCTCGACGGTGCGGGTGGTGCCCACGGCGATCGGCGGGGCGCTGGTCCAGGTGACCTTGGTGATCGCCGAGGCCCAGCGCGGCCAGGCGTCGGCGTCCTCGAGCACCTCGAAGAGCTGCTCGGGGGTGATGGTCAGGTCGACGCTGTTGGTGAACCGGGCGGGCGCGGTCGCGATGTCCGCGACCGTCACCGCACGGCAGGGACTCAGGCTCGGCATAGAACGTGTTCTACACCGAGGCGGGGTCAGGACGACAGACCGGTGGCGGCGAAGGCGTCGTAGGACGGCGCGATGGTGGCGGCCGGGCCGACGAGGTCGGAGACGGCGTCGAGGGTCTTCAGGCCCATGCCGGTGTTGATGATGACGGTCTCGAGGCTGGTGTCGAGCAGGCCGGCCTCGACCAGCTTGCGGGTGCAGGCCACGGTGGTGCCGCCGGCGGTCTCGGTGAAGACACCCTCGGAGCGGGCGAGGAGCAGGATGCCCTCGCGCACCTCCTCGTCGGTGACGTCCTCGACCGCGCCGCCGGTCTCGCGGCAGATGTCGAGCACGTAGATGCCGTCGGCGGGGTTGCCGATCGCCAGGCTCTTGGCGATGGTGTCGGGCTTGACCGGGCGGATGGCGTCGACGCCGGCCTTGTAGGCCGTGGCGACCGGCGAGCAGCCGGTGGCCTGGGCACCGAAGATGCGGTACGGCTTCTCCTCGACCAGGCCGAGCTTGATGAGCTCCTGGAAGGCCTTGTGCACCTTGGTCAGCTGCGAGCCGGAGGCCACCGGGATGACAACCTGGTCGGGCAGGCGCCAGCCGAGCTGCTCGGCGATCTCGTAGCCCAGGGTCTTCGAGCCCTCGGCGTAGAAGGGGCGCACGTTGACGTTGACGAACGCCCAGCCCTCCTCCTCCGCGGCGATCTCCTGGGCGAGCTTGTTGACGTCGTCGTAGTTGCCGTCGACGGCCACCAGCGAGTCGGTGTAGACCGCGGAGTTGACCTGCTTGGGCTTCTCGAGGTTGCTCGGGATGAACACGACGGTCTTGATGCCGGCCCGGGCGCCCGCGGCGGCCACCGCGTTGGCCAGGTTGCCGGTCGAGGGGCAGGCGAAGACCTTGGCGTGCAGCTCGGTGGCGGCGCTGAGCGCGCAGGCCACGACGCGGTCCT
Organism: Nocardioides fonticola; assembly: GCF_039536805.1. Taxonomy (NCBI): domain Bacteria; kingdom Bacillati; phylum Actinomycetota; class Actinomycetes; order Propionibacteriales; family Nocardioidaceae; genus Nocardioides; species Nocardioides fonticola. The sequence continues at coordinate 102,129 of NZ_BAAAZH010000013.1, read as the reverse complement.
TGAAGGAGTTCGTGGGGTTGGTGCTGTCGTCCTTGACCCACAGGTTCGCGATGCCGAGCTCGCGGCCGAGGTTGTCGGCCTTCAGCAGCCGGGTGAAGCCCGGCTCGGTGTTGGGGCTCTGCTCGATGTCGGCAGGCACCGGCAGCAGCGCCTTGTAGCGCCAGATGTTGCGCGGGCCGGCCTCGATCTCCTCGCGGGTGATCGCCGGGAAGTCGTAGGCCACCTCGAGGGGGCCGAAACACTCCGGACAGGCGTAGTGCGGGCCGAGCTCGACCTCGGTGCCGCACTCGCGACACGAGAGGGAACGGGCGTTGCCGAAGGCGCCCTCGCGGACGGCCTCGGGGCCGGTCTTCGTCGGCTCGTTCTCGGTGCCGTCGGTCGTGGGGCGTTCCGCCACGGATGCGCTCATGAGTCCACCTCCTCATCTTCCCCGGAGGCGCGTGTCGCCTGCGGGCCGGAATTAGCACCACTTCCGCGGCCGGTCAGCGCGGGCGCTGACCGGGTGGATCGCGGCGGTTGCCGGGACGTCATCGGGCCGTTCCCTCAGTCCCTCTCGATGAGAGCAAGGACCACTGTACGGAGCCGTCTCACGATCTGCACATCGATCCCAGGATCCGGACCGGGTGGAGCGGGTCAGCCCCGCGCGTCCGCCGCCAGCCGGGCCAGGAAGGCCAGCACCCCGTCGGGGCCGTCGACGACGACGTCGGCGAGCGGGACGAGCGGGTTGTCGCCGTCGGCGGAGGCCGAGGCGAGCCGCAGGACGGCGAGCCCGTCGTCCTCGAGCGCGCCGAGGGCCTCGAAGGCCTCGACGTCGCCGAGGTCGTCGCCGCCGAAGACGAAGCCCTCGGCACCGGTCTCCTCGACGAGCCGGCGCACCGCCAGGCCCTTGTGCATGCCGGCCGAGCGCACCTCGACCACGTGGCGACCCGGTTCGACGATGAGCCCGTTCTCCTCGGCCAGCTCGCGCACCGGCTCGAGGAGGCGCTCGAACGCGGCGTCCGGGTCGTCCATCCGCCGCGTGTGGACGGCCACCGCGAGGCCCTTGTCCTCGACCCAGGCCTCGGCGGCGTCGTTCGCCCGCAGAGTGCGGGGCAGTTCGCGCTCGAAGCTGGCCAGACCCGCGGGCGGTCGCGGGCTGACGATCCGGCGCTGGGTCGAGCTCCAGCGCTCGTTGCCGTACTGGCCGAAGACGTGCAGCGTCGTCCCGCGGGCGGCCAGGGCGTCGCCGACCTCCTCGAGGCCGCCCAGGGCGAGCACCTGGCGGGCGGGCCGCCCGGTGATCACGGCGATGGCGGCGACCCCGGTCGCCAGGTCGGCCAGCACCTCGGCCGCACCCGGGTGGATGTGGGCGCGCTCGGGGTCGTCGACGAGGGGTGCGAGGGTGCCGTCGAAGTCGAGCCCGACGACGGTGCGCGCGGCCCGGGCGACGATCTCGCGGTAGCGGCTCTCGGCATCAGCGGAGCGGAACTCCATGCCGCCAGCCTGTCAGACGAACGACGCCGATCGCGTGCCCGAACAGGCCGATGAGCCCCTGATCACAGGGGATTCGCGCCCGCAAGGGGCGGCGGCGTCAGCGCAGCTCGCCCGTGAGGATGAGGGTGAGGCGGTCCATCCGCATGGGGTCGACGGCCGGCGCCGTGCGGCGGATGCCGAGGTCGGTGGCGAGCACGCGGGCGGCCCGCTGGAGCCGCGGCGGGTAGTAGACGGTGGTGGCCGGGATCGTGCCGTACCAGTTGTCGGCACCCACGACGTTCCACCCGGCGTCGCCCGCCGTGGTGGCCACGCGGCTGGCGAGCCCGGTGATCGAGGAGTTGTTGTAGACCTCGACGTAGATCTTCGAGCGCCGGATCGGGGGCGGCTCGGGGGTCGTGGTGGCCGACGCACTCGGGTCGGTGGACGGCGTCGCCGAGCCGCTCGGGTCGCCGGCGGTGGCCGACGGGCTGGCCTCGGACCGGGCGGCGGGCGTGATCTCGCGCTCGGTCTCACCGCCGCCGCGGGTGGCGACGAAGACCACCGCGGCCATCACCACCGCGATGATGCTGAGCACCACCACCGGGGAGGGGAGGACGGCGCCTCGCTGGTCGCGCCGCACGGCCTCAGACCTCGAAGCCGAGGCGGCGGGCCGAACGCTGGCGCTGCCGGGCCGCGCGGAGGCGGCGCAGCCGACGCACGAGGAGCGGGTCCTCGGCCAGGGCCTCGGGACGGTCGATGAGGGCGTTGAGCACCTGGTAGTAGCGGGTCGAGCTCATGTCGAACTTCTCCCGCACCGCCGACTCCTTGGCACCGGCGTACTTCCACCACTGCCGCTCGAACTCCAGGATCTCGCGATCGCGGTCGCTCAGCCCCGGACCTGCGGGCTCCTGACCGGCTGCTCGCGCGGCGTCCATGCGCACTCCCGTGAGTCGACGTCTCTTTCCAGGCTGCACTGTAGGCGAGGAATGACAGCGGTGTCATTCGCCGCGCCGGGGCGCACCGCCCGCGCCGGGTAGCGTCCGGGCCATGGAGACCATCCGCTGGGGCTTCCTGGCCACCGGCCGCATCGCCCACACCGTCGCCCACGACCTCGCCCTCCTGCCCGATCACCGCCTCGTGGCCGTGGGCTCGCGCCGTCCCGAGGCGGCCGAGGCCTTCGCCGCCGAGCACGCCGGCCCCGACGGACCCGCTCGCGCGCACGGCTCCTACGAGGAGCTGGTCGTCGACCCCGAGGTCGACGTCGTCTACATCGCCAGCCCGCACGCCCTGCACCTCGAGCACGCGCGCCTGGCGCTCGCGGCCGGCAAGCACGTGCTCTGCGAGAAGCCGGTCACCCTCAACGCCGCCGAGGCCGAGGAGATGGTCGCGCTCGCCCGCCATCACGACCGCTTCCTCATGGAGGCCATGTGGACCGCCTGCCACCCCGTCGTCCGGGAGGTGCGCGATCGGCTGCACGCCGGCGAGTTCGGGACGCCGCGCCACCTGCGCGCCGAGCTCGGCTTCCGCGTCGGCCCGAGCGCCGCGCAGCGCATGCTCGACCCCGAGCTCGGCGCCTCGGCGCTGCTCGACATGGGCATCTACCCGCTCACCCTCGCCCACCTCATGCTCGGCCCGGCCTCCGAGGTCACCGCGATGGCCGACCTCTCCGATCGCGGCATCGACCTCGACGTCGCGGTGCTCGGGCGGCACCCGGGCGGGGCGACGTCGTCCTCGACGGCGTCGATGACCTCGTGGTCGGACCGCTCCGGCGTCATCACCACCGACCTGGGGCGCATCGTGCTGCACGGCCAGATGCACCACCCCACGCATGCGGAGTTCACGCCCGTGGGCGCCGACTCCACCAACGACTCCAGCGACCAGGGCGCCGTCGTGCGCATCGAGGGCCGCGAGCCGGTGATCGGCCGCGGCTACGGCAACGAGCTCGCCGAGGTCGGGCGCTGCCTGCGCGAGGGGCTGCGCGAGAGCCCGTGGGTGCCGCACGAGCAGACGCTGGCGCTCATGCGGCTCATGGACACCGTGCGTGCCCAGATCGGCGTCGCCTACCCCGTCGACCGGGCGGCCGGGGCATGAGCACCGCCGACGACGCCCGGGCCGTCGAGCACCTGCTCTACCGCTACGCCGAGCTCATCGACGCCGGCGACTTCGACGGGGTCGCCGAGCTGTTCGCGCACGGCGCGATCCATGCCGTGCCCGACGGCCCGCCCGAGACCGTCTTCGCCGGCCGCGACGCCGTGCGCGGCCTCTACGAACGCAGCACGCGTCGCTACGAGGACGGAACCCCGCGCAGCCGGCACCTGGTGACCAACGCGATCGTCGAGGTCGACGCCGAGGCCGGCATGGCGTCGTCCCGGTCGGTGTTCACGGTGCTCCAGGCCACCGACGCCCTGCCCCTCCAGCCGATCGTCACCGGCCGCTACCACGACACCTTCCACCGCGTGGACGGCGCGTGGTGCTTCGCCACCCGCACCATGCACCTCGACCTCACCGGGGATCTCTCCCAGCATCTGCTGTTCTGAGGGGGACCCCGCCACCCGTTCGAGCGCGCCCGGCGCTGTGCCGTCCCCCTAGGGTGAAGGACGTGAGCCACCACCTCGTGATCGTCGCCAACCGCCTGCCGGTCGATCGCGTCGAGCTGGCCGACGGCAGCCACACGTGGCGCACCTCCCCCGGCGGTCTGGTCACCGCCATCGAACCGGTCATGCGCCACGGCGACGGCGTGTGGATCGGCTGGCCGGGCGGGGTCGACGTCGACGTCGAGCCGTTCACCGACAACGACATGGACCTCGTGCCGATCTCGATGAGCGCCGAGGACATCGAGGGCTTCTACGAGGGCTTCTCCAACGGCACGCTCTGGCCGATCTACCACGATCTGGTGGCCAAGCCGGAGTTCCACCGCGAGTGGTGGGACTCCTACGTGGCGGTCAACCAGCGCTTCGCCGAGAAGGCCGCCGAGGCCGCCGACGAGGGCGCCACGGTCTGGGTGCACGACTACCAGCTCCAGCTGGTGCCGCAGATGCTGCGCACCCTGCGCCCCGACCTGCGCATCGGCTTCTACCTGCACATCCCCTTCCCGCCCGCCGAGCTGTTCCAGCAGCTGCCGTGGCGCCGCCAGATCCTCGAGGGCCTGCTCGGTGCCGACCTCGTCGGCTTCCAGCTGCCGGGCGCGGCGCAGAACTTCATCCGGCTGGTGCGCCAGCGGGTCGGGCACAAGACCCACCGCGACCTCGTCTACCTGCCCGACGGGCGCACCGTGCGGGCGGCGGCCTTCCCGATCTCCATCGACGCCGCCGGCCTGGAGGAGCTCGCCCGCTCCGAGAGCGTGGCCGCGCGGGCCGCCGAGATCCGCGAGGCGCTGGGCAACCCGCGCCGGGTCTTCCTCGGCATCGACCGCCTCGACTACACCAAGGGCATCTACGCCCGCCTGCGCGCGTTCGGCGAGCTGCTCGAGGAGGGGCACTTCGACGTCGAGGACGCCGTCTTCGTGCAGGTCGCGGTGCCCTCGCGTGAGCAGGTCGAGCAGTACCGCCTCCTGCGTGACGAGATCGACCGGCTGGTCGGGCGCATCAACGGCGACCACGGCCGCATCGGCTCCCCGGCGATCAGCTACCTGCACTCCTCCTACCCGCGCGAGGAGATGGCCGCGCTCTACCGCGCCGCCGACGTCATGGTGGTCACCCCCTACCGCGACGGCATGAACCTCGTGGCCAAGGAGTACGTCGCCTGCCGCTACGAGGGCGACGGCGCGCTGGTGCTCTCGGAGTTCGCCGGGGCGGCCGAGGAGCTGCGCCAGGCGTGGCTGGTCAACCCCTACGACATCAACGGCATGAAGTCGGCGCTGCTGGAGGCTTACGGCGCCGACGAGCGCGAGCGCACGCGGCGGATGCGCGCGATGCGGCGCCAGGTCACCCAGCACGACGTGAAGGCGTGGGCGGAGTCGTTCATGACCGAGCTGGCCGACGTCGGCACCCACGAGAAGGACGTGCGGCCCGCCCGTCGTTCCTGACGCGACGTCATCCTCTACCCGTCTGCGAGCGAGGTCACCGGTCCCAGGCTCCTGACGCGGACCCGGTGACGGGGGTACCTTTCGCCCGTGGACCTCCTCCCCAAGCCCGACCAGGTCGTCGCCGCGGCCGGCAACGTCGCCCACAAGGTGCTCTACGGCGGCCTCGCCGACCTGCGTCCGATGCCGCGCACCCTCATCGACGAGGGAACGCTGCGCGAGGTCTACCACTACCGCCCGGCGGCCACGGCGAAGGAGACCGGCGATCCGGTGCTGCTCGTGACGCCGCTCGCCGCGCCGTCCAGCTGCTACGACCTGCGGCGCGGCTGCTCGCTGGTCGAGCACTTCGTCACCGGCGGGCGACCCACCTACCTGGTGGAGTACGGCGAGGTGTCCTTCAAGGACCGCAACCTCGGCATGGAGCACTGGATCGAGGAGGTCGTGCCGACCGCGATCCGCGAGGTCTCCGCCCACGCCGGCGGACGCCCGGTGCACGTGATCGGCTGGAGCCTCGGCGGCATCTTCACGCTGCTGGCCGCGGCCGACGCCGCCGACCTGCCGATCGCCTCGCTGACGATCGTGGGCTCCCCCTTCGACGTCTCGCTGGTGCCGCTGGTGGCGCCGCTGCGCCCGCTGCTCAACTTCTTCAACGGCAAGGGTCCGATCACCAAGGGCTACCAGGCCCTGGGCGGCGCCCCGAAGCCGCTGGTGAAATGGGCCTTCCAGCTCTCGTCGTTCCAGAAGCTGGTGACCAAGCCGATCGCGCTGGCCACCCACCTCGACGACACCGAGTTCCTCGCCCAGATCGAGGCAGTCGACGTCTTCACCCAGAACATGATCGCCTACCCCGGGCGCACCTTCGGGCAGCTCTACCACCGCATGGTGAAGGGCAACGCGCTCGTCGGCGGCACCTTCGAGGTCGAGGGCCGCACCATCGACCTGGCGGCGATCACCGCGCCCGTGCTCGTCTTCGCCGGCTCGACCGACGGCATCGCGCCGGTGCCGGCGGTCAAGGCGGTGGTACCGCTGCTCACCGGCTCCAAGGAGACCCGTTTCGAGGTCGTGCCCGGCGGCCACCTCGGCATGCTGACCGGCCGCGCTGCCCGCACCACCACCTGGCCCGCGATGGACGCCTGGATCGCGCAGTGGTCGACCGACCCGGCGCCGTCCGGCGGCAGCGAGGTGGACCCCGACCCGGCGTCCAAGCGGGCGATCGGGTCGAACCCGAAGCGGCGCTACGGCTCGGCGGGCTCGCGCGCGCTGTCGTCCTGAGCCGCCGCTTGCTCAGCGCGCGGCGATCGCGGCGCCGTCCTGCTGCGGATCGATGAGGATCTTGGCGTGCGACTCGGGGTCGCCGAGGGCGTCGAAGGCGCCCGCGACGCCCCCGAGTCCGACGACGCCGCTGATGAGCAGCGACGGGTCGAGGCTGCCGTCGGCGATCAGGCGCAGCGTCTCGGCGAACTCGCCGGGGTCGTAGCCGAAGGCGAAGCGCAGGTCGAGCTCCTTGTTGATCGCCATCGCGGGCTGGAAGCGGTCGGCCTCCATGCACACGCCGACGACCACGACGCGCGAGCGGGCCGGGGCGCTCATGACGATGTCGTCGATGACGCCGGGCACGCCGACGCACTCGAAGACCACCGGGCCGGACGGCGTCGCGCCGAGCCGGTTGGCGACCTTGAAGACCTCCCACCACGGCAGGAACGGCACACGACGCAGCTGCTCGGTGGTCGAGAGCCCCAGGGTGAGCAGGTCGGGCAGGGCGACGGAGCCGGCGGTCGTGGCGGGCACCTCCCACGGCGAGTCCTGGGCGGGGTCGACGACGACGTCGGCGCCGCAGGCCTCGGCGAGCGCGCGCCGGCGCGGGGAGAAGTCGCTCGCGACGACGGTGCGGTGACCGCTGGCCTTGAGCACGCTGATGACCGCGAGCCCGATCGGGCCGCAGCCGATGACCACGGCGGTGTCCTTGCGCCCGACCGAGCCGCGCCGCACCGCGTGCAGGGCGACGGCCATCGGCTCGGTGAGCGCGGCGAGGTCGGTGCCGACGCCGTCGGGCACCGGGATCGCGAACCCCTCCTGCACCAGCACCCGCTCGGCGTAGGCACCCGGGGCGACCTCGGCGAGGCCGGTGAGCTGCGGGGCGCCGTCGCTCTGCAGGATCGGCAGCGCGACCAGCGTCTGCCCCGGCTTCCAGGCGCGGCGGGTGCGCGGGCCGTACTCGAGCACGCGGCCGGAGAACTCGTGGCCCATGACCACCCGCTGGTGGCTGCGCATGAAGTCGTCGTACCCGACCGCGCGGGCGAGATCGGCCGTCGCGTCGCCGTGGTGGCGGGCGTGCAGGTCGGAACCGCAGATGCCGCAGTGACTGACCTCGAGCAGGATCTGCCCGGGACCCGGCACCGGGTCGGGAACCTCCTCGACGGCGAGTTCTCCCTGGTGCAGGACGACGGCGCGCATGGGGGGACGGTAGCGGGTGGCGGGGCGGGAGTTTCCCCGGTCAGCCGGGGAAACTCCTTCTTGGCACAGCAAGCATTCCCTGACAAGCGGGAGTTTCCCCTGACCAGTGGGACGCCGGGGACCGGCCGCAGTCCGCGCGACCGGTCACCCCACCAGCGACAGGACGGCGTCGAGGTCGTAGACCCCCGCGTCGCTGCCGAGCCCGCGGGCGACGAAGGACGCCGTCGCGCAGCCGAGCCGAGCGGCGGCCACCGGGTCGCGGCCGAGAGAGAGGCCGCGCAGGTAGCCGGCGGAGAAGGCGTCGCCGCAGCCGGTGGTGTCGACGAGCTCGCCCTCGCCCAGCGCGACGGCCGGCACCTCGACCACGCGGTCGGGCTCGGCGGCGGTGACCACGAGGGCGCCGCGGGCGCCCTGGGTGACCGCGACCGCTCCGGCGCCGGCGGCGACCAGGGCGCGGGCACCGGCACCGAGGTCGCTCTCGCCGGTGAAGCCGCGCACCTGCTCGTCGTTGGGCAGCAGGTGGTCGGTGTGCGGGAGCGCGTCGGCGATCCAGGCGAGCAGGTCGGGGTCGCCGGGGGCGAGGATGTCGACGCTCGTCGTGATGCCGCGGGCGCGGGCCCGGGCGAGCAGGTCGCCGGCGGCGGGTCCGCCGAGGAACTCCGGGCCGCCGAGGTGGAGGTGGGTGAGGCCGTCGAGGGCGTCGTCCGCGAGGTGGTCGAGGGTGAAGGCGCCGTTGGCGCCGATGCAGTGCCAGGCCGGCCGGTCGCCGTTGGGACGCACCGGGATCACCGAGGCGGAGGTCTGGTGTTCGGCCAGCCGCACGAGGCCGGCGGTGTCGATGCCCTCGCGGGCGAGCAGCGCGAGCAACGTGTCGCCGGCGGTGTCGGTGCCGATGGCGCCGAGGCTGCGCACCTGCGCCCCGAGCCGGGCGAGGACCAACGCGGCGCCGCCGGCGGTGCCGGCCGCCGACATCCGGATGGTCTCCACGAGCTGGCCGTCGGAGCCGGCGGGGATCGACTCGATGCCGATCACGTGGGTGTCGAGCACGTGGACGCCGACGGCGGCGACGACCATCGGGGCGGGGGTGGCGGTCACGGGGTCTCCTCCTGGAGGCGGGGGGTGGGGGTGCCGTAGCTGCGGGCGAGGGCCGCGAGGACGACGTCGGTCTGCTCCTGCTCGGTGAGCACCCGCGGGGTGCCGAGGGCGCTGGCGCGGTGGTGCAGGGCGGCCAACCACTCCAGCAGGACGGCGTTCTCGGCGGCGGCCTCGAGGTCGGCTCCGACGGCGACCGACCCGTGGTTGCCCATCAGCGCCGCCTGGCGTCCGGCCAGCGCCGCGCGCACGTGGTCGGCCAGTTCGGGCGTGCCGAACGTGGCGTAGGGCGCGACCCGGATCGCGCCGCCGAGCAGGAGCTGCTGGTAGTGCAGCACCGGCAGCTCGTCGAGCACGCAGGCCACCGCCGTGCTGAACGGGGCGTGGGTGTGGACGACGGCCCCGGCCTCGGGGCGGTCGGCGTAGACCCCGAGGTGGAGGTCGAGCTCGGAGGTCGGTGCGAGCGTGCCGGCGAGCACCGTGCCGTCGAGGCCGACCAGCACCGTGTCGGCGGCCGTGCAGGCCGCGAGCGCCACCCCGGAGCCTGTGACGACGACCTGCTCGGCGCCCGGCACGCGGGCGCTGAGGTTGCCGGCGGTGCCGACGAGCAGGCCCTCGGCGGCCAGCCGGCGCGCCGCGGCGGCGACGGCGTCCGCCACGGCAGCCGGGTCGGCGGGCTCGGCGGGGGCGCTCATCCGGCGTCGCCGCCGGGCGCGAAGCGGTGGAGGTAGGCGGTGAGCAGCGCGACGCCCTCGGCGACGAGCACCGGGTCGCCGTCGAGGCGGTGCTCGTAGGCGAGCTGGAAGACGCGGTCGCCGAGTTCGATGGCGAGCTCGGCGATCGCCGGCGTCAGCCGCTCGTCGCACAACCCGGCGTCGAGGACGAACTCGCGCAGGGTGGCGGCGGTGCGGGCGTTGTGGACGCGTCCGAAGGCGGCCACGGCCGCATTGGTGCGTCCGCGCAGGTAGATGACCACGAAGGCCGGCCGGCGCCGGTAGACCTCGACGAAGGCGGCCATGGTGGCGGCCACGACGGCATCGATCGTGACGGCGGGCAGGGCGGCGATGTCGCGGGCCACCTGCTCGTCCATCTCGTCCATGTCGCGCTGGGCCAGGGCGAGCAGCACCTCCTCCTTGTCGGCGAAGTACTGGTAGAGGGAGGCGACCGGCACCTCGGCGGCCTGGGCGATGTCGCGGGTGGTGAGCGCCTCGACGCCGTGCTCGACGACCAACCGCTCGGCGGCGTCGAGGATCGCCTCGACCCGGCGCCGGCTGCGGGCCTGCGTGGGGACGCGGCGCGGGACGGCGTCCACGGTCGTGGACGGAGGGGTGGAGGCGGGCATGGCGAGGAGTGTAGGGTGCCGAAACCAAATCTGACACGGTTTCAGGTTTGCCCCGGGACGCCGTGACCCCGCCGCCGTGGCCGCGTTGATCCCCCACCACCTCCGGCGACCGCTCGCGACCCCCCGGGCGCGCCCGACGGCCCGACGACGAGGAGCACCCGATGGCCCTTCCTCCCCCCACCCCCCGCCTCAGCCACGCCGGCCTGACCCGCCGCACCCTGGGCGCCGCCGCCCTCGGAGCGGCCGGCGTCCCGGCCCTGGGCGCCCTCGGCTCCCTCGGCACCGTTGCCGCCGCCGCCGACGCGACCGGGCCCCGCGGCCTGCAGGGCCGGCTGCCCGCGAAGGTCGACGTCGTCGTGGTCGGCGCCGGCATCGCCGGCCTGGTCACCGCCCGCGACCTCGCGCGCACCGGCGCGTCGGTGCTCGTCGTCGAGGCCCGCGACCGGGTCGGCGGACGCGTGCTCAACCACCACCTCGGCGGCCGCCCGCGCAGCGCCCACACGATCGAGTCCGGCGGCGCCTTCGTCGGCCCCACCCAGGACCGCATCCTCGCGCTGGCCGAGGAGATGGGGGTGAAGACGTTCCTGGAGTACAACACCGGTCAGAGCGTCTACGTCTCCTCGCTGCTCGGCCGCTCCACCTACACCGGCACCGTGCCGCCCGACCCGACGATCCTGCTCGACGCCGCCCTGCTGCTCCAGCGCCTGGACTCCATGGCCGCCGAGATCGACGTCGCCGCCCCGTGGGCGCACCCGAGCGCGGCCGACTGGGACGCCATCACCCTCGGGGAGTTCATCCGCCGCAACGCCGTGAACGCCTCCGGCATCGGCAACCTCATCGAGTGCTGGACCCAGCCGGGCTTCGGCGCCGACCCCGACGAGATGTCGCTGCTCTTCGTGCTCTGGTACATCGCCTGCTCGGGCAACGAGCAGAACGTCGGCACCTTCTCCCGCAACTCCGACACCGCCAACGGCGCCCAGGAGCGCCGGTTCGTCGGCGGCTCCCAGTTGGTGCCGATCCGGCTGGCCCAGCGGCTCGGCGACATCGTGGCGCTCGACGCTGCGGTGAGCCGCATCGAGCAGCGCGACCACGGCGTCGTCGTCCACACCGCCCGCGGCGTCGTCCGCGCGAAGCGGGTGGTCGTGGCCGCGCCCCCGCCGATGGTGCTCGGCATCGAGTGGTTCCCACGGCTGCCGACCCGGCGCCTCACGCTGCTGCGCCGCCTCGACATGGGCCAGCTCATGAAGTGCGACGCCGTCTACGAGACCCCGTTCTGGCGCGAGGACGGCCTCAACGGCTTCGGCATCAACGACGCCGGTGCCGCACGCGCCGTCTTCGACAACACCCCGCCCGGGGACGGCGCCCCCGGCGTCCTGCTCGCGTTCGTCGGCGGCGCCACCTGGCGCACCTATGGACCCAAGAGCCGGGCCGCGCGCAAGAAGGCCGTGCTCGAGGGGTTCGCCGCGATGTTCGGCGAGAAGGCGCTCTCCCCCATCGACTACGTCGAGGAGGACTGGACCAAGGAGCGCTGGAGCGGCGGCGGTCCGACCGCGTTCCACGCGCCCGGCACCATGGTCGAGTTCGGGCCGGCGATCCGGCAGGCGTTCGGGCGCGTGCACTGGGCCGGCACCGAGACCGCGACCTACTGGTCGGGCTACATGGACGGCGCCGTCCGCTCGGGCGAGCGGGCCGCGCTCGAGGTGGCGGGTCGCCTGTGAGGCGGGCGCTCGCGGCGCTGATCGCCGCACTGTCGACGACCGCGCTCGTCGCGGCGGTGCCGGCCGGCCCGGCCGCCCAGGCCGCCCCGGCTGTCCCGGCCGCCCGGGCCGCGGAGGCGCGCGCGAAGTGGGACACCCGCGTCTTCGCCCGGATGCCCGGCGGCCACCCCGCCTACGTGCACGTCGCCCGGTCGGGTCGGGTCTACGCCGGCACCTACATCGCCTCCGGCTCCACCGCCCCCTCGCGGGTGCAGGAGTGGAGCGCGGACGGCGTGCAGCGGCGTTCGTGGAGCGTGCCGCCGCGCTTCCAGCGACTCGACGCCGACCACGGCATCCAGGTGGCGGCCGAGACCCGCTCAGGGCGCCTGATCGTGCTGGAGACCTCGACGTCGTCCGTGCTCACCCTCGATCCCGACAGCGGCGCCTGGCGGCGCGTGGCCCGGCTGCCCGACGGCGCCGTTCCCAACTACGCGACCTGGGGGCCGGGCGGCCTCTACGTCAGCGACTACGGCGACGACGTCATCTGGCGGGTGCGCCCCGACGGCACGGTGAGCGAGTGGTTGCGCTCCTCGGCGCTGGCCGGCGTCCTGGAGTTCGGCACCACGGGACTGCGCTACGTGCCTGGCGATCGTGCGTTCTACGCGACCCAGCAGACGATCACCACCGGGGCGACCCTGCCGACGAACGGCGGGCTCTACCGCATCCCGATCGCGGCCGACGGATCGCCGGGCACGCCGGAGCTGCTGTGGACCTCGCTGCCCACCGACCTGCCCGACGGGTTCGGCATCTCCCGATCGGGGCACTTCCTCATCGCGATGGCGGGACTGACCAACCGCATCGTCGAACTCGACGCCGACGGCACCGAGGTCGACAGCTTCCCGCAGCTGCCGCTGGTCGGGGAGAACGGGTCGTCGATCCCGTTCGACACCCCGTGCAGCGCCACGTTCCTGGGCACGCGGGTGCTGGTGGCCAACCAGTCGGCGGTGCAGGGCGACGCCACGCACATGGCGATCCTCGACGTCGAGGTCGGCCAGGAGGGGGTGGCGCCGTGGGTGCCGCGCTCCGCCGAGTTCGGGCGCCGGTAGCTCCCGGCCCTACCATCCCCCGGTGACCGCCACGATCGACCCGGACGACCTCGCCGCGACGCTGCGGGTGCTGGAGACGCTGCACGAGCTGCCGGAGGACCACCCCGACCTGGTCACGGTCAAGCGCGCGGCCGCGCACATGTACAAGGCGATCAAGAAGGAGCGCAAGCTCCGCAAGCGCGCCGAGGAGCTCGCCCACGACCGCGCCGTCACCGAGGCCACCGCCACCGGGTCGGCGCTGCGCATCGACGACGAGACGGCCGGCATCCCGCTGGTCTCGACGGCCGCCGGCGCGTTCGCCGGGGAGCTGATCAACGCCCGCGGCTGCTACATCTGCAAGCAGGACTACACGCTCGTCGACGCGTTCTACCACTGGCTGTGCCCCACGTGCGCCGCCCGCTCGCACGCCAAGCGCGACCAGCGCACCGACCTCTCGGGCAAGCGCGCTCTGCTGACCGGCGGTCGCGCGAAGATCGGCATGTACATCGCGCTTCGGCTGCTGCGCGACGGCGCGCACACCACCATCACCACCCGCTTCCCGCACGACGCGATGCGCCGCTTCGCCGGGCTCGAGGACGCCGCCGACTGGATCGACCGGCTCAAGATCGTCGGCATCGACCTGCGCGACCCCACCCAGGTGATCTCGTTGGCCGACGAGGTCGCCGCCGACGGGCCACTCGACATCCTCATCAACAACGCATGCCAGACCGTCCGGCGCACCCCGGGCGCCTACTCCCGCCTGGTCGAGGCCGAGTCGGCGCCGCTGCCGGCCGGCGTCCGACTGCCGGAGATGATCAGCTTCGACCGCATCTCCGAGGCCCACCCCGCCGCCATCGCCGGCGCCCTGGCGTCCGAGGCGATCGCCCACCACGACGGCGAGTCGCCGGAGGCGGCGCTGGAGCACCACAACGCCGCCACCATCACCGCGCTGGCCCTCAAGGCCGGGCACGCCTCGCTGGCCGCGCACCTCGACGGCAGCGCCGTCGACGCCGGCGGGCTGCTGCCCGACCTGCAGACCACGAACTCCTGGACCCAGGTCGTCGACGAGGTCGACCCGCTCGAGCTGCTCGAGGTGCAGCTGTGCAACCAGACCGCGCCGTTCCTGCTGGTCTCGCGGCTGCGGGCGGCGATGCGGGCCGCGGTGGCCGGTGGCGCGCGGCGGGCGTACGTCGTCAACGTCTCGGCGATGGAGGGCCAGTTCTCGCGGCGCTACAAGGGCCCCGGCCACCCGCACACCAACATGAGCAAGGCGGCGCTCAACATGCTCACCCGCACCTCGGCCGGGGAGATGTTCGAGTCCGACCGCATCCTCATGACCGCCGTCGACACCGGGTGGATCACCGACGAGCGACCGCACCAGGACAAGCTGCGGCACGCCGGCGACGGTTGGCACGCCCCCCTCGACCTCGTCGACGGCGCCGCGCGGGTCTACGACCCGATCGTGCGCGGCGAGGCCGGCGAGGACCTCTACGGCTGCTTCCTCAAGGACTACGAGCCCTCGCCCTGGTGACGGCGTCCTCGACCGTCGTCCACAGGCCGGGCCGGGGGTTGGTCAGGTGAGTCTGTCGGTGGGCGTACCAAACTTCGGCTGACCAACGACAGACTCACCGGGCGGCCGGTGACTCAGACCGCCGTCCTCCACAGCCCCCACCACCACCTCCGCCACTAGCCTCGCCCCCATGAGCGCACTGGCCGGACTGGTGGACAAGGGCCTCATGAGCCCCGACTGGGCGACGGCGCTCGCGCCGGTCGACGAGCGGATCGCGGCGATGGGGCGCTTCCTGCGCGAGGAGATCGCAGCGGGGCGCGGCTACCTCCCCGCCGGCGAGCACGTGCTGCGGGCGTTCCGACGGCCGATGAGCGAGGTGCGGGTGCTCATCGTCGGCCAGGACCCCTACCCGACCCCGGGCCATCCGATCGGGCTGAGCTTCGCCGTCGACCCGCATGTGCGCCCCATCCCGCGCAGCCTGACCAACATCTACACCGAGCTGCGCGACGACCTCGGCATCGCGACGCCGTCCCACGGCGACCTGACCGCGTGGGCCGACGCCGGCGTCCTGCTGCTCAACCGGGTGCTGACCGTGCGGCCGGGCGAGCCGGCGTCCCACCGCGGGAAGGGCTGGGAGGAGGTGACCGAATGCGCGATCCGCGCACTCGTGGCGCGCGGCGGGCCGCTCGCGGCGATCCTGTGGGGCCGCGACGCGCAGTCGCTGGTGCCGACGCTCGGCGGCGTCCCGTACGTCGCCTCGGCGCACCCCTCGCCGCTCTCGGCCTCCCGCGGCTTCTTCGGCTCCCGGCCGTTCAGCCGCGTGAACGCCCTGCTGACGGAGCAGGGCGGTTCCGGGGTGGCGTGGCAGCTCCCGATGGAATAAAGTTGAATCCTCAACAAGTTGAGGTGATCATGACGCAGGACTCCACGGGCCGGATGCCCGCCCTCTACATCGGCCACGGCGCCCCGCCCCTGCTCGACGACCCGCTGTGGTCGTCCCAGCTGGCGGCCTGGGCGCAGGACCTGCCGCGCCCGACGGCGATCCTCATCGTCAGCGCGCACTGGGAATCGGCGCCGGTGAGCCTCAGCGCCAGCGGCGCGCCCCTGGTCTACGACTTCGGCGGCTTCGACCCGAAGTACTACCGGATGACCTACGCGACCCCGGACGCCACCGCGCTGGCCCAGCGGATCGCGGCGATGATGCCCGCCGGCGAGCCCGTGCACCAGCACACCTCGCGCGGCCTCGACCACGGCGCCTGGGTGCCGCTGAAGATCATGTACCCCGACGCCGACATCCCCGTGCTGCAGATGTCGCTGCCGACCCACGACCCGGGCCGGCTCCTCCAGCTCGGCGCGCGGCTGCGGCCGCTGCGCGACGAGGGCGTGCTCGTGATCGGTTCGGGCTTCCTCACCCACGGCCTGCCGTTCCTGCGCGACTTCTCCATCGACGCCGCCGCGCCGGGCTGGTCCAGCGACTTCGACCACTGGGCCGCCGAGGCGCTGGCCGCCGGCGACCTCGACACGCTCGCGAACTACCGGGAGCTCGCACCCGGCATGCCCTTCGCCCACCCGACGGTCGAGCACTACAGCCCGCTGTTCGTCACCCTCGGCGCGGCCACCGACCCCGGCGCCCCGGGCGAGCAGCGCATCGACGGCTTCTGGATGGGCCTCTCGAAGCGGTCGCTCCAGGTCGCCTGAGCGCCGACGCGACGGCGTCCGACCGCTGACGGGTGTCACTGGTGGGGCGAAACCTGATGTTGTGGGGCGAAGTTTCGCCCGACAACATCAGGTTTCCCCGGCTGACCGGGGAAACCTGAACCCCCCTACCGGATCCCCAACCGCCGCATCATCTTCAGCCCCGAGAGCATCGAGCCGACGTAGTCGCCGTACTCCTGGCCGGGGCGCGGACCCATGACCTGCTTCTTCAGCACGGCGAGGTTCTGCACGTCGGTGTACTTCAGCAGGCCCTGGTCGCCGTGGCGGGCGCCGACGCCGGAGGCCTTGACCCCGCCGGACGGCGTCCCCTTGGAGGCGAAGGCGGTGGCGAGGGCGTCGTTGACGTTGACGTTGCCGGCCTCGATGCGCTGGGCGATCGCGACGGCGCGGTCGAGGTCCTTGCCCCACACCGAGGCGTTGAGGCCGTACTCGGTGTCGTTGGCCAGGGCGATGGCCTCCTCGACCGTGCGGTAGCGGTGCAGGGCGACGACCGGGCCGAAGGTCTCGATGACGCCGCACTCCATGTCGGTGGTGACGCCCTCGAGGATGGTCGGCTCGAAGAACGCCGGCCCGAGGTCGGGGCGCGGCTTGCCGCCGGTGACGACGGTGGCGCCCTTCGCGACGGCGTCGTCGACGTGCGACTGCACGCGGCGCATGTGGTCGGGCGAGACCAGCGAGCCGAGCTCGGGGCCGAAGTCGTAGGCGGCGCCGATGTTCAGCGACTCGGTGGCCGCGACGAACGCGGCCTTCAGCTCGTCGTAGCGGCTGTCGGGCAGGTAGATGCGCTCGATGTGCATGCAGATCTGACCGGTGTTGCCGAAGACGCCGAACAGGGCGCCGCGCACCCACTCCTCGGCGTCGACGTCGTCGAGCACGATCATCGGGTTCTTGCCGCCGAGCTCGAGGCAGCAGCCGATGAGGTTGCGCCCGGCGCGCTCGCCGATCACGCGGCCCGTGGCCGAGGAGCCGGTGAACATGATGTAGTCGGCGTTGTCGATGAGGGTCGGGCCGACGTCCGGGCCCTCACCGCACACGACCTGGAAGAGCCCCTTCGGGAGGCCGGCCTCCTCGAGCAGCGAGATGCCGAAGAGCGGCGAGAGCGCGGTCTTGTTGTCGGGCTTCACGACCACCGCGTTGCCGGCCATCAGCGCCGGGATGGCGTCGGAGAGACCGGTGGCGAAGGGGAAGTTCCACGGCGCGATGATGCCGACGACGCCCTTGGGCACACGGATCTCGGTCGAGTGCGAGACCAGCGGCACCGGTCCGCCCCGCTTGGTCGGCGCGAGCAGCTTCTCGGCCCGCTTGAGGTAGTGGCTCATCACCATCGGCGGGTCGCAGGTCTCCTCGATCGCCATCCGCCGGTTCTTGCCGCTCTCGACCTGGATGAGGTCGGCGGTGCGGTGGGCGTTGTCGATGAGCAGCGTATGGGCGCGCTTGAAGACCTCGAGGCGCTGCTTGACCGGAGTCGCGGCCCAGCGCACCTGCGCGGCACGCGCCTCGCCGAAGGCGCGCTCGATGTCGGACGGCGTCGACTGCGGCAGCTCGACGAGCACCTCGCCGGTGTAGACCTCGGTGAGCGGCCACGGCGTCCGCGAGCCGTCGGAGGAGACGCGTGCGACGAGCCGGCGCAGCAGGTCGTCGGTGACGCTGGCCGGACGCGCGGGCGCCTGCGGCTTCTGCGGGGCGACGGTCATCGCGCACCGCCCAGCACGAGCGCCGCGCCCATCTCGCCGATCATGTAGGACGGCGCGTTGGTGTTGCCGCCGGTGATCGACGGCATGATCGAGGCGTCGCACACGCGCAGGCCCTCGACGCCCTTGACCTTGAGGTCGGGGCCGACGACGGCGAGGTCGTCGACGCCCATCCGGCAGGTGCCGACACCGTGGTAGACCGAGGTGGCCCGGTTGAGGATCGTGTGGCGCAACTGCTCGCCCTGCACGTGCCTGCCCGGGTGGGCCTCCTTGATGATCGAACCGCCGAACGCCTTGCTGGCGAAGATCTCGCGCACCAGGCCGGTGCCCTCCTCGAGCAGCTGGAGGTCCTCGGGCTCCGCGAGGTACTGCGGGTCGATGAGCGGCGCCTGGGTCGGGTCGGCCGAGGCGAGGCGCAGCGTGCCGCGGCTCTTGGGGTAGATGAGCGTGGTGAGCACGGTCAACGAGGGCACGGTGTCGACCTCGTGCCGGATCGGCTCGTCCTGGTTGCCCGACGGGTAGGCCCACGGCAGCAGGTGCAGCTGGAGATCGGGCACGTTGTTCTTCGCCTGCGAGGTCTGCAGGAACGCCAGCACTTCGAACACCGAGTTGGCCAGGAAGGTGCTGCCCGGGCGGGCGAGCTCCTTGACCAGGCCCTTGGCGAAGTAGGACGCCGTCCCCTTGTTCTTCGAGGCGGTGGTGTGGAACGTGACCGCGTGGAACAGGTGGTCGTGCAGGTTGTCACCCACCGGCAGGTCGGCCACCACGGAGATGCCGTGGTCCTTGAGGTGCTGGGCATGGCCGATGCCCGAGAGCATGAGGATCTGCGCCGACCCGACGAAGCCGGCCGACAGGATGACCTCCTTGCCGGCCCGGATCGTGCGGGTGGAGCCGTCCTTGTCGCGCACCTCGACGCCGACCGCGCGTCCGTTCTCGATGACGACCTTGGTGACCAGCACCTGGGTCTGCACCTCGAGGGTGGACGGCGCCAGGTGGTGGATGTAGCCGCGGGAGGAGGAGTAGCGCAGGCCGTTGGCGGCGTTCTGCTGCATGCGGCCGACACCCTCCTGGGTGGCGCCGTTGTAGTCCTCGAGGATCTGGCAGCCGGTGACCTCCGCGGTGGCCTGGAGGAACTGGAGCGACCCCTCCTGCGGGGTCTTGTTGATCGTGATGTGGATCGGGCCACCGGTGCCGCGGTACTCGTCGGCGCCGCCCTCGTAGTCCTCGAGGCGCTTGTAGGCGGCGTTGACCGAGTCGGCGTCCCAGCCGGTGTTGCCCTCGGCGGCCCAGGAGTCGAAGTTGGCGCGGTTGCCGCGCACGTAGACCATGCCGTTGATCGAGCTCGAGCCGCCGAGCACCTTGCCGCGCGGGACGGGCATCTTGCGGTCGAGGATGTGCTTCTGCGGCACCGAGTAGTAGCCCCAGTCGACGGTCTTCTTCAACTGCGGGACCGCGTGCATCGGGCCGATCATGCCGGGCTTCTTCACGAGGTACTGCTCGTCGCTCTTGCCCGCCTCCAGCACGATCACGCGCGCGCCGGACTCGGCCAGCCGCCCCGCGATCGTCGAGCCCGAGCTGCCCGAGCCGACGACGACGTAGTCGGCCTCCTGGGAGTAGGTCTTCTTGGCCATCGCCACCCTCGTTGCATACCGACGGAATGTGTCGGGGCCCACACTAGAACAGAAGTGGAACAGGTTCTAGTTGTTGGTCGAAGGTCGGTGGTGGGCTGCGCAAGTTTCTTCGGTCGACCGAAGAAACGTGCACTGGGACGGCGAAGCTTCGCCGTCCCAGTGCACGATTCGCGGGCCGGAGAACCCGCGCGCGCCCCCACGGCGTCGACCGCCAGAATGCTGCCGTGCGCATCCTGTCGATCCAGTCCTCGGTGGCCTACGGCCACGTCGGCAACTCCGCGGCGGTCTTCCCGCTGCAGCGACTCGGCCACGAGGTCTGGCCGGTGCTCACCGTGCACTTCTCCAACCACACCGGCTACGGCGCCTGGCGCGGTCCGGTGCTCGACCCCGCCGACGTCCGCGAGGTCATCGAGGGCATCGCCGACCGCGGCGTGCTCGGCCGGGCGGACGCCGTCCTGTCGGGGTACCAGGGCGATCCCGCCGTCGGCAGCATCGTGGTCGACACGGTGGCGCGGGTGAAGGCGCTCAACCCGGACGCCGTCTACTGCTGCGACCCCGTGATGGGCGACGTCGGTCGCGGCATGTTCGTGCGGCCGGGCATCCCGGAGTTCCTGCGCGACGTCGTGGTGCCGCAGGCCGACGTCATCACCCCCAACCACTTCGAGCTCGACTTCCTCGCCGGCATCGAGCGCGGCCCGGACGGCGCCGGCGGCACCCGCACGCGCGCGGCGGTGCTGGACGCCGTCGACGCGGTGCGGGCGCGCGGCCCGCGCGACGTGCTGGTCACCTCGGTGCTGCACGACGAGGTGCCGGAGGGTCACCTGGAGGTGCTCGCCGTCTCCGACGCGGGCGCCTGGGCCGTCACCACTCCCCTGCTGCCGATCACGCCGAACGGCTGCGGCGACGTCACCGCCGCGCTCTACCTCGCCCACCTGCGCACCACCGGATCGCCGTCCGAGGCGCTGGCCCGCACCACCGGCTCGGTCTACGCCGTCCTCGAGGCAACCATCGCCGCCGGCACCCGCGAGATCGCGCTGATCGCCGCCCAGGACGCCTTCGCCGCACCGCCCCGCACCTTCGAGCCCACCCGGGTGCGGTGATGGTCGGGCGAGGCCGACGCCGACGCCGACGCGACGAGGTCTGGCTCGTCATCGACGAGCGCAAGGACGCCCCCGAGCCTGTGCTCGCCGTGCTGGCCACTCAGGAGGAGGCGCGCGCCTTCGTCGACGAGCACGTGCCGCGCGACTTCCCGGGGCTGGCCTACGCGCCCTACGACGTGGGCTGGACCTTCACGGGACGGCGCTATCGCAGCTGAACGAGCGAGCCGGTGACAGGAATCGAACCCGCGACATCCTCTTTACAAGAGAGGCGCTCTACCTACTGAGCTACACCGGCGACGCCCTGCACCTTCGCGCCGGGCGCGCTCATCGTAGAAGCACCGGTGTCCACGCTGACGCACCGGCGTCGGATCCGCGCTTGACCTTGACGCAGCGTCAGGCTCCGACCCTGGGTGCCATGACCACCACCCACCACCCCACACCGGCCCTCGAGGTACGCGGTCTCGCCCGGTCCTTCGGGGAGAACCGCGTGCTCGACGGCGTCGATCTCACCGTCCGACGCGGCAGCGTCCACGCACTGCTCGGCTCGAACGGCGCCGGCAAGACGACGCTGGTGCGCATCCTCGCGACCCTGCTGCAACCCGACGCCGGCACCGCGCTCGTCGAGGGCTTCGACGTCGTCGAACGCCCTGTCGCGGTGCGGCGCACGATCAGCCTCACCGGCCAGTTCGCGGCCGTCGACGAGATCCTCACCGGCCGCGAGAACCTCGAGCTGGTCGCCCGCCTGCGCCGCGAGCGCGACGCCCGCGGAGTCGCCACCGCGATGCTGGAGCGCTTCGACCTCGTCGACGCCGCCGACCGGGCGGCGTCGACCTACTCCGGCGGAATGCGGCGCCGACTCGACATCGCCATGAGCCTCATCGGGGATCCGGCAGTGCTGTTCCTCGATGAGCCCACCACCGGCCTGGACCCGCAGGCACGTCAGGAGGTCTGGCGCACCGTCCAGCAGCTCGCCGCGGACGGCACGACGGTGCTGCTCACCACCCAGTACCTCGAGGAGGCCGAGCGCCTGGCCGACCGGATCTCCATCCTCCACGGCGGCCGGATCATCGTCGAAGGCAGTCTCGCCGACCTCCGAGCCCTGCTGCCCCCGGCGCAGGTCGAGTACATCGAGCGCCAGCCCTCGCTGGAGGACGTCTTCCTCGCCGTCGTCGGCGGCCGCACCGCACTCACCTCGCAGGAGTCCCGATGACCGGCCCGACGACCGGCCTCGCCACCACCGCGTTCCTGCCGCCGGCAGGCGACGGCGTCGACTCGATCGGCCTCGCGGAGTCCGTACACGGCGTCCGTGTGCTGCTGGGCCGCTCGCTGCGACACGTCACCCGCAGCCCTGACACGATCGTCACCACCGCCCTGATGCCGGTGGCGATGCTGCTGCTGTTCGTCTACGTGTTCGGCAGCGCGATCCAGGCCGGGGCGGACACCGGGGCGTACGTCGACTACCTGCTGCCGGGGATCCTGCTGATCACTGTGGTCTCGGGCATCTCCTACACAGCGTTCCGGCTCTTCCTCGACGTCCAGCGCGGCATCGTCGAGCGCACCTGGACCTTCCCGGTGCCGCGCTCGGCGATCCTGTGGGCGCACGTGCTGACCTCCCTCGTGGCCAACGCGATCTCGCTCGTGCTGGTGGTGGGCGTCGCCCTGCTGATGGGCTTCCGCTCCGGCGCCGGCCCGCTCGAGTGGCTGGCCGTCGTCGGCCTGCTGGCGCTCTTCACGCTCGCTCTGACATGGCTCGCGGTGATCCCGGGCCTCACCGCCTCGACCCCCGACGGCGCCAGCGGATTCGCCTATCCGCTGCTGCTCCTGCCGTTCCTCAGCTCGGCGTTCGTGCCCACCGACACCATGCCCGGCCCGGTGGCGGCCTTCGCCGAACACCAGCCGGTGACATCGCTGGCCGACGCGATCCGCGGGTTGCTTGCCGGAACCCCGGTGGGCGACCAGGCGTGGACCGCGCTGGCCTGGTGTTCGGGTCTGCTGGTCGTGGCCCTCGTCCTGGCGCTACGGGTCTACCGGCGCAGGCTCGGGTGAAGGCATCCTGAGCCGATGCTGACCATCAGCCAGCTGGCCGACCATGCGGGGGTCACGGTCCGCACGATCCGGCACTACCACGCGGTCGGTCTGCTCCCCGAGCCCGCACGCGACCACTCCGGCTACCGCCGCTACGACGCGGTGGCCGTCGCCAACCTGATCCGCATCCGCACTCTCGCGGAGGCCGGCGTCCCGCTGGCGCGTGTCGAGGAACTGCTGCGGGCCTCGCCGGAGGCGTTCGCAGCGGCCGTCGAGGAGATCGACCGCCGCCTGCGCCGGGACGTGCGAGCTCTGCAGGAGCACCGTCGGCGCATCGCCCGGCTCGCGGCCGGGGAGAGCCTGGCGCTGCCCGAGAGCGTCACGTCCTACCTGGAACTGCTGAGGCAGGAGGGCTTCAGCGAGCGGCTCATCGAGGTCGAGCGGGACTCCTGGATCATGATCGCCGCCCAGATCGAGCCGCGGCTCGTCGACACGATGATGCACACCAAACGCCGGCAGTTCGGCGACGGAGTGCTGCGCGGGCTCTATCGCGACTTCGACGAGATCATCGACGCCGAGGCCGACGACCCCCGCCTGGCCGCCGTCGCCGACCGGATCTCATCCGGCATCGAGGCCGCCTATCTCGACGCCGGCAGCGCCGATCCCGACCTCGCCGACCTCGACCCGGCGCTCGTACGTCTCCTGGACGCGGTGTTCCTCGAGTCGATGCCCTCGGCCCGGCGACTGCTGGAGCTGCTCGAGGAGCGCGGCTGGCGTGGCTGGACGATGATCGAGCGCGCCGAGGCCCCCTGACCTCGGTGGCCAGGGGGCCTCGAGCGACCAGCTCAGGCCCCGGCGGTCGCGAGCTCCCGCTCGGCGTCCTCGAGCAGACCCGGGTCGGCGACGGGGTCACCGGCCTCGCGGCGGTCGTAGACCTCCTGGTCGAGGATGCCGGCGCGCCGCGCGACGATCGTCGGCACCAGCGCCTGGCCGGCGACGTTGGTCATCGTGCGCATCATGTCGAGGATCGGGTCGACGGCGAGCAACAGGCCGACACCTTCGAGCGGCAGGCCGAGGGTGCTCAGCGTCAGGGTGAGCATGACGACGGCGCCGGTGAGGCCGGCGGTGGCCGCCGAGCCGACGACCGAGACGAACGCGATGAGCAGGTAGTCGGAGAACCCGAGGTCGACGCCGAAGAACTGCGCCACGAAGATCGCCGCGAGCGCCGGGTAGATGGCCGCGCAGCCGTCCATCTTCGTCGTCGCTCCGAGCGGGACGGCGAAGGAGGCGTACTCGCGCGGGACGCCGAGGTTGCGGGTAGTGACGTACTCGGTGACCGGCATCGTGCCCACCGAGGAGCGCGAGACGAAGGCCAGCTGCAGCGCCGGCCACGCGCCGGCGAAGAACCGCACGGGGTTGAGACCGTGGGCCCGCAGCAGCACCGGGTAGAGCACCAGGAGCACGATCGCGCAGCCGACGTAGACGTCGACGGCGAAGACGGCGAGCGGGCTGACGGCGTCCCAGCCGTAGGTGGCCACGGCGTTGCCGATGAGGCCGAGCGTGCCGATCGGCGAGAGCCGGATGATCCACCACAGCACCGTCTGCACGACCGCCAGGAAGGACTCGGCGACGGCGAGGAACGGCTCGGCCTTGGCCCCGGTCTTCAGCACCGCAGCACCGATGAGCAGCGCGACGACCACGATCTGCAGCACGTTGAAGTCGAGCGAGACGCCGCCGGCGCCGTCCGAGCTGCCGGTGAGGCCGAGGAAGTTCGAGGGCACGAGGCCGGTGAGGAAGTCGGTCCAGGAGCCGGAGGCGGACGGCGTGGCGGCGGCGTCGCGGGAGACGCTCGTGTGCAGGCCGGGGTCGGTGAGCAGACCGAGGCCGAGGCCGATGCTCACCGAGATCGCCGCGGTGACGGCGAACCACAGCAGCGTCTGCAGCGCGAGGCGCATCGCGTCGGTGACCTCGCGCAGCCGGGCGATGCTCACGACGATCGCGAAGAACACCAGCGGCACCACCACGGTGCGCAGCAGCGAGACGAAGGTGTCGCCGATCGTCGAGAGCGTGCTGGTGAGGCTGTCGACGTGCTGGGTGCGCGCGATGACGCCGAGCAGGGCGCCCAGCGCGAGGGCGCCGAGGATCTGGGCCCAGAAGGGCGGGAGCCTCAGGCGCCGGCGCGGACCGGCGGTGGAGGTGGCGGAGTCGGTGGCTGTGCTGCTCACGGCGGGAGTCCTTCCGGCCGGATCGTCGGCCTCGGGTGTCGGAT
This sequence comes from Nocardioides fonticola, assembly GCF_039536805.1. Classification (NCBI taxonomy): domain Bacteria; kingdom Bacillati; phylum Actinomycetota; class Actinomycetes; order Propionibacteriales; family Nocardioidaceae; genus Nocardioides; species Nocardioides fonticola. The sequence goes on along the minus strand of NZ_BAAAZH010000013.1, from coordinate 77,044 downwards.
CACGGCACCGGACTGGTCCAGACCGGTGCCATCAGAGCGCAACACGACCCGCCTCGGACCGATTCCGTGACCCGGCCCACCCGCCCCGCGCGCTTGTAACGCGGGGTTACGCACCACTGGTGCGCCCTTACAAGGGGTGCCTAGAGGTGTGTAACCCCGCGTTACATGCGGACGGCGCCTACATCCCCCCGTCGAACGCCAGCACCGTCCCGGTGATCATCCGGGCCTCGGGCGAGGCGAGGTAGACGATCGAGGAGGCGATCTCGGCCGGGGAGATCGCTGGGCCGGGCAGCATCATCATGAGCCGGTCGGCGACGCGGTGGTCGAGGTCGGCGGGGAAGATCGTGGCCACGTGGGAGACGATCGGGGTGTCGACGGTGCCGGGGCACACGGCGTTGACGCGGATGCCCTTCGGGGAGAGCTCGAGGGCCAGCGAGCGGGTCAGCATCGTCAGGCCGCCCTTGGCCGCGGAGTAGGCGGCGGCGTAGGGCTGGGGCTTGTTGCCGGCGACGCTGGAGACGTTGACGACGTTGCCGCCGGCGGCGAGCAGGTGCGGCAGCGCGGCCTGGATGAGCATGAAGGGGCCCTTGAGGTCGACCGCGTGCACGCGGTCCCACTCCTCGTCGGTGATCTGCTCGAAGTGCCCGAACTGCACGATGCCGGCCACGTTGGCCAGCACGTCGATGCGCCCGCCCTCGGCGCAGCGCGCGATCGCGGCGTCCACCGACGCGCGCGACCCGACGTTGCACTCCACGTAGGTGACGCCCTCGGGCACCGTCGGGGCGATGTCGAGCCCGAACACGGTGTCGCCGAGGTCGCGGAAGGCCTCGGCGGTGGCGAATCCGATGCCGGAGGCGGCACCGGTGATGACGACGACGCGAGCACTCACGCGAGCAACCTAGAACACGTTCTAGTGCGGCACAACGGAACCGCGGAAACATCCGTCCGGCACACTGCGGCCATGCACCTGGCGCTCGAGCCCCACCACGACGGCTCCCCGCTCTACCTCTCCGACGACGCACCGTCCCTGGACGACGTCGTCACCGTGCGCGTGCGGCTGTGGTCCGGCGACCCGACGGACGCCGTGTGGGTGCGCACCACCTACGACGCCGAGCCGACGTTCCACCAGGCCCGCGTCGTCGCGAGCGACGAGCACACCGTGTGGTGGGCCGCCGACCTGCCGGTGCACAACCCGATCACCCACTACCGCTTCCTGCTGGCCGCCCCCGACGGCACCCAGCGCTGGCTGACCGCGGCCGGCGTCGTCGAGCACGACCTGCCCGACACCTTCGACTTCAAGGTCAGCACCCACGACCCGGCACCCGCCTGGGGCCGCGAGGCGGTCGTCTACCAGATCTTCCCCGACCGCTTCGCCCGCTCCGCGGCCGCCGACCACCGCCCGACGCCGTCCTGGGCGGTGCCCGCCGCCTGGGACGACGAGGTGGTCTTCGAGGGCTCCGACCCGCGCACGCCGCTGCAGTTCTTCGGCGGCGACCTCGACGGCGTCGTCGCGCACCTCGACCATCTCGACGCCGTCGGCGCCACGGTGCTCTACACGACGCCGGTCTTCCCCGGCGAGAGCAACCACCGCTACAACGCCTCGACCTTCGACGGCGTCGACCCGCTGCTCGGCGGCGACGAGGCCTACGCGCGGCTCGCGGCCGCCGTCCACGCCCGCGGGTGGCGCCTGCTCGGCGACCTGACGACCAACCACACCGGCGACACCCACGAGTGGTTCCGCACGGCGCGGGAGGGCGGACCCACCCGCACCTGGTACCACCTGCGCGAGGACGGCGGCTACGAGACCTGGATGGGTCACCACACGCTCCCCAAGCTCAACCTCGCCGACCCCGGGCTGCGAGCCGCGATGGTGGAGGGCCACGAGAGCGTCGTCGCGCGCTGGCTGCGGCCGCCCTTCGACGTCGACGGCTGGCGCATCGACGTCGCCAACATGACCGGTCGGCTCGGCGCCCTCGACGTCAACCACGAGACCGCACGGGCCGTGCGCCGCACCGCCACCGCCGAACGCGCCGACGCCTGGGTGATCGGCGAGCACAACCACGACGCGTCGGGCGACATCGACGGCGACGGCTGGCACGGCACGATGAACTACTCCGGCTTCTCCTGGCCGGTGTGGTCGTGGCTGCGCGACCCCGCCTCCCCCGCCCGCGCCTTCGGCCGCCCGCTGCCGGTGGCCGTGCGGCCCGGCCCGCTCGTGGTGCGCACCCTGCGCGAATGGGCCGCGCGGTACGGCTTCCGCGCAGCCGCCCAGTCGTGGAACATCCTCGGCTCGCACGACTCCGCCCGCATCCGCACCCTCACCGGTTCCGCTCCCCTGCACCGCGTCGCCGCCGGCCTGCAGTTCACCCTGCCCGGCGTGCCGATGCTCTTCGCCGGCGACGAGATCGGCCTCGAGGGCGTGCTCGGCGAGGACTCCCGCCGCCCCATGCCGTGGGCCCACCCCGACCGCTGGGACCACGCCACGCTCGCGACCTACGCCGCGCTCGCCGCGGCCCGCCGCGAGCACCCCGCACTCGTGTGGGGCGGGCTGCGCTGGCTGGTCGCCGAGGACGACGCGATCGCCTTCGTGCGCGAGCACCCCGACGGCTCGCTGCTCGTGCTGGCCCGCCGGGCGCCGGGCGGGGTGATCCCGCTGCCCGCCGGCCCGCTGGGCGCGAGCGACGGCGCGGACGGCGTCCTGGCCACCGAGGGCGAGGCCGGCGACCTGCAGGTCGCGGACGGCGTCCTGACCCTGCCGGCGGGGGACGCCGGAGTGGTGATCTGGCGCCTGCGGTGAGCGCGGCCGGGGCCGCTCCGTCGACTCCTGACACCGCCCCCGCGCCACCCCTACCCTGACGGCCATGGCGATGGTCTCCGACGTGCGCATCGTGGCGCACCGGCCCGACCCGGCGCTGCTGACGCTGCCCTGGTCGGTACCGCTGGAGGAGTGGGACGAGCGCACCGTCGTCCCCCTGCCCCGCGGCCTCTCCCGGCACGTCGTGCGCATCGTGCGCGTGGGGCGCGGCATCTTCGCGGTCAAGGAGACACAGGAGGACATCGCGCTGCGCGAGTACCGCCTGCTGCGCGACCTCGGCCGCACCGGCCTGCCGGCGGTCGTCCCGCACGGCGTGGTCGCCGGGCGCACCGACGCCGCGGGCGAACCGCTGCCGGCCGCCCTGCTCACCGAGCACCTGCGCTTCTCGCTGCCCTATCGCGTGGTGTTCAGCCACAGCGGCGTCACCGGCTCCACCTCCGCCGAGCAGGTCTCGCTGCTGGTCGACGCCCTCGTGGTGCTGCTGGTGCGCCTGCACCTGGCCGACTTCTACTGGGGCGACGTGTCGCTCTCGAACGTGCTCTTCCGGCGCGACGCCGGCGCCTACACCGCCTACCTGGTCGACGCCGAGACCGGGGAGTTCAAGCAGCATCTCTCCGACCGCCTGCGCGAGTACGACGTCACGGTCGGCTGCGAGAACGTCTTCGCAGAGCTCCTCGACCTCCAGGCTAGCGGCGCGGTGGCCGACGACCTCGACCCGGCCGACGTCGTCGAGCTGCTCACCGACCGCTACGCCGCGCTGTGGGCCGAGCTGACCTCCGACGAGGAGTTCTCCACCGCGGAGCTGTGGCGCATCGAGCAGCGGGTCGAGCGGCTCAACGATCTGGGCTTCGACGTCGAGGAGCTCGACATCGTCACCGACCTCGGCGGCGACGTCGTCCGCATCCGGCCGCGGGTCGTCGAGCTCGGCCACCATGCCCGCGAGCTGCGCGCCCTGACCGGTCTGGAGGTCGAGGACAACCAGGCGCGGCGGCTGCTCAACGACATCGCCTCCTTCACCGCCACCTTCGACCTCGGCAACGCCGATCGTGCCGCCGTCGGACGCCGCTGGCGCACCGAGATCTACGAGCCCCTGGCGGCGCTGATCCCCGAGGACGCCGCCGGCCGGCTCGAGCCCGCGGAGTTCTTCCACGAGGTGCTGGTGCACCGGTGGTACCTCTCCGAGCGGGCCGGCCGCGAGGTCGACCTCTTCGAGACCGCCCGCGACTACATCGCGCGGATCCTGCCTGCACGCCCGCTGGAGGCACGCACCGGCATCGCCGAGGGCCCGGAGAACGCCGAAGGGGCCGGTGCACGGGGCACCGACCCCCTCGGGGACGACTGATCGGGCGGACGGCGGCCCGAGCCGGTTCCGGGCCGGTTCAGGGCCGGTTCCGGGCCGGTTCAGGGCCGGCAGACGCGGCAGGGCACCAGACCCTCGGTGTGGTTGCCGACGGCGCGGAGGTCCTCGCGGTGGGCGATGAGCGCGCAGTCGCGACGGTGGATGGTGGCGTTGTCGCCGGCCACCACCGGGGTGGCGCCGAGGTCGACGCCCTGGTCGGTCATCGCGGCGGAGCGGGCGGTGGCGTCGGCGAGCACCAGCAGGGTGTCGGCCAGGCGCTTGGAGGACTCGCGGCCGTCGTCGGCGATGCGGGCCAGCCAGGCGCCGAAGTAGAGGAACCCGCCGGCGAAGGTCAGGCCGAGGCCGAGCAGACCGCCGGAGACCAGGTAGGAGAGCTGGTCGTACTGGTAGGGCGTGTTCGAGGCGCCGTACCAGCCGAGCACGATGACGACCAGACCCAGCGGCAGCAGGATCGCGCCGGCCCAGAACAGCACGATCTGGAGCAGCTGGTAGTTGTTGTTGCGCACCGGCGCGACCCCGCCGCCGCGCACGCCGGCACGGGGCAGCGGCGCCCCGGAGCCGAGGCGGGAGCCGCTGGCGCGCTCGGGCTGACCCGAGATCGGGACGGGATTCTGGATCGCGGTCATGGGGAGGACCCTTCTGCTGATCTGGCTGCTGATCTGGCTGCTGCGGGTGGTGTCGGAGTGGACGTCACATCTTGCGGAGGTCGGGCAGTCCGGCCTCGAGGCCGTGCGTGCAGGGCGCGCCGCCGCCGAGCGCGGCGAGGCCGAGCCGGCGGAAGTAGCTGCCGACGACGCCCGCCCCGAGGACGGCGCCGAAGAGCAGCGCGCCGGGGATGGAGAACAGCGGCGGGAGACCCTGGGCCACCGGTCCGGCGTCGGTGAGGTCGCCGCCGGTGGTGTCGCCGCCCGGGGCCGTCGTGCCGCCCGGCACCTCGCCGGTCGGGACGCCGCTGGTGCCGGGGCCGCCGGTGCTCTGCGTGCCGCCGCCGGTGTCGGTGGGTCCGCCGCCGGTGTCGCCGCCACCGGTGTCGATCACCGGCGGGGTGATGCCCTGCACGGTCTGCACCGTGGAGGTGGCGTAGCCGAGGTGGAGCACGATCTTCGGCGCGAGGTCGGGGATCGAGAGCAGCAGCGACTTGAGCGGGCCGGCCTGCGCGGGCAGGCCGTTGGCGAGGGGCTCGAGGATCTGCTTGAGCGGCAGGGCCTGCAGCACCGGACGCAGCACGACGGTGTCGATCGTGATGCGCAGCGCCTCGGTCGTGGTGGTCAGCTCGCCGCCCTCGCGGGTGTCGACCCGGCCCGGGGTCTCGATGGTGATGCCGAGGGTCTTGAGGATGCTGTTGACCGGGCCGAGTCCGGGCACCGACTGCACCGAACCGGCCGCCTCGGCGCCGTCCGGGCCGAGGCGGAACTTGACGCCGGCCACGGTCATCTGGCCGTAGGCCGCCTCGCCGGAGGGCTGCGGTTCCCCACCGTCGCCGGTGGCCACGGCGGTGGCCGAGACCCCCGACAGCGTGATGAGGCCGCCGAGCAGGCTGATATCGCCCAGCGCGGCGCGCGAGGACGCCGTCACCTGGGCGCCGACGCCCGTCGAGGAGGTGACGCTGGTGTTGGAGACGTAACCGCCCATGTCGATGAGCGCGGCGAGCTGGGAGGGCACCTGGCAGTTCGCGGCGTTGTCGTCGGTGCCGGGATCGGGGTCCGAACCGTCGGTGCCGTCGTCGGCGGCGACCGCCGCCGAGGAGCCCTGCGGCGTGGACTTCTGGCCGAGGCCGCCCAGACCGCCGAGCAGACCGCTGAGCAGGCCGCCGAGACCGCCCGCCGGGGAGGCGGCGTCCTTGCCCGAGCCGCCCGAGCCGCCCGAGCCGCCCGAACCCGAGCCGTAGTCGTTGCCGTCGAGCGGGTCCTGGACGTCGCAGTCGGAGGAGAAGCCGTTCTTGGCGAACGTCTTGTACTGGGTGGCCTTGGTGCGCATCACGGCACCGGGCAGCGGCTCCTGGGACTGGGACTCATCGCCGCTGGGGTAGCCGGAGTTCACCTGGAGCGGGTACCCCTGGGAGGCCAACGGGGTCGAGATCTCCGGCGGGAGGCCGAGCTGCTCGATGATCGTCTTGAGGCCCTCGCCCACCGCGTCTCCCGGCCACAGGTAGGTCGCGCGCCCGCGGGAGCTCGTGGAGTCGGCCAGCACCTTGGAGTAGCCGAAGTTCAGCTCGGCCTGCGGGCTCGCGGGCACGGGGATGGTGGGCTCGAAGATCTCCAGCTTGATCGGCGTGGCGATCGTGCTGGAGGAGAAGCCGCTGAACCCGGCGCCCGGGGTGTCCTCGGCGTGCGCGGGGCCGCCGGTCGCCGCCAGCGGCAACGCGCCGCCCAGCAGGGCGACGGCGCCAGCGGCGGCGAGGCTGCGGCGACGGCGCCGCGGGTCGTGACGGCGGCTCATGCGGCGCCTCCCAGGATGACGTCGGACATGGTCTCGAGGATCTCGCCGGGCTCGCCGGTGGCGACGACGCGCCCGCCCGTCATGACGGCGGCGTAGTCGGCGATCTTGAGCGCGGTGCGCGCGAACTGCTCGATGCACAGGATGGTCACGCCGGACTCGGCGATGCGGCCCACGGTCTCGTAGAGCTCCTCGACGATGAGGGGCGCCAGGCCCATCGAGAGCTCGTCGAGGAGCAGCAGGGCGGGGTCGGAGGCCAGGGCACGCGACATCGCCAGCATCTGCTGCTCGCCGCCGGACATGGTGCCGGCGAGCTGGTTGCGGCGCTCGAGCAGGCGCGGGAAGTAGGCGAACGCCGTCTCCAGCACGGCCTCGGCCGGCACCCCGGCGTAGGACATGAGGGTGAGGTTCTCGGCGACGGTGAGGTTCGGGAAGACCGAGCGGCCCTCCGGCACGGTGCACAGCCCGAGGCGGGCGAGGTCCTCGGTCTCGGCGCCGCGCACGTGCACGCCGCCGAGGTGGATGTCGCCCGAGGTCTGCTTCTTCTGACCCGAGATCACCTTGACCAGCGTCGACTTGCCGGCGCCGTTGGGGCCGAGCAGCGCCATCACCGCGCCCTTGGGCACGGAGAGGTCGACGCCGCGCAGCACCTCGATCCGCCCGTAGGCGGCGCGCAGGTCGATGACCTCCAGCATCGGGATGCTCACGACGGGGTCCCTCCGATCGGTGCCATCACCATCGTCTGATCCATCTCGTCGCCGGTGGCCGCCCGGCGCGCCGGCTCGGGAGCGTCGTCGCTGTAGCCGAGGTAGGCCTTCTGCACGAGCGGGTCGGTGCGGATCTGCCCGGGCGTGCCCGAGGCGATCACGGAGCCGAAGTCGAGCACGTGGATCTCATCGCATACGGCCATGACGAGGTCCATGTCGTGCTCGACCATGAGGATGCCGACGCCGTCGGCGGCCAGGTCGCGCAGCAGCTCGCCGAACGCGTCGGTCTCGGTCTCGTCCAGACCCGAGGACGGCTCGTCGAGCAGCAGCAGGCGCGGCTCGGAGGCCAGGCAGCGCGCGAGCTCGAGCAGGCGTGCGGTGCCGGTGGGGATCGAGTCGGCGCGCTCCTCGGCGTAGGCGGCGATGCCGACCCGCTCGAGCAGGATGTCGACGTCGCGCGCACCCCGGTGGAGCAGCCCGCGGCTGCCCGCGGCGATGTCGTGGGCCACGCGGACGTTCTCGCGCACGGTGAGGGACCCGAAGGCCTCCAGGCGCTGGAAGGTGCGGCCGATGCCGCGCTTGGAGCGGCGGTGCACCGGCACCCGGGAGATGTTCTTCCCGTCGTACCAGACCTTGCCGCGGGTCGGCTTCTGCAGGCCGGAGATCACGTTGAAGCAGGTGGTCTTGCCGGCACCGTTCGGCCCGATGAGCCCGGTGACCCGGCCCGCGTCGGCGCTGAAGGCAGCCTCGTTGACGGCGGTGACACCGCCGAACTGCACGACCACGTGGTCAACCTCGAGGAGCGACATACGCGCCCACCTCCTCCCCCTCGACGCCGACGGCCGGACCGTCGGCATCGGTCCCATGGTGATGCACGTCACCGTCGAGCAGGTCCGAAATCCCCGAACTCGGGCCATCCGGGTCGGGCGCGCGCACCGGGAGGATCGGGATGCGCGCGCGCACCGTCGTCCCGTAGCGGCGGTCGAGCCAGTTGCCGAACCGGAACAGGTAGTAGGCGACGCCGTTGGGGTTGCGGGCCAGCAGGATGGCCGCGACCGAGATGATCACGAACAGCAGGCCGGCGACCCCGGGGTTCTCCGACTGCTGCACGGGCAGCTCCATCAGCCCGATGCCGCCGAGCAGGGCACCGGTGACGGAGGTGACCCCGAAGACGACGGCGAACAGCAGCAGGGTCAGGCTGGAGAAGAACTGGAAGTCCGCGGCGCCGATGGTGCCCCGCAGACCGGCGAACAGCCCGCCGGCCAGGCCCGCGATGCCCGCGGAGAGGCCGAACAGCCCGACCCGGAACCAGCGGGCGTCCAGGCCGAGCGTGCCGCAGGCGGCCGGGCTGTCGCGCAGGGCGATGAGCAGCCGGCCCAACGAACCGCGCCGCAGGCTGAGCAGCGCCAACGCGGTGAGCACGAAGAAGACGACCATCACCATCACGTACGCCTGGGTCGACTCCACCTGGGTGCCGAACAGGGAGAGCCGCTCGGCGGTGAGCGCACCGCCGAACCCGAAGGCGAAGTCGGCCTGGAAGATCAGCTTGTCCATGAGGACGGCGAAGGCCAGCGTGGCCAGCGCCAGGTAGAGGCCGGTGAGCCGGATGACCGGCAGCGCCACCAGCGCCCCCACACCGGCGGCGACCAGGGCGGAGATCAGCAGCCCGAGCAGGTTCGGCTCGTCGAGCTTGGCGTAGGTCAGGGCGCCGACGCCGGCGAAGGTGAACTGGCCCAGCGAGACGTGCCCGCCGTAGCCGGTGAGCAGCACCAGGGAGAGCATCACGATGGCGTAGGTGGCCGCGGTGCCGATGAGCAGCAGGTTGGCCTCGCTCATGCCCGCGGTGAACAGGGTGGCGATCACGATCAGCCCGAAGCCCCAGCCGGCCGACTTCGGCAGCGAGGGCACCGGTGCGTACACCAGACCCTTGACCTGGCCGATGCGCAGCTGGGTCTGCGGCATGCCGACGACGACGACGAAGAGGAAGAGCGGCGCGATGACGTTGCCGACCTTCGAGAGCAGGCCGTCCGTGGGCAGGTAGCCCTTGGCGTACGCCTCCGCGAGGCCCAGCGCCATGCCGCCGGCGAAGGTCAGCGGCAGCGACTTCAACCGTCCGAAGACCGCCGCCGCGAACGCGCTGATCACCAGCAGGGTCAGGGCGTAGTAGTCCAGGCCGACCTGGGAGACCAGCAGGATGCCGCCCAGCGCGGCCAACGAGGTGCCGATCGCCCAGGAGAGCGCGGCGACCGTCTCGGGGTTGCCGCCGAAGAGCCGCAGCAGGTCGGGGTTGTCGACCGAGGCCCGCATCGCGGTGCCGATGCGGGTGCGGGTGAGCAGGGCGAAGAGCCCGAGGGCGACGGCGACCGAGAGCAGGATCGTGATGATCTGGTGGGCCGAGACGTTGGTGCCGGCGATGGTGATCTGCTTGCCCGGCATGAACGGCTGCACCGTGCGCGACGCCGGCGGCCAGATCTGCTGGGCGGTGCCGATGCAGGCCACCAGCAGGGCCACGGTGACCACGAGCGAGACCGACACCGGGGCGTCGCCGAGGCCGCGGGCCACGAAGCGCTGGATGAACCAGCCGATCGCCGGGGCGATGACGAGGATGACGAGCAGGAAGGCTGGCAACGGCGGCAGGCCCTGCCGCACGCTGACGTCCCAGAACACGAACGACATCACCATGCCGAGCGCACCGTGCGCGATGTTGAAGACGCGCGTGGTGGTGTAGGTCAGCGTCAGACCCGAGGCCACGATCGCGTAGGCGGCCCCGCTGAAGAGACCGAAGATCGTGAAGGCCAGGAAACTCGACATGGCGCCCCCTACCGGACGACGGTGACGCCGTTGTAGTTGTAGTTCGTACCGCCGATCGGCACGTACTTGCCGCCCTTGACCTGGAGGAAGCGCCATCCGTCACCGGTGTGCCGCGGCCCCACGTGCTGGCGCGAGTGCAGGTTGTTGCAGGTCCAGTCGTCGACCTTCGAGAGCGCCGTCAGCAGCGTCTCGCGGTTGAGCTGGCCGCCGAGCTTGATCGCCTCCTGGACGAACAGGCGGGCCGCCGACCAGGAGAAGACCCCGAAGAAGGTCGGCTCGGCACCCGGCTTCACCTGGTTGAGCCAGTTGAGGTAGGTCGCGAGCTCGGGGTTCTTGTTCGCCTCCTCGAAGGGGGCGAAGTTGGTGAAGATTGTGGCGCCCTCGACGGCGTCCCCGCCGCTGGCGATGAAGTCGCGGGTGTAGGCGGTCGGGTCGAACATCAGCACGTCGGGCTTGAAGCCCTGCTGCTGCATCGCCTGGGCCAGCCGGACGAACTGCGGGGTGGCGCCGATCATCTGGACGTACTTCACGCCCTTGTCCTTCATCTGCTGCACGTAGGGCGAGTAGTTGAAGTCGGAGGTCTCGATGCCCTGGTTGTAGATGATCTTCAGGCCGCGCATGGTCTCGGCCTTGGCCTGGATGACGCCGTTCTCGGCCGAGGCGCCCGCGTTGAGGTAGAGCACCGCTCCGGCCTTGGCCGCGGCGGGGAAGTTCTTGATGACGTAGTCGGCGACCGCGTTCTCGAACTCGTTGGCGATCGTGGACTGGGCGCCGTAGAAGGTGCGGCTCTTCTGGCGGGCGCCGGTGACGCCGGCCGAGCGCAGGTCGGGCAGACCGCACTTGTCGGAGGTCGCCGCGCCGCCGGAGTCGAAGGCCGACATCGAGCCGACCATCGCGAACACCTCGGTGCAACCCGAGGCGTAGGCCGTCTGGTCGGCGCCGGCGTCGGTGCGCGAGTCGTAGGTCTTCAGCACGAGCTTGCGACCGCAGATGCCCTTGGGGTTCGTGGCGTTGAAGTAGGCGACATAGGCGCGCACGGCGTCCTGGGCGGCTTCGAAGAGGCCGGGGACGGGGCCGGAGATGTCGGAGGAGTTGCCGATGGTGATCGTGTCGTCGGTGATGCCCGGCCCGTTCTTGAAGCCGGTGCAGTCGCCCGCCTTGGCGCCGCCGGTGGCCGAGGTCGAGCCGCCGCCGGTGCCGCCGCCGGACGTCGTCCCGCCGGTCGTGCCGGTGCCGCCTCCGCCGGTGGTCGTGCCGCCGGTGCCGCCCCCGGTGCCCGCGTCGGTGCCGGTGCCGGTGCCCGCATCGGTTCCGGTGCCGGTGCCCGCGTCGGTGCCCGTGCCGGTGCCGCTGCCCACAGCGGTGCCCGTGCCGGCGCCGGTGCCGCCGCCGTTCGCGGCGGCGACCTCGGCAGGGGTCAGCTGGGAACCGCACGCGGCTAGCGCGAGCGTGAGCCCGGCGGCGGCGATCATCCCTCCGACCCGGGTCGGTCGTGAGACGTGGCGGCGCAGGTGCACGAGGGGTCCCCTCCCAAAACTAGAACAGGTATCAGTTCTAACGATTATCACGCCGAAAGGTGACGCGGGCCACACCGTCGCCGGGTGGTCAGAGTGTGGACGGCGAGTCCCCACCCGGGGGCTCCGGTGTCCGGATGCCGGTCTAGTCCTCGCCGGGGCGCGCGTCGATAGCCCGACCGGGCTGGTCTAGGGCGCGGTGGGACGGCGCGGGCACGCCGGAGCGGCCGCCCCGGGATCGGGCGGGCCGGGGATCATCCCCGACGGATCAGGCGCGCGCCTGGGCGATCGCGTAGAGCGCGACGCTGGCCGCGACACCGGCATTGAGGGACTCGACCTGGTTGGCCATCGGGATGGACACCAGCTGGTCGCAGGTCTCGGCGACCAGGCGCGAGAGACCGTTGCCCTCCGAACCGACCACCAGCACGAGGGGGCCGTCGGCCAGGTCGAGCTGCGGGAGCTCCACCTCGCCGTCGGCGGCCAGGCCGACGACCATGCAGCCGGCGTCCTGGTAGGCCTTGAGCTGGCGGGTGAGGTTGCCGGCCTGCGCGACCGGGATGCGGGCCGCGGCGCCGGCGCTGGTCTTCCAGGCGCTGGCGGTCATGCTGGCCGCGCGGCGCTCGGGGATCACGACGCCGTGGGCGCCGAATCCGGCGGCCGAGCGGACGACGGCGCCGAGGTTGCGGGGGTCGGTGACGGAGTCGAGGACGACGATGAGCGGCGGCTCGCCCATCTCGGCGGCCCGGTCGAGCAGGTCGTCGGGGTGGGCGTACTCGTAGGCCGGGATGCGAGCGGCGAGGCCCTGGTGGACCGCGCCGTGGGTGAGCCGGTCGAGCTCGCCGCGGCCGACCTCGAGCAGGCTGATGCCCTTCTCGGCGGCGATGGCGAACGCCTCACGGAGCCGGCCGTCGCGCTCGGCGCCCTCGGCCACGTAGACCGCGTTGATCGGCACACCCTCGCGCAGCGCCTCGACAACGGGGTTGCGTCCGGCGATCCATTCGACGTCGGAGGTCGAGCGGCGGCGCGGCTTCGGCGCCTGCTTCTTCGCCGCCTGCGCAGCCTTGTAGGCCTTGTGGTTGGGCCGCTCGTGCGCCTTCGGCGTGGGGCCCTTGCCCTCCAGACCGCGGCGCACGCGGCCGCCGGAGCCGGCGGTCGGAGCCTTGCTGGACTTGCGGATCGCGCCCTTGCGCTGCGAGTTGCCGGCCATCAGGCGATGCTCCACTTCGGTCCGTCGGGGGTGTCGGTGACCTCGATGCCGGCCGCCTTGATGCGGTCGCGGATGTCGTCCGCGGCCGCGAAGTCCTTGGCCGCCCGGGCGGCCGCACGCTGCTCGAGCAGGCCGGCGACGAGGACGTCGACGGCCGCCGTCAGCTTCGCCTCGCCGTCGTCGGCCGAGGCGCCGCCCGACCACGCGGGGTCGAGCGGGTCGACGCCGAGCACGGCGAGCATGGCGCGCACCTGCGCGGCCGCGGCGGTGGCACCGGCGGCGTCGCCGTCGGCCAGCAGCCGGTTGCCCTCGCGCACGTGCTCATGGACGACCGCGACCGCCGCGGGGGTGCCGAGGTCGTCGTCCATCGCCGCGGCGAACGCCTCGGGGATCTCCCCCACGACGGCGTCGGCGCCGGCGCGGTCGAGGAAGTGCTCGATGCGGCGGAAGCCGACCGCGGCCTCCTCGAGGGAGTCGAAGGAGAACTCGACGTGGCTGCGGTAGTGGGCCGCCACGACGTAGTAGCGCAGCTCGATGCCGCGGAACCGTTCGAGCACCGAGGGGATGGTCAGGCTGTTGCCGAGCGACTTGCTCATCTTCTCGCCGGCGGTGGTGATCCAGGCGTTGTGCAGCCAGTAACGGGCGAACCCGTGGCCCGCGGCCCGCGACTGGGCCTGCTCGTTCTCGTGGTGGGGGAAGCGCAGGTCGACGCCGCCGCCGTGGATGTCGAAGGACTCGCCGAGGTACTTGCCGGCCATCGCCGAGCACTCGATGTGCCAGCCGGGGCGACCGCGCCCCCAGGGGCTGGGCCAGGACGCCGTGCGCGGCTCGATCGTGGACTTCCAGCCCTTCCACAGCGCGAAGTCGCGCGGGTCGCGCTTGCCGCGCGGGTCGGCGTCCTCGGCGGCCTCCATGTCCTCGACGCTCTGCCGGGTCAGCTCGCCGTAGGCGGGCCAGGAGCGGACGTCGAAGTACACGTCGCCCGAGCCGTCGCCGGCGACGTAGGCGTGGCCGCGCTCGATGAGCAGGCCGATGAGCTCGAGCATCTCCGGCACGTGCCCGGTGGCGAGCGGCTCGTAGGTGGGCGGAGCCACGTTGAGCGCGGCGTAGGCGGCGTCGAGCTCGCGCTTCATGATCGCGGCGTGCTCGTACCATGGCCGGTCGGCCGCGGCGGCCTTGGCGAGGATCTTGTCGTCGATGTCGGTGACGTTGCGGACGAAGTCGACGCGGTAGCCGCGGTGGGTGAGCCAGCGGCGCAGCACGTCGAAGTTGACCGCCGACCGCACGTGGCCGACGTGGGGCTCGGACTGGACGGTGAGGCCGCAGACGTAGACGCTCGCTCGGCCCGGGCGCAGGGGTTCGAAGTCCCGGGCCTCTCGGGTGGCGGTGTCGTAGAGCCTCAGTGTCACCGTTGAATCCTAGGGCTCGGAGCGGTCAAGCCCCGTATCCGCCGTCGACGTCGAGCTTCTGCCCCGACACGAAGCCGGCCCGGTCGGAGGCCAGGAAGCACACCGCCTCGGCGACGTCCCGGGCACTGCCGAAGCGGCGCAGGGGGATGTTGGCGCGGGTGACGAGCAGCGCCTCCTCCCCCAGCTCACCGGAGTCGATGAGCCGCTCGGCCATGCCGTCGGTGAGCATGCCGGGGCCCACCGCGTTGACCCGCACGCCGAAACGGCCCTCCTCGACCGCCAGGGCGCGCACCAGGGCCTCGATCGCGGCCTTGGGCGCCGAGGAGAGGCCGTCGCGCACGGGGAAGCGGGTGGTCGCGGCAGTGGTGACGGCCACGATGCTGCCGCCGAGGTCGCGCAGGTGCGGCAGGGCCGGGGCGGCGCAGGCGAAGAAGCCGGCGGCGTCGGCCTGCAGCTGCTCGGCCATCAGCACCGGGTCGACCGCCGAGAGGTGCACCATCGGCACGTGCGGGCCGGCCGCGTAGACCAGCGTGTGCAGGCCGCCGAAGACCGTGACCGCCTCGGCGATCACGGCCGCGGCCCGGTCGGCGGCCTGCGCCGACCCGAGGTCGAGGGGGTAGGCCTCGGCCCGCCGTCCCTGCGCACGGACGGCGTCGACCGCACCGCGCGCGCCGAGCTCGTTGCCGCGGTAGGTCAGCGCGACGTCGCTGCCCCGGACGGCGAGCAGCCCCGCGACGGCGGCGCCGATGCCACCGCTGCCGCCGATCACGAGGGCCGCGCCCGGGCGCTCGGCGAAGTCGGCGTCGGAGCCGCGACGCGGCCCGGGAGGTGGGGTCATGCCCCGATGCTCTCAGGCTCGGCGTGGATGCAGGCTCAGGTGCCGACGCGGAAGCTGCGCTCGTGCAGCCCGGTGGCGCCGTCGGGCAGCACGGGGCGGACGACGGCGGTCTGCACCCGGCCCTCGGCGTCGACGGCGCGCACCTTGACGACGTGCTCGCCCTCGTCGAGATCGACCTGGGTCGACCATTGGACCCAGGAGTCGACCCCGGCCGCCGTGGCCAGGGTGGCCTGCTGCCAGGCGCCGCCGTCGACGGCGATCTCGACGCGGCTGATGCCGGTGTGCTGCATCCACGCCTCGCCGGCGATCGTGACCGCCCCGGGAGGCAGGGTCTCGCCGTCGCGGGGCACGTCGATGCGGGACGCGATCTTCACCGGCCCCTGCTCGCCCCAGCCGCGCACGGTCCAGTAGGCGTCGACCTGGTCGAAGCGGGTGACCTCGTAGTCGACCACCCACTTCGTGCCCGAGACGTAGCCGTAGAGCCCCGGCACGATGGTGCGCACCGGGAAGCCGTGGTCGACCGGCAGCGGCCGGCCGTTCATCGCCACGGCGAGCATCGCGTTGCGGTCGTCGGTGAGCGCGGCCAGCGGCGTGCTGCAGTTCCAGCCGTCCTTCGAGGTCTGGAGCACGCAGTCGGCGTCCGGGGAGACGCCGGCCTCGGCCAGGAGCGGCGCGATGCGCACCCCGCTCCACCAGGCGTTGCCGATGAGGGTGCCGCCGACCTCGTTCGAGACGCAGTTGAGCGTGATCCAGTCCTCGGTGAACTCCCGCTTCAGCAGGTCGTCGAATGAGATCGTGATCTCGCGCTCCACCATGCCGTGGATGCGCAGCGACCACTCGTCGGGCGTGATGGTGGGCGGGGTGAAGACGGTGTGGATGACGTAGAAGTCGTCGCTCGGCGTCTGCCAGGGCGCCAGGCCCGGGACATCGGGGTGGACGCCGGCGGGTTGCTGCGGCTCGGTGACCTGCTCGAGCCGCAGGAGCTTGCGGGCCTGCTCGACCTGCTGGCGGCCGCGGCCGGCCATCCGGCCGACGACCCCGCCGAACGCGGCGAGGGAGGCCACGATGCCGGCGCGGATCAGGAACGAGCGGCGGGTGCCGGCGTCCTGGCTCGCTCCGAGCGAGGCGTCGTAGGAATCGGCGATGGCGGCCAGGCGCATCGGCTCGGTGACCGCGGAGAGCGCGAACGACCACGCGAGGAAGCCCACGACGATGGGCAGCTGGTCGATCGCCTGGGAGTCGCGCTGGACCGCCAGCGCGAGGCCGCCGATCGCGGCCAGCACGAGGAACCCGCCGATCGCGGCACCGAAGGAGCGCTCGGCGAGCACGCCGAGCCCGGCGAAGACGGCGGTGAGCACCGCGAGGATGCCGATGACCAGCACGAGCTTGTCGTGGTGGCCGAAGGACTGGATCGCCCATTCCACGGCTCCGCCCGGAGTGCGGCGGATGATCGCGTTGGCGACGCCGGAGACCGGGTCGTCGGTGGCGTCGAGCAGCCGCGCGGCGAGGTAGGCGACGGCGAGGCCGAGGTAGCCCGAGACGACGCCGGCCACCCACCAGGGGGCGACCTGGCGCACCGGCGGCGTCTCCGCGCGGGTGTCGGGTCGGAGGTCGGGGGAGGTCACACGCCGATTCTTGCTCGGGCATCATCATCGCGTGGACCCTTCGCCCTCCCCGCTCCTGCCGATCGTCGGCATCGGCACCGACGTGCACCGTCTGGTCGCCGGGGTGCCCATGCATCTGGGCGGCCTGCACTGGCCCGAGGAGACCCACGGTCTGGAGGGGCACAGCGACGCCGACGTCGCAGCGCACGCGGCCTGCGACGCGCTGCTCTCGGCGGCCGGGCTCGGCGACCTGGGCTCGAACTTCGGCACCAGCGCACCCGAATGGGCCGGTGCGTCGGGGGCCGCGCTGCTCGGCGAGACCGCACGCCGGGTACGGGCGGCCGGCTTCACGATCGGCAACGTGGCGATCCAGGTGATCGGCGAGCGGCCCCGGCTCGGGCCGCGCCGCGCGGAGGCCGAGGCGGCGCTCAGCGCGGCGTTGGACGGCGTCCGGGTGAGCCTGTCGGCCACCACCACCGACGGGCTCGGGCTGACCGGTCGCGGGGAGGGCGTGGCCGCGATCGCCACCGCGATCGTCGTCGCCGCGAGCTGAGGCTCCGGTCGATCCACGGACCATCCCGGAGAGTGGGACGGCCTCCGACCACGGTCGGATATCCGGACGCGGTGTCGCGATAACCCTTCCCGGACCGCGCTCGCGGCGCTAGCGTGATCGGGCTCACCCGCTCCATCACCGCCATCGGCACCGCCACCGCCACCGCCACGTCACCGCCACAGGAGCCGACCATGGTCGCCTCGACCCACCACCTCGTCACGCACGACGGTCTCGACCTGCACGTGACCACCTACGGTCGCGAGGACGCCGACGTCGCCGTCGTCCTGGCCCACTGCTGGACCGCCGACGAGGAGGACTGGCACTACCAGGTGCACGACCTGCTGGCCGCCTACGGCGACCGGCTGCGCATCGTCACCTGGGACCACCGCGGCCACGGCCGCTCCCAGGCCGCGCCGGAGCGGGCCTGCACGATCGAGAACCTCGCCGTCGACATGGGCGACATCATCGACACCTTCGCCCCGCACGGCCGCCTCGTACTCGCCGGGCACTCGATCGGCGGCATGACCATGACCGCCCTCCCGCAGGTGCGGCCCGAGCTCGTCGACCGGGTCGCCGGACTGCTGTTCGTCTCCACCTCCGCCGGCGAGCTCGACACGGTGACCCTCGGCCTGCCCGAGGTCGGGCCGCTGCTGCGGGCCCGCATCCCGGCCGTCCTGGCCCTGCGGGCGCGGCTGTACTCGCGCGCCAACCGCCGCCGCACGCCGTCCATCGAACGGCAGGTGGTGAACCGGTTCCTCTTCGGCACCCCGCTCCGCCTGCGCGACGCCGGGCTCGTGGTCGACCAGATCATCAACTGCCCGCCGGCCACGATGTCGGGCTTCTACCGCGACTTCATGACCCACGAGCGGGCGAGCGTGCTGAAGGCCTACGACGGCGTACCGACCCGGGTGCTGGTGGGCACGCGCGACCTGCTCACCCCGCCGCACCACGGACGCCGGCTCGCGGCGTCCATCGACGGCGCCCGGTTCCTCACCGTGCCCGGCGCGGGCCACATGCTGCCGCTCGAGCGCGACGAGCTGGTCTCCGCTCAGCTGATGGAGCTGGTCGAGGAGGCCGCCGCGACGACCTCCCCGGCGCCTCAGGCTCCGCTGACCGCGTAGGCCGCCAGCTCGCCGGCCAGCGCCTCGCTGGCGTGGCCGATGACCACCGACCCGTCGGCGGTGTGCTCGATGCTGGAGATCTCGCCGTGCTGGTGGAGGCGGTTGACGAGGTCGCCGCGCTCGTAGGGCAGGAGCACGTGAAACGGCACGGTCGGCCGTGGCAGCTCGGACTCCACGAGCTTCAGCGCCTCGGCGATGCCCTCGCCGGTGCGCGCGGAGACCACGACGCTGTGCGGCTCGCGGGCGCGAAGCCGCGCGATGACGAGCGGGTCGGCGAGGTCGGCCTTGTTGATGACGATGAGCTCGGGGATGTCCTTGACCCCGATGTCGGCGAAGACCTCGCGCACCGCGCTGATCTGGCCCTCGGGGTCGGGGTGCGAGCCGTCGACGACGTGCAGCACGAGATCGGCGTCCGCGACCTCCTCCAGCGTGGAGCGGAAGGCCTCGACGAGCTGGTGCGGCAGGTGCCGCACGAACCCGACGGTGTCGGAGACGGTGTAGACCCGGCCGTCGCTGGTGGTGGTGCGGCGCGTGGTGGGGTCGAGGGTGGCGAAGAGGGCGTCCTCGACGAGCACGCCCGCACTCGTGAGCCGGTTGAGCAGCGAGGACTTGCCGGCGTTGGTGTACCCGGCGATCGCGACCGAGGGGATCTGGTTGCGACGGCGCTCGGAGCGCTTGGCGTCGCGGGTGACCTTCATCTGCTTCAGGTCGCGGTTGAGCTTGGCGATCTTGGTGTTGATGCGGCGACGGTCGGTCTCGATCTTGGTCTCACCGGGACCGCGACCACCGATACCGGCACCGCCGGCCACCCGGCCACCGGCCTGGCGGGAGAGGTTGCCACCCCACCCGCGCAGGCGCTGCTTCATGTAAGTGAGCTGCGCGAGCTCGACCTGCGCCTGGCCCTCGCGGCTCTTCGCGTGCTGGGCGAAGATGTCGAGGATCAGCGCGGTGCGGTCGACGACCTTGACCTTGAGGCGGTCCTCCAGGTTGCGCAGCTGGGACGGCGCGAGCTCGCCGTCGCAGATGACGGTGTCGGCGCCGGTGACCTTGACGATCTCGGCGAGGCCCTCGACCTTGCCGCGGCCGATGTAGGTGGCCGGGTCGGGCGACTGGCGGCGCTGGTAGATCGCCTCGAGCACCTCCGAGCCGGCGGTCTCGGCGAGCAGGGCGAGCTCGGCGAGGGAGTTCTCGGCGTCGGCGATGCTGCCCTCGGTCCACACGCCCACCAGCACGACGCGCTCGAGGCGCAGCTGGCGGTACTCGACCTCGGTGATGTCCTCGAGCTCGGTGCGCAACTGCGCGACGCGGCGCAGCTGGTGGCGCTCGGCGAGCTCCATGGCCCCGACGGTGGGGTCCTCCTCGGGGTCGGGCTCGTCGGCGTAGCCGGAGACGAACCCGTCGTCGCTCCCGTCGTCGGTGTCGTCGGCGTCCCCGTCGTCCCCGAGGTCTCCGTCGAGGTCGACGGCGCTCTCCTCGAGGGCGTCGGCGTCGTCCCAGTCGTCGGTGGCCGCCAGTGCGGCGGCGAGGGAGAAGTCGGGTGCGTTCGTCATAGGCGATCCAGCGTAGGCCGCGCCCGGGCGCGGTGCGAACCCTTAACCTGCGCCCATGAGCGCGCCGGACCTGCCGCAGCTGCCCGACGGCGTCCGACTGCTCGGCATCACCGGCGCCCCGGGTGTCGGGAAATCGACCCTGGCGGCCGCGCTGGGCCGACCGGTCGTGCCGATGGACGGCTTCCACTACGCCGACGTCGAGCTGCGGCGTCGCGGCCTGCTCGACCGCAAGGGCGCACCTGAGACCTTCGATGCTCCGGGCTACGCGGCCCTGCTGCGGCGCGTGCGGGCGGGCGAGGACGACGTGGTGGCGCCGGCGTTCGAGCGCGACCTGGAGCAGCCGCTGGCCGGAGCGATCCACGTGCCGGCGGCCGGGCTGATCATCACCGAGGGCAACTACCTGCTGCTCGACGAGCCGCGATGGCACGCCGTCCGGACGGAGATCGAGGTGGTGTGGCACCTGCGGGTGGACGACGTCCTGCGCCGCGAGCGGCTGATCGCGCGGCATGTGCGGTTCGGCAAGACCCCGGCCGAGGCGCGGGCGTGGGTGGCGCGGGTCGACGAGGCCAACGCGCGGCTGGTGGAGGCCGCGGCGGTGCGGGCCGACGTCGTCCTGGAGCTGCCGGGGCAGTAGGGGCTGCCCGGGCAGTAGGGGCTGTAGGCCGCTGAACGCGACAGCGGCCGGACCCTGGTGGGCCCGGCCGCCGTCGGATCAGCGGATCAGCAGGTCACTTGGGGGGCATCCGGATGCCGCCGTCGACGCGGATGACCTCGGCGTTCATGTAGGAGTTGGTGATGGTCTCGACGACCATCGAGGCGAGCTCCTCGCTGGTGCCGAGGCGGTGCGGGAAGAGCACGTTCTTGCCGAGGTTGGCCTTGAACGCGTCGGCGGCCTCGCCCTCGCCGTAGATGGGGGTGTCGATGAGGCCCGGCGCCACGGTGTTGAGGCGGATGCCGGCCGCGGAGAGGTCGCGCGCGACCGGGAGGTTCATGCCGACGACGCCGCCCTTGGACGCCGAGTAGGCCGCCTGGCCGATCTGGCCGTCGAAGGCGGCGACCGAGGCGAGGTTGCAGATGGCGCCGCGGCAGCCGTCGGCGTCGGGCTCGTTGCGGCTCATCGCGGTGGCCGCGAGGCGCACCATGTCGAAGGTGCCGATGAGGTTGATCGCGATGACCTTGGTGAAGGCGCCGAGGTCGAAGGCGGAGTCGTACTGGCCGTCGCGGCCGATGGTGCGCTGCGCCCAGCCGATGCCGGCGGAGTTCACGACCGCGCGCAGCGGGGCGATCTCGGCCGCGGCCTCGACGGCGGCGAGGATCTGATCGGTGTTGGTGACGTCGACCTGGGCGAAGACGCCCCCGATCTCGGCCGCGAGGGCCTCGCCCTTGTCGGCCTGGAGGTCGGCGACGACGACCGTCGCGCCCTTGGCGGCGAGGAGGCGGGCGGCCGCGGCGCCGATGCCCGACGCTCCGCCCGTGACGATGGCACTGGCTCCGTTGATGTCCATGCCGCGGAGCATAGCGATTGCGACACCATCACTGTCACGGTCGGACCGCAGGGTGAGCGAGGCCTGGTGCGGGGCGATGCGCCAGTTTCCCCGGCCGGCCGGGGAAACTGGCCGAAAACCGGCCCCGGCGGCCCGATTCCGGGCAGTTCCGCCTGTCCGATGTGACCAGTGGTGTTGGTGGGACCCGGATCAGGAGATTGGTCAGGTGAGTCTGGCGGTGGGCGTACGAAACTTGAGCTGACCAGCGACAGAGTCACCGGCCGGCCGGTGACTCAGACGTCCGGCCCGCACCCGCGACCGCCCCGCACCTCAGAGTGCGGTCTCGCCCCGCGCCACGATCTCGGCGGGCCCGGTCATGAAGACCTCGTCGTCGGCGGCCCAGGTGATCGTCAGGGTGCCGCCGGGGAGGTCGACCCGGTAGGTGACCTCCTCCCCCGCCACGCGACCGTCGGCCACGGCGGCGGCCACGGCCACCGCGCACGCGCCGGTGCCGCACGAGCGGGTCTCTCCCGAACCGCGCTCGTGCACGCGCATGGCGACGTGGCGGTCGCCGCGCCGCAGCACGAACTCGACGTTGACGCCGAGCGGGTAGACGGCGGGGTCGTGCACGGGCGGCTCGAGCAGCCGGCCGACCGGGCCGGAGGGGTCGAGGGAGTCGACGAAGGCGACCGCATGCGGGTTGCCGACGTCGACATGGCGTGCCGCCCAGGTCAGGTGGCCGACCGAGACCGCGGTCTCGCCGAGCACCTGGGGGCGCCCCATCGCCACCCGCAGCTGCGACCCGGCGACCTCGATGGTCTTGACGCCGTCACGGGTGGCCACGGGGATCGGGGCGGCCGGATCGACCAGCCCCTCCTCGAGCAGGTGGCGGGCGAAGACCCGGATGCCGTTGCCGCACATCTCCGAGACCGAGCCGTCGGCGTTGCGGTAGTCCATGCACCACTCGGCGTGCTCGGCCAGGTGCGCGAGCTCGGGCAGGGACGCCGTCCGGATCACCCGCAGGACGCCGTCGCCGCCGATGCCCGCGCGCCGGTCGCACAGGGCGCGCACCCGGGTCGGGTCGAGGGCGCCGTGCACCGAGCCGTCGTGGTCGGGCAACAGCACGAAGTCGTTCTGGGTGCCGTGACCCTTGAGGAAGGGGTAGGTCACGGGTGCTTCCTCGTGGCGTAGAGGCCGTCGCGGTAGCCCTCGCCGTAGTACTCGTCGAGCGCTTCGAGCGGCAGGTCGTTGGCCTCGACCTCCTTGGCGATGACGGCGCGGCGCGGCACCCGCGCGTCGGGCTCCCAGGTCTCGGGCTCCCACAGTTCGCTGCGCAGGAACGCCTTGCTGCAGTGGAAGAAGACCTCCTCGACGTCGACGACGACGGCGAGGATCGGGCGGTGGCCCTGGACGACCATGTCGTCGAAGAACGGTGCCTCGGAGACCAGTCGCGCCCGGCCGTTGACGCGCAGCGTGTCGCCGCGGCCGGGGATCAGGAACAGCAGTCCCACGTGGGGGTTGTCCAGGATGTTGCGGTAGCCGTCGACGCGCCGGTTGCCGGGACGCTCGGCGATCGCGATCGTGCGCTCGTCGATGACGTGGGTGAGCCAGCCGGCGGGGTCGCCCTTGGGCGAGGCGTCGCACCGGCCCTCGGCGTCGGCGGTCGCGAGCACGCAGAACGGCGAGGCCCCCAGCCAGTCGATGTCGACCGGCAGCAGGTGGTCGCGGCCCTTGTCGCGGGCCCGAGCGTTGGGCTCGCCGACCACCGCCACCAGCGCATCGATGCTCTCGATGAGGGTCTCGGCGCCGGCGCCGTTCGTGGTCGTCACCCGCTCACGGTACCGGCGCGGCCCGCGGGCCGACGACCCGATAACGGGCGCAGGCGAACGCGCGGTTGCGGTCGAGCTCGAGCAGTTCGAGGTCGTAACGCCGCGGGAAGAGCGGTCGGCCCGCACCGAGCACGACAGGGGCGAGGCTCACCTCGATCTCGTCCAAGGCCCCCGCCTCGGCGAACTGGGCGGCCAGATCGCCACCGCCCACCACCCACAGCTCGCGCTCGCCCGCCGCGGCCCGCAGCTCCGGGAGCACCTCGGCGACCGCACCGCTGACGAACCGCACGTCGCCGGGAGGCTCAGGGAACCGGCGGTGGGTGAAGACCCAGCACGGCTGGGTGTAGCTCCAGCCGCCGGTCTGCTCGAGATGGTCGAGCACCCACTGGTAGGTGGTGGCGCCCATGGCCAGGGCACCCACCCGATCGATGAAGGCGGAGTAGGAGAACGCCCCCTCGGGGTCGATGTCCTGCGACATCAGCCAGTCGAGGGAGTCGTGCTCGTCGGCGAGGAACCCGTCGAGGGTGGCGGCGGTGTAGAAGACGGAACGGCCCATGGAGCAAGCCTGGACCCTCGCACCGACAGAACCCGAGGGGCGACCTCAGCTCCGGTCGGCGACCGCGCGGACGGCGTCCAGCGCCTGCTCGACGCGCTGGGGGTCGTCGAAGCGCACCCAGACGATGCGCGGGTCCTTGCGGAACCAGGAGTCCTGGCGGCGCGCGAAGCGGCGGGTGGCGACGACGGTGCGCTCGCGCGCCTCCGCCTCGCTGATCTCGCCCGCCAGGTGGGCGGCGACCTCGCGGTAACCGATGGCCATCGCAGCGGTGCGGGACGACGCCAGCCCGGCGGCCAGCAGCCGCTCGACCTCGGCGACGAACCCGGCCTCGAACATCTCGGCCACCCGCGCCTCGATGCGGGCGTCGAGGGTCGGCCGGTCGATGTCGACGCCGATCTGGACGGTGCGCGGGTCGGCGTACTCCAACTGCGGGAGGCTGGCGCTGAAGGGGCGGCCGGTGATCTCGACGACCTCCAGGGCGCGCACGACACGTCGTCCGTTCTCGACCAGGATGCGGGCCGCCGCCTCCGGGTCGACCGCGGCGAGTCGCGCGTGCAGGGCGACCGAGCCGACGGCGTCCAACTCGGCCTCGAGGCGCGCGCGCACCTCCGGATCGGTGCCGGGGAACTCGAAACGGTCGAGCACCGCGCGGGTGTAGAGCGCCGAGCCGCCCACCAGCACCGGGACGACGTCGCGCGCACGCAGGTCGACGACGGCCTCGCGCGCCCACTGCTGGAACTCCGCGACCGTGGCCGGATCGGTGACCTCGAGCCGGTCGAGCAGATGATGGACGATGCCGCGCCGCTCGGCGGGAGGGAGCTTGGCGGTGCCGACGTCCATGCCGCGGTAGACCTGCATGGCGTCGGTGTTGACGATCTCGCCGCCGAGCCGCTCGGCGAGGTCGAGGGAGAGGCCGGTCTTGCCCGCTGCGGTCGCGCCGACGACCGCCACGATCGGCGGCGGAGCGGGCTTCGGCATGCCGCTAGTGTGACGGTGATCCGACCCGCACACCGTTCCAGGGGGCAGCGATGGGGTTCCTCGACAAGCTCGGCAAGATCGACAAGGCGAAGCTGGAGAAGGCCGCCGGCCAGGCGCGCGAGAAGCTCGGCGACGCCGTCGACAAGCACGGCGACAAGATCGCCGGCGGCATCGACAAGGCCGCGCAGGCTGCCGACAAGCGCACCGGCGGCAAGCACCACGACGCCATCGCGAAGGGTGCGGCGAAGGCCAAGGAGGGGCTCTCCAAGCTCGACTCCAAGCCGGACGCCGGCCCGGGCACCGGCACCGGAACCGACTCCCCCGACGGCACCGCGCGGTGATCGAGGGCCGCTTCTCGATCATCCCCGCGGCCTACGTGCTCCTGCTGCGCGAGGCCGACGACGGCACCGAGGTGCTGCTCCAGCTGCGGCAGAACACCGGCTTCATGGACGGCCACTGGGCCAGCGCCGCGGCGGGTCACGTCGAGGCCGGCGAGACGGCGTCCGCCGCCGCGCTGCGCGAGGCCCGCGAGGAGCTCGGCCTGACCGACGCCGACCTCCACTTCGTCACCGCGATGCAGCGCACCAACGGCCCCGAGCCGATCGAGCAGCGCATCGACTTCTTCTTCGCCGCCCGCTCCTGGAGCGGTGATCCCGCCATCCAGGAGGCGGCCAAGGCGGCCGAGCTGCGGTGGGCACGGCTGGGCGAGCTCGACGCGCTGCCCGGCCCCGTCGTCCCGCACGAGCGGTACGTGCTCGACGGGTTGCACGCCCGCACGTTGGCGCCGTACGTGACGTTCGGGTTCGAGCCCGGCCGAGGCTAGCGGTTTCGGATCGCTCGACTCGCCTCAGAGCCGCGTGATCTCCAGCGGGGTCTCGACCGCACGGTCTCCCTCGCGTCGCACGGCGTACGCACCGGCGTTCGGCTTCTCCGCGTACGCCCCTGCGAACGCCGTGCCGCGGTAGAGGACGCCGGCGCCGTCGTCGGTGGCGAAGCCGTCGGGCAACGTGCCGTCGGCGACGCAGCGCTGTAGCAGCGGACGACGCTGCTCCTCGGCGTCGTAATGGACGCCGTTGCTGTAGGGCAGCAGCGCGAGGCCGTTGTCGATGGGCCGCAGATCGGGTCCGAAGGAGTCGGTCGGTCCGCCCACGTGCCAGCAGATCGAGCCGGCCGAGACGCCGGTGAGCACGACCCCGGCCTCCCACGCGGCGCGCATCGCCGCGTCGACGCCGTGCAGGCGCCACATCGCGAGAAGCCCGGCGACGCTGCCGCCCCACACCCAGATGAGGTCCTGGTCGAGGAGGTGGGCGGCGATGTCGTCGTGGTTCGGCATCGTGAACAGCTGGAGGTGGCTGGCCTCGAGGCCGCGCACCCGCGCCATCTCGTAGAGGTCGCGGGTCAGCCGGGCGTCGTCGCCGCACGCCGTCGGCACGAAGCACACCTTCGGCGCCCGGCCGGTCACGCCGGTGAGGTCGAGCGCGAGCTCGGTGAGGGGTCCGACCTCGAACATGGTCCGGCCGCCCCACCGGAAGCCGCCCGAGGTCGCCAGGATCGTGGGGGTCTCTGCTGGCATTCCTTTACCTTAGGGGGCGGGAGTTTCCCCGGTCAGCCGGGGAAACTCCCTCTTGGCACAGCAAGCATTCCCTGACAAGCGGGAGTTTCCCCTGACAAGCAGGTCGGGTGGGACGCCGCCGGAGGCTTCGGACCGAAGCCCGGTCAGCCGCAGGCGGGTGCAGCAGGCAGCGGCGCGGGGACGCCGACGGTCGGCATCCCGAGGCCCACCCCCGAACCGCCGGACGGGGACGCCGTCCGGGCCGCCCAGGCGTCGCCCGAGCGGGTACGCCGGACGCCGTGCACGGTGTCGGCGACCAGGTGGTGCGGGGCGGCGTAGGTGATCTCGGCGGTGACGACGTCGCCCGGGCGCACGGGGGCGTCGAGTCCCTGCGGCACGGCGAGGTGCACGAGCCGGTTGTCGGGGGCGCGGCCCGACAGGCGCGCGGTCTCGGCGTCCTTCTTGCCCTCGCCCTCGGCGATCATCACCTCGACGGTGCGGCCGAGGAGGGTCTTGTTCTCCTCCCAGGCGATCGCGTTGACGAGCTCGACGAGCCGGCCGTAGCGGTCCTTCACCACGGCGGGGTCGATCTGGTCGGGCAGGTCGGCGGCCGGAGTGCCGGGGCGCTTGGAGTACTGGAAGGTGAAGGCGCTGGCGAAGCGGGAGGCCTCGACGACGCGCAGGGTCTCGGCGAAGTCGTCCTCGGTCTCGCCCGGGAAGCCGACGATGATGTCGGTGGTGATCGCGGCGTGCGGGATGGCCGCGCGCACCCGCTCGATGATGCCGAGGTAACGCTCGGCGCGGTAGCTGCGACGCATCGCCTTGAGGATGCGGTCGGACCCGGACTGCAGCGGCATGTGCAGGCTCGGCATCACGTTCGGCGTCTGCGCCATCGCCTCGATGACGTCGTCGGTGAACTCGGCCGGGTGCGGGCTCGTGAACCGCACCCGCTCCAGCCCCTCGATGCCGCCGCAGGCGCGCAGCAGCTTGGAGAACGCCTGCCGGTCGCCGAACTCCACGCCGTAGGCGTTGACGTTCTGGCCGAGGAGGGTGATCTCGCTGACGCCCTCGGCGACGAGCGCCTCGATCTCGGCGAGGATCTCGCCGGGGCGGCGGTCCTTCTCCTTGCCGCGCAGCGCCGGGACGATGCAGAACGTGCAGGTGTTGTTGCACCCGACGCTGACGCTTACCCACGCGGCGTACGCCGACTCGCGGCGGGTCGGCAGGGTGCTCGGGAACACCTCGAGGGACTCCAAGATCTCGACCTGGGCCTCCTCGGCCACCCGCGCCCGCTCCAGCAGCACCGGCAGCGAGCCGATGTTGTGGGTGCCGAAGACGACGTCGACCCACGGCGCCCGCTCGGTGATCGTGGCGCGGTCCTTCTGGGCCAGGCAGCCGCCGACGGCGATCTGCATGCCCGGGTGCGCGGCCTTCACCGGCGCCAGGTGGCCGAGGTTGCCGTAGAGCTTGTTGTCGGCGTTCTCCCGCACCGCGCAGGTGTTGAACACGACGACGTCGGCCTGCTCGCCGGCCGCGGGCCGCACGTACCCGGCGTCCTCGAGGAGACCGCCCAGGCGCTCGGAGTCGTGGACGTTCATCTGGCACCCGTAGGTGCGGACCTCGTAGGTGCGGGGCTGGGCGTCGGTCGTCATGGCGCGTCCAGGGTACGGCGGGAGGCCGGTGGGGGCGGAACCAGCAGGCACGTCCGGACCGCGTCCGACTCGACGACGCCGGACAGCCCCGGGTGACGGTGGGTCACCCGGGGCTGTCGCGGTGCGGGTCGTGTCAGCGGTTGGCGGCCGGGTTGGTGCCCCGCTCGACCTCCCTACCGTCGGGGACCCCGCCCTTGTCGGTGTCGGCCCGGGTCGGGTCGGTCTTGTCACCGAAACGACGGTTGGCCGAGCCGGTGATCTCCTCGGTGTCGCTGAGTCCGTCGCGGTCGGTGTCGGCACGACGCGGGTCGGTGACCCGGGTACGGATGACGTAGGCGCCCACCTTGGTGAGGACTCGCTGGTTGATGCGATGTCCCGCGACCTCGGCGCCGTCGTCCAGTCCGTCACCGTCGGTGTCGGCGAGGAGCGGGTCGGTGCGGACGAGACCGATGGCCCGCCCCTTGCCGCCGGGGCCGCGGCCGTAGAACACCTTCGCGCCGAGGATGACTCCCGAGACCTCGACCGCATCGGTGAGGCCGTCGCCGTCGGTGTCGGCGATCTGCGGATCGGTACCGAGATCTGCCTCGGCGGCGTCGCTGAGGCCGTCACCGTCGGTATCGCCCGATTCGGTGACCGTGAGGGTGCCGTTCGCGAAGGCGACCTCGTAGTTCCGCGACGCGACGGTGCCGCGGCTGATGTCGATCGGATAGACGCCGACCGGGGAGTCCGCGCCTGCCTGCGTGCCGATCTCCGGAGTGCCGGTGATCGCGTCGGACGGCGCGGTGTCACCGGCGACGAGGCCCTCTGCGGTGTAGGTCAACACGGGGTTGTCGGTACCGAATGCCCGGGTCTTGTCATCAGCGCGCAGCACCAGAGGGGCCGGTGTGATGGTGAGTTTCCCCGGCGCGTAGACGAGGGAGTAGTTGCCGCCGGCGGAACCCCCCGAGCAGACGATCTCGTGGACACCGACGTTCCGCGCCTCGCCCTGCACGGCACAGGTGGCCGGCTGCGTCAGCGCGGGCGCACCGAACACGGTGTAGCCGAACGTCGGGTTGGGAGCCCCGAAGACCCGGGACGCGTTGTCGCTCACCACGGCGGCCGTGACCTTGGTGACGGTCAGGGTCGCCGTCGTGGTGGTGTCGAGGTCGTAGACGTCGTCGCTACCGCCGCTGCAGCGGATCACGTACGTGCCGGCGTCCTTGAAGGAGCCCTGGACACCGCAGACGGGGGCCTGGTCGGGCACGAAGCCGGCGGGGACGCCGGTGATCGAGTAGGTGAACGCCGGGGCGGCGTCGCCGAACCTGATCGTCTTCGCGTCGGGCACGACGGTGCCGGTGTTCTTGGCGATCACGAGGTTGGCGGTGCCGACGGTGAGGCTGTAGTTCGGACCTGCCGACAGGTTGCACGTGATCGGATAGGTCCCGGGCGCGGACGGCGTGCCGGTCACGCCGCAGGTGCCGGTGACGGCGTCGTTGCCGACGAGGGATCCGCCGGTGATCTGGTAGCTGTAGGTGCTCGGCAGTGGCTCGCCGACGGCGATCGCCTTGGAGTCGGGCGTGACGGCGACGGTCCGCTGGGTGACCGTGAGGGTCCCGGAGGTGTACGCGATGGCGTACTTCTCGCTGGCCGTCGCGCCCGAGCAGGTGATGGCCGAGGTTCCGACCGAACCCCCTCCCGAGGTGGTGCACGTCGGGGTCGTCGTCAGCTGGTCACCGCCGGACAGTCCCGAGACCTGGTAAGTGAAGGTCGGGTTGGGGTCGCCGTAGGTCTTGGTCTGGTTGTCCGCGGCGATCGTGACGGTGCTCGGGATGAGGACCGTCACCGGATCGGAGGCCGCCGATGCTGCCGACTCGTTGCCGCCGTCGTCGATCGCCGTCGCGGTGAACGTGTAGGAGGTGCCGCCCTGGAGGCCGGTCACGGTGCAGGTGCGGGATTCGGCGGTCGCGGAGACGGTGCAGGTCTTCGCGCCCGGGGAGGAGGTGACCTTGTAGGAGACCGGCTCGATGGTCCCGGTCGTGGTCGGCGCGACGGTGACCGCCGCGGAGCCGTAGCCGGCCGTCGCCGTCGGCTTGCCGGGCGCATCGGGACCGGCCGCGGGGATGTAGCTGATGTAGAGGATCCCAGCGGCCGTGTTGGAGCCCGTGAGCGTGGTGATCGGCGCACTCAGGCCAGCGCTGTAGCCGGTGCCGCCGGCACCGGAGTACGCGCCACCGCCACCGCCGCCGCCGCCGTAGTACCCGCCGCCACCGCCGGCGCCACCGCCGGCATTGCCGCCGGAGCCGCCCTGGCCCGGTGTGATCGTGGTGCCGTCCGAGGACGCCGGACCGGATCCGTCACCGCCGATGAAGATGCCCTCCGCGCTGCCCTTCGGCGTGGTGCCGCTCGTCGCAACGTTGTTGCTCTGAGGGCCTCCTCCGTTGCCCCCGGCCCCGCTGCCGCTACCGCTGCCTCCCGGAGTCGTCCCCGTGGCAGCGCCACCGCCACCGCCACCGGCCGCGGCGATGAGCGTGGTTCCCAGGAAGAGGAAGGTGCCTCCGCCACCTCCTGACCCGTTGGTGGCGGCGCCGCCACCACCCACGGCGCTCGGCGAGCCCGAGGGGGAGTTGAGGCCCCTGGCGCCGCTGAGGTAGTGGTAGGTCTTGCCGGCGGCGTCGGCGAGGGCGCCCTTGACATAGCCGCCGTTGCCGCCGGGCGCGGCACCGTTGTTGCCCGCACCGCCCTGGGCACCCTGGAGGGTCGCCTCGACGTTGGTCGCGTTGCTGGGGACGGTGATCGTGCCGCTACCAGCGCCGAACACCGCCTTGACACACCTGTCCTGGATGACGAGCCAGCCCGAGGGACAGGTGGGGGCGGCCTGCGCCGGGCTGGCCGGGGCGAAGGCGACGAGGGACGCGACGATCGCGGCGGCGAGCGAACCGGCGGCGAGACGCGTGCGCCTCCGCCTTGAGTTCTCGCTGTTTTCGGGGTCGCGGAAACTGATGGGGGGCATGAGTGCTCCGTGAGGTGATGGGGGGGTTGGGTGCGGGAACCGAGGGGGGGTGGGGGTTCCGAGGATGATGGACGACGACGTGAGCGCCGCTCAGCGGCGGCCTCCCCCAGCATCCATGTGCCGGGCGGCGACGACCGTCCACTCATCCGACTGGTGGCGGTGCCCGCACCATAACCCGCCGCGGCAGCGCCTGGGGCATTCCGCCTGAACCACGACGACGAGCACCAGGCCGCAGACGACGTCCGGCCGGGGTGGACGTCCGAACCTTTCACTCCGCGTACGAAGCTTCACACGCCGACCGAAAGTTTCGGCGGTCGACCGCTGAAGGTTCGGCGGTCGGCCGCTGAATCTTTCGGTGGGAGTGCGAACCTTCGTACG
>NZ_BAAAZH010000013.1:0-45605 GCF_039536805.1 Nocardioides fonticola | reverse complement strand
ACAACGGGGCGGCCTTCGGAGTCACAGGGGCTGTGCAACGTGGAGCTGCGGGGAATCGAACCCCGGTCCTCGAGCGCCGAACCAGGTCTTCTCCGGGTGCAGTCTGCGCTAGCGCTTTTCTCGGCCCCGGTGCTCGCACAGACGCGTCACCGACAGGCTCAGTCGGGTTTGAGTCCCGATCACCCACCCCGACGGCAGGTGATCGGCGAGTCTCCTAGATGACGCCCAGGTCCGAGCCGG
Source organism: Nocardioides fonticola (assembly GCF_039536805.1). Classification (NCBI taxonomy): domain Bacteria; kingdom Bacillati; phylum Actinomycetota; class Actinomycetes; order Propionibacteriales; family Nocardioidaceae; genus Nocardioides; species Nocardioides fonticola. The sequence goes on along the minus strand of NZ_BAAAZH010000013.1, from coordinate 45,365 downwards.
AGACGGATACTCGGTTGGACGCTTCGATCACCGCTCAGGCGGCGAGAGCGAAGGAACTGCGCTTAGCGTTGGCAGTTATGGGTTTCCAGCGGTCGTTTACGAGATGTCGCTGGCTCCTCGACCCGCTTCCCCTGGAACTAACGTCCCAAGTCGAAACCGATCAGCCCCCTGTTGAGTTGTGACTCCAGCCTAGCGCGCCTCAGCCTGAATCCACCGGTTGCCCGCTACTGCGCGACACCATCCGGGCGCCCTGGCTTCGTTACCGACGCTCGATGGTGCACCCAGACCGCCGTCGCGCCGGCGCCTTGCCAGGACACCCGCCTGGCGCCGCTCGTTACGCGGCGCACCGGTGGATGCAGGCTCAGGCGCGCAGCCACCTCGATATCGCCTCGGCGCCCGGGCCCTCCAGGTCGTCGAGCAGCGCGGTGCGGCCGCAGAGGGCGGCGCCGAGCGCGGCGGCCGGCCCGGCCACCTCGGTGGCGCCGGCCTCGCCGCCGCTCCATCCCAGGTCGGTGGCCCGGACGGCGAGCGGTGGGCGCCCCTTGGGCACGAAGGCGCCGACCGCCTTGCGGGTCAGCAGGAACTCCAGCACCTCGCCCCACGGCTCCCGCGGGACGCCGAGGGTGAGGCCGAGCGGGACGGTGATGTCGAGGGCGTGCACCCGCAGGTCGGCGAGCGGCGCGTGCCAGTCGAAGCCGGGCGGGGTGAAGCGACTCTGAGCGACGCGTCGCAGCTCGGCGGCGAGCGCGTCGCGGTCGAGGTGGCGCCGGTTGTCGACCATCAGATCGTTGGCGCGGGGGAAGCGGCCCCGGGCGCGCACCATGACGCCGAGGAACTCCCCGATCGAGGCGGTGGGGCCCACGAGCAGGTGGGTGGCGACGTCCTGGACGGTCCAGGCTCCGCAGAGGCTGGGGGTCGAGAGCTGCGCGGGGGTGAGGGTGGCGATCAGGTCGGCGATCGCTCGTCGTTCGTCCGCGATGACGGCGAAGGGGAGTTCCACGCGCGGCAGGCTAGCGCCCGCGGAACAGCCGTTCCCCGTTGTCCAGACAGACGGCCCGCAGCCACTCCTCCCCCAGCTCCAGCCGCTCGAGCGCCTCGAGCTGGTGCACGTAGGGGTAGGGGATGGTCGGGAAGTCGCTGCCGAAGAGCACCTTCGGCGCGAGGTCGCGCAGCCGCGCGGTCAGCGACGCCGGGTAGGTGGTCTCCCAGAAGTCGGTGAAGACCATCGTGGTGTCGAGGTGGAAGCGCTCGTAGCGGTCGGCGAGGTCGCAGAAGTCGAGGTAGTCCGGCGCCCCCAGGTGCGCGGCGATCACGGTCAGCCGCGGGTGGGCGGCCATCAGCCGCGCCATCGGCTCGGGTCCGGTCAGGTCGGTGCCCACGGGCGCGTGTCCGGCGTGGATGAGCACCGGCACACGCGCCTCGGTCAGCAGCCCCCACGCGTCATCGAGCAGCGGGTCGAGGAGGTCGAACGCGCCGACCTGCACGTGCACCTTCACCACCTCGACGCCGTCGTCGATCGCCGCCGCGAGGTAGGCGACGACGTCCGGCTCCGGGTAGAGGGTGGCCGACCGGATCGCTTCGGGGACGCCGTCGGCGAACCGCGCCGACCACTCGTTGAGGCCCTCGGCGATCCCCGGCCGGTGCGCGTAGGGCAGCGAGGGGAACCGGAGGACACCGCAGGCCCGCAGGAACTCGACGCGCTCCTCGGTGCTCTGTCGGTAGCGGATCGGCCACGGCCGCCCGATGAGCGGGCCGGCTGCGTCGAACTGCGCCCACACCTTGGCCTGGAGCCGCTCGGGCAGGAAGTGGGTGTGCGCGTCGAAGATCCCGCGCAGCCCCAGCCGCGCAGCGAACGCCCGGACGTCGGCGGCGTCGTCGGCCCAGGCCGGCTCAGTCACGCATGCCCTTCATGCGGCGTCCGACCTCGACCTGGATCTCGCGCTGCGCGGTGCGCTCGGCGATCGCGTTGCGCTTGTCCCACGACTTCTTGCCCTTCGCCAGGGCGATCTCGACCTTGGCGCGGCCGTCGTTGAAGTACAGCGACAGCGGGACGACGGTCAGGCCCTTCTCGCTGACGCGGCGCTCGATCTTGTCGATCTCCTCGCGGTGCAGCAGCAGCTTGCGCTTGCGCCGTGCGGAGTGGTTGGTCCAGGTGCCGTTGGAGTACTCGGGGATGTGGACGCCGTGCAGCCACGCCTCGTGGCCGTCGATGTCGACGAACCCGTCGACCAGCGAGGCGCGCCCCTGCCGCAGCGACTTCACCTCGGTACCCATGAGCACCAGCCCGGCCTCGTAGGTGTCCTCGATGTGGTAGTCGTGTCGCGCCTTCTTGTTCTGCGCGATCATCTTGCGGCCCTGCTCCTTCGGCATCCCCCCATCCTCCCAGGTCGGGTCAACGGAGTTCGCCGGGGAGCCGCGCTCCGGCTACAGCCAGTTCTCGGGGTCGACCGGGGTGCCGTTGACCAGCACCATGAAGTGCAGGTGGCAGCCGGTCGACCAGCCCGTGTCGCCGACGTACCCGACGATGTCGCCGCGCTGCACGCGGTCGCCGACGTCGACCCGGTAGCCCGAGGCGTGGTTGTAGACGACGGTGAGGTTCTTGCCGTTGACCGAGCCGAGGCTGACGTAGAGGCGGTTGCCGTAGACGTCGCTCCAGTAGCGCTGGGTGACGACGCCGGTGCCGGCGGCGCGCATGCCCTCGCCGCACGAGACGCCGAAATCGGTGCCGTTGTGCAGGCCCCAGTACCCGTAGATCGGGTGGATGCGGTAGCCGTAGGGCGAGGTGACCGGGCCGGTGACGGGCGGCAGCAGGAAGCCGCCGGGGTCGGCGGTGATGCCGCCGCCGGCACGGCGCTGCTCCTCGATGATCTGCTGGCGGATCCGCTCCTCGCGATCGCGCAGCTTGGCGAGCGTGGCCTTGGCCCGCTTGCTCTCGGCCTTGGCCTGGCGCTGGGCGTCCTCGCGGTCGGCGACGAGCGCGCGCACCGAGCGCTCGGCGGCTTCCGCCTCGCGGGTGAGCTTCTTCATCTCGGCGAGGTTGTCGGCCGCGGCCTGGCGCTCGGCGGCGACCTGGTCGGTGGCGGCCTGCACCTCGTTCTCGCGGGCGGCGAGCTCCTGCTCGGCGTCCTCGAGCTCGCCGTAGACCTGCGCCTCACGGCCCACGATGCTCTCGTTGAGCGCCTCGCGGCGGGTGAGCTCCTCGGTGGAGCCGGCCTGGAGCAGGTTGGAGAAGGCGATGAGCTGCGGGTCGCCCTGCTCGTAGAGCGAGCTGACGGTGTCGCGCACCATCGTGCGCTGGGCCTCGGCGCGGGCCTGACCCTCGGCGAGGGCGACCTGCGCGGCGTCCAGGCGCTGCTGGGCCTCGACGAGACGCTGGGCCATCTCGGCGTCGCGCTCCTTCGCCGTCTTCAGGCGGGCACGGACGTCGTCGAGGTGCGCGCGGGCCGTCGACAACTCGGCCTTGGCGGCGGCCAGTCGGGCGGCCGCGCGGCGCATGCCGGCGCTGGCCTCGTCGAGGTCGGACTCCGCGTGCTTGATGTCACGGCGCACCTGGCTCTGCTTGTCGTGCAGGTCGTCGGCGTTCGCGAGCGGGACGGCGACCGCACCCGTCGCGACGACGAGGGTCGCGGCGAGCGCCACGAGGCGTCGGCGGGTGGCGCAGAACAGCAGCGCGCCGGGGAAGTAGCGCATGTCAGCCCATCAGGTGTTCGGGGAAGTGAACCCCCCGACGGTAACCGCCGCGACTCAGACTTTGATGTATTTGCGGGTCAGCAGGAGTGTCGGCAGCAGCGCGATCACCGGGCCGAGCACAGCCACGATCGCGAGGGAGTAGAGGTAGTCCTCCCAGCCGATCCACGGGATGAAGCCGAGGAAGTCGCGCAGACGGTCCTGGACGCCGAACTGCATGGACGCCGCCAGCGCACCGCCGGCCAGGACGACGCCGATCACCGCGGTCACCAGCGCCTCGAGGAGGAACGGCAGCGCGATGTAGACCGTCGAGGCGCCGACGAGACGCATGATCGCGATCTCCTTGCGGCGGGCGAAGGCCGCGAGCCGGATCGTGTTGGCCACCAGCAGCAGCGCGGCGACGACGAGGAAGATCGCGACGCCGAGGGAGGCCCACTGCATGACCTCCATGCTGCGCAGGATCGGCGCGACCGTCTCGCGCTGGTCCTTGATGCCGGCCACGCCGTCCAGACCCTGCACGGCGCTCTCGATGCCCTCGTACTCGTTGGGGTCCTTCAAGGTGATCCAGATCGACTGCCGGAACGCCGAGGGCGTCAGCACCGGGGTGTCGCCCTCGAACAGCTTGGGGTCGAAGAGCTTCTGCGCCTTCTCATAGGCGGTCTGCTGCGACTCCAGGTAGTAGGAGGCCACCTGGGGGTTGCTCTGCACGACCTTCTCGATGGCCTTGAGCTGCTGCGGGTTCACCGCACCCAGGCAGGCCGGGTTGGGGTCGTCGTCGCGGCACAGCTGGGCGGTGATCTGCAGTTCGTTGCCCCATTGCAGCGCCGCGGCGTCCGACTGCCGCTTCACCAGGACGCCGGCGCCGACCAGGGTCAGCGAGACGAACAGGGTGAGGATCACCGCCAGGTGCATCGACAGGTTGCGGCGCAGGCCCTGGCTGAGGTTGGAGAAGACGTAGCGCATGGGAGCTCTCTGGTGAGGGTCAGTGCTGGAAGCCGTAGACGCCGCGCGCCTCATCCCGGACGACGCGGCCGGTGTCGAGCTCGATGACGCGCTTGCGCATCTGGTCGACGATGCCGTGGTCGTGGGTGGCCATCACCACGGTCGTGCCGGTGGCGTTGATGCGGTCGAGCAGCTTCATGATGTCGACCGAGGTGGCCGGGTCGAGGTTGCCAGTGGGCTCGTCGGCGATGAGGATCATCGGCCGGTTGACGAACGCGCGGGCGATCGCCACCCGCTGCTGCTCGCCGCCGGAGAGCTCGTCGGGCATGCGGTCGCCCTTGTCGGAGAGACCGACGAGCTCGAGCGTGGCCGGCACGGTGCGCCGGATCTCCTTCGGGGAGTGGCCGGTCACCTCCATCGCGAAGGCGACGTTCTCGGCGACCGTCTTGGTCTGGAGCAGACGGAAGTCCTGGAAGACCGTGCCGATCTGGCGGCGCAGCCGCGGCACCTTCCAGCCGGCGAGCCGGTTGATCTCCTTGCCGGCCACGTAGACGCGTCCGGCCGTGGGCCGGGTCTCGCGCAGGACGAGCCGCAGCGCGGTCGACTTGCCGGAGCCGGAGGTGCCGACGAGGAAGACGAACTCGCCCTTCTCGACGTCGACCGAGACCTGGTCGAGCGCAGGCTGGCTCGTGCCGGGGTAGGTCTTGGTGACCTTCTCGAAGCGAATCACCCGAGCGAGGGTACGTGAGCACCCTGAACGTTCCCGGGACGTCGCCCGGGCGTGTGGCGAGGCGATGGGACACGTCACACCCGCCGTGCCGCGGCGTCCGGGACCCGGCGCCGGCCGTTCACCCCTCCAGACCAGTCGGCGAACCGCTGCCGACCGGTGCACCGCGGCCCTAGCGTGTCGGCGACCGAACCGAGGGAGAAGCATGTCCGCACATCCGTTCCACCGTCCCGGCCGACGTTCCGGCCGACGTCTCGCCGGCATCGGCGGCGTCCTGGCAGCCCTGCTCACCGCCGGCCTCGCCACCGTCGTCGTCCCCACGGCCGACGCCGAGCGCCCCGCACCCGACGGACCGGCCGCGCATGCCGTCAACCTGCTCGGCCGCCAGCTGGCCGGACGCCGCGTGCTCGCCCGCCACGCCGACCGGCTCGACGCGCTCGCACGGGTGAACGGCATGCGCACCGCGCAGTTCCGGCGGATCCTCGCCGAGGACCCCTCGGCCCGGGTGAGCCGCAGCGGCCACCTCGTCTTCCGCGACGTGCTCGACCGGTCGCAGCCCGACGTGGCGCCGCGGGTGGCCCCCTACCCGCTGAGCCAGACCTTCAGCCTGCACAGCCGCCCCGGCTCACAGCGCACCATCTACATCGACGTCGACGGCTACACCGTCACCTCGAGCTCGGCCTGGGCCGACAACGGCATGGCCACCGGCACCTACCAGGGCTTCTCCCAGGACGCCGACTACGCCACCTTCAACGACGCCGAGCGCACCTTCATCCAGACCGTGTGGCAGCGGGTCAGCGAGGACTACGCGCCCTTCGACGTCGATGTCACCACCGCCGACCCGGGCACCGCGGCCATCGACCGTTCGAGTGCGAGCGACCAGGTCTACGGGACCCGCGCGGTCGTCACCGACTCCAAGGCCGCCCACGGCTCCTCGGCGACCTGCGAGGGCGAGCAGGGCTGCACCGGCATCGCCTTCACCGACGTCTTCGGCGACTACTCCGCGCACCAGGCCTACCAGCCGGCGTGGGCGTTCTCGGCCTACTACAACGACGTCGCCTCGGTGGCCGAGACCGTCACCCACGAGGTCGGCCACAACTTCGGCCTGGCCCACGACGGCGTCACCGGCGGCGACGCCTACTACGGCGGCCAGGGCAGCTGGGTGCCGATCATGGGCTCGGGCACCCGACCGATCATCCAGTGGAGCAAGGGCGAGTACGCCAACGCCGACAACAAGGAGGACGACCTCGCCATCATCGCCCGCAACGCGCCGCTCGTCGCGGACGACGCGGGCGGCACGGTCGGGACGGCGTCCACCACCCTGCCCACCACCACCCCGGCGCTCATCGGCACCCGCACCGACGTCGACGTCTACGCCCTGGGCACCTGCTCGGGGCCGGTGCAGGTGCAGGCCAGCCCCGCTCCGGTGAGCCCCGACCTCGACATCAAGCTCTCGCTCCTCGACGCCACCGGCGCGGTGGTGACCAGCGCCGACCCGCTGAGCGCGACGGTCTCCAGCGACCTCGCCTCCGGCATGGACGCCTCGGTGTCGACGACCGGCACCGGAGCCCCGCTCTACGCCGCCGTCGACGGCGTGGGCGCCGGCAACGTGCTCACGACCGGCTACACCGATTACGCCAGCCTGGGGCGCTACACGCTCAGCGTCACCGGCTGCGGCAGCGGGGCGACCGCGAGCCCGAGCCCGTCGGCCAGTCCGTCGGCCAGCCCGTCGGCGAGCCCGAGCGCGACGACGAGCCCCACGGCGACGCCCACCTCGACGCCGACCTCGACGCCGACCTCGACGCCCACGTCCACCCCGACCGGTCCGACCGCGACCGTGCCGGGCGCGCCGACCATCGGCCGGGCGAAGTCGGGTTCGCGCGGCGGACCGAAGACGGTCACCGTCGGCTGGTACGCCCCCGCGGACGACGGCGGCTCGGACCTCACCGGCTACGTGCTGTACGCCTACAAGGTCAACAGCGCCTTCGAGATCACCCGCACGATCTCCTACCAGGTCCCGCCGGACGTCACGAAGGTCAGCGTCAAGCTGCCCGCCGGGCGGTGGGCGTTCGCCGTCCTCGCCGTGAACGCGATCGGCGAGAGCGAGATCAGCGAGTTCTCCAACCTCGCGACCCCGCGCTGATCGCGCCCGGTCGCGCCCGTCGCGACCGTCAGGCACACCGCGGCGTCGGCCTCCGGGTCGGCGCCGCGGCGTCGTCCGCCCGCGGGTCGGCCGGGATCGGCGTCACTCCCGTCACAGGTGAGGGGCGAAACCTGATGTTGTGGGGCGAAACTTCGCCCATCAACATCAGGTTTCCCCGGCTGACCGGGGAAACCTGCCGCCGGCTCAGGCCTCGGCCTTCTCCTGCCCCCGACGCCAGCGGATGCCGGCCTCGAGGAAGTCGTCGATCTCGCCGTCGAAGACCGAGCTGGGGTTGCCCGACTCGTAGCCGGTGCGCAGGTCCTTCACGATCTGGTACGGGTTGAGCACGTAGTTGCGCATCTGGTCGCCCCACGACGCCGCGACGTCGCCGCGCAGGCCGTCGAGCTGGGCCTTCTCCTCGGCCTTCTTCAGCGCGAGGAGCTTCGCTTTCAGCACGACCATGGCGCTGGCCTTGTTCTGCAGCTGCGACTTCTCGTTCTGGCAGCTGACGACCGTGCCGGTCGGGATGTGGGTCAGGCGGACGGCGGAGTCGGTGGTGTTGACCGACTGGCCGCCGGGGCCGCCGGAACGGAAGACGTCGACGCGGATCTCCTCGTCGGGGATCTCGATCTCGTCGGTCTGCTCCAGCACCGGCACGACCTCGACGGCGGCGAAGGAGGTCTGGCGGCGTCCCTGGTTGTCGAAGGGGCTGATGCGCACCAGGCGGTGCGTGCCGGCCTCGACGCTGAGCGTGCCGTAGGCGTAGGGCGCGTGGATGGCGAAGGTGGCCGACTTCAGGCCGGCCTCCTCCGCGTAGGAGGTGTCGAAGACCTCGACGGAGTACTTGTGCTGCTCGGCCCACCGCACGTACATGCGCATGAGCATCTCGGCGAAGTCGGCGGCGTCGACGCCGCCGGCGCCGGCGCGGATCGTCACGAGCGCCTCGCGGGCGTCGTACTCGCCGGAGAGCAGCGTGCGCACCTCGAGGGACTCCACCGCGGTCTTGATCGAGCCCAGCTCGCGCTCGGCCTCGGCGAGGGAGTCGGCGTCCCCCTCCTCGGTGCCGAGCTCGACGAGGACGCCGAGGTCCTCGATGCGACCCAGCAGCGCCTCGTAGCGCTCGAGCTGACCCTGGAGGTCGGAGAGCCGGCCGGTGACGCGGGTGGCGTTCGCCTGGTCGTCCCACAGGTCGGGGGCGGCGACCTGGACGCCGAGGTCGGCGATCTCCGCGCGCATCGCGTCCAGGTCGAGCACCTGGCCGATGGTCTTCATCGTCGCCTGGAGTTGCTTGATCTCGACGTCGTAATCAGGGCCTGCCACAATCCTCCACCCTACGGGGCGACCCCCCGCCGGGGCGATTCCGGCAGGGGTTGCTGAGAGTGCGCACCACCCGCGTCCGTGTCACTCCGGACGGCCGAAGACCTCCGAGACGAACCAGACGCCGCTCGCGCTCTGGCGGGCACCGAAGCCGATCCGGGTGAAGCGGGACTCCAGGATGTTGGCCTTGTGCTCGGGCGAGTTCATCCAGGCGTTGACGACGGCCTGGCCGCTGGAGAAGCCGTAGGCGACGTTCTCGCCGACCAGGTTCATGCCGCACTTCTGCATGATCGGGTTCATCGACTGGTGAAACATCGAGTTCGCCTTGGCCTCCTTGCGGGCCTGCTTGACGGCCATCTTCTGCAGGCAGGAGTCCTTGGTCAGCGCCTTGATGCTGCGGCTGGTGCGCTCGTGGTTCGTCGCGGCGATGCCGTCCTTCTGGTACTCGGCCGAGGTGGCGGCCGCAGCCGGGCCGGCGAGGCCGACGACGAGGACGGAGCACGCCGCGGCGACCGCGGCGGACGAACGTGGGGAGAGGAAATGCATCCCGCCACCCTACGAAGGTCGGGCGCCGGGCGCCGCGATTCGTGCCAAGTAGGGTCTCCAGCCCCGGGTCGCGGTGATGTCCTCGGCGTCCTCCAGCGCCCACGGTTCGCAGATGAACCCGTGGACGACGCCGCCGTCGGCCAGCGTCACCTGGCCGATGCCGAGGGGGGCCACCACGGTGGCGAGGAACCCGCCGACCTCGGCGATCGGGAGCCGGTAGACCTCCACCTCGATCGCGGCCCCGCCCTCACGGACCCGGCGCAGACCGGGCTTGGGCGGGGTCGTGCCGCGCAACGCGTAGAACCGGTAGGACGGCGCCGTGGTGGTGCGGGCGACCAGGCGGGCGCCGCGGCTCAGGAGGTCGCCGTGCAGGGGCATGCCTTCGAGGTGAGCGCCGACGACCGCAAGGTCGAACCCCTCCCCCGGAAGCTCCCCCGGCAACGGGGCCGACGGGGCCGCCCGGGCCGCCGCGACGTCACGGCCCGCCAGGATCGCCTCGAGCGTGGCGGCGATACCGGCCAGCTCCGCATCGCGGCCGGCCGGGGCCTGGACGGTGACGCCGAATGGCACCCGCCCCGGCAGCCCGGGCAGGGCGATCGCACACAGATCCAGGAGGTTGGTGAAGGTCGTGAAGCGGCCCAGGCGGCTGTTGAGGGCCACCGGATCGGCCTGCATCTCGGCCACCGTGAAGGTCTCGGTGACCGTCGGGGCGAGCAGCGCGTCGACGCCGTCGAGCAGCCGGTGGGTGCGCCGACGCAGCTCCTGCATGCGGTCGAGGGCGGCGAAGGTGTCGACGCCGCGCACGGCGGCGGCGCCGGCGAGGACGTCGCGCACGGCCGGCCACACGGCGTCCCCCGAGGTCGCGACGAAGCCCTCGAGGCCGTCGAGGCGTTCGGCGAGCCAGGCCCCGGAGTAGAGCTGGTCGCCGGCCTCGAAGAACGCCTCCATCGGCACCGGCACCAGGTCGACGCCGGCGGCAGCGATGCGGCCCAGGGTCTGCTCCCACGCGGCCTGCTCGCCGCGCGATCCCCACCGGTCGATGCGGGCCGGCACGGCCAGCCGCAGTCCGGCGGGCGGCGCGGGCGTCGGGACGGCGTCCGGTACCGGGAGCGTGCGCGACCACGCGTCGTCCGGGTCGGGGCCCGCGATGACGGCGAGCACGGCGGCGGCGTCGGCGACGTCGTGGGCGAAGACCGAGGCGCAGTCGAGCGAGCGGCAGGCCGGCAGCATGCCGCGCCCGGAGACCAGGCCGACCGAGGGCTTGAGCCCGACGATCCCGTTGAGCGCCGCCGGCACCCGGCCCGATCCGGCGGTGTCGGTGCCGATCGAGAAGGGCACCAGGCCGGCCGCCACGGCGACCGCCGAGCCGGAGCTGGATCCGCCGGAGATGAGCTCGGGGTCGCCCACCGAGACCGGGACGCCGTAGGGGCTGCGGGTGCCGTTGAGACCGGTGGCGAACTGGTCGAGGTTCGTCTTGCCGACCAGCAGCGCCCCGGCGGCCGCCAGCCGCTCCACGACCTCCGCGGAGGCCTGCGGCTCGTAGGCGAAGGCCGGGCAGGCGGCGGTGGTGGGCAGGCCGGCGACGTCGAGGTTGTCCTTCAACGCGTACGGCACCCCCCACAGCGGCAGGCGGTCGCGGTCGGCGGGGTCGAGGGCAGCGGCCGCGGCCCGGAGGGTCTCCTGCGGGAGCAGCGTGATCCACACGTGGTCGTCGCCGCGCGCGGCGATCCGCGCGTAGACCTCGTCGACGACCTCGACCGGCGACACCCCGGCCGCGTAGCGCTCCCGCAGCGACCCCAGCGTGAGGGTCGCGTCCGTCATGCGACCGGTGCCGCCATGGAGGCCAGCAGCGCGGACGACGGCGCGATGGCGCCGAAGACGCCGCCCTGCATCGTCACCATCTTCAACGCCGCCTCGTAATTGCCCTTGTCGGTGGCGCCGGTGCAGTCGGTGAGCAGCAGGCACTCGTAGCCGCGGTCGTTGGCGTCGCGCATCGTCGTGTGCACGCACACGTCGGTGGTGATGCCGGTGAAGATGAGGTGCGTGATGCCGCGGGTGCGCAGCAGCAGGTCGAGGTCGGTGGCGTAGAAGGACCCCTTGCCGGGCTTGTCGATCACCAGCTCGCCCTCGATCGGCGCGACCTCCGGAACGATCTCCCACCCGGGCTCGCCGCGGGTGAGGATGCGGCCGCACGGGCCGTCGGAGCCGATGCCGGCGCCGATCTGCTGGCTGCGCCACAGCTTGTTGGGCGGGCAGTCGGCGAGGTCGGGGCGGTGGCCCTCGCGGGTGTGGACGACGAACAGGCCGGCCGCGCGGGCCGCGGCGAGCACCTCCTGGGTGGCCGGGAGGCCGGCGCGGGTGAGGCTGAGGTCGTAGCCCATGCGGTCGACGTAGCCGCCGGGTCCGCAGAAGTCGACCTGCCAGTCGATGTTGATCAGGGCGGTCGTCTCGGGGCGGAAGCCGCCGTCGTAGGGCCAGGCGTAGGGCTCGGCCTCGACAGGTCCGAAGGTGGTCATCGGGGTTCCTCTCGGCGGTGGGGCGGGGTTCGGTCGGGGTGGGGCGGGCGTCAGGACGTCAGGTCGGCGGGGTCGCCGAGCACGTCGAGCACGTCGGCCAGCAGGCCGACGGCACCGAAGATGCCGCCCGACATCTCGATCTGGGAGCGCGCTGCGGTCAGCAGCGCGGGGTCGTAGGGCAGGCAGCCGTCGAGCACCAGCAGGCACTCGAAGCCGCGGTCGTTGGCCGAGCGCAGCGTGGAGTGCACGCTCGTCTCCAGCCAGGAGCCGACCAGCAGCAGCTGGTCGCGGCCCAGGCGACGCAGCAGGGCGTCGAGCGGGCTGCCGTAGAAGCCGTCGATGCCGGCGGCGACGACGAGGTGGTCGGCGGCGATGTCGGTCAGGACGCCGTCGCCGGCCACGGCGCTCGGGGCACCGCGCCGGGGCGGGGCGGTCGTCACGGAGACGACCACCCCACCCTCGGCGCGGAGGCGGTCGGCGAGCGAGGCGACCGCGACCGGCACCCCCGGTGCGTCGTCCCCGAGCACCACCAGCAGGGCGGTGCGGTCGGGGGCGAATCCGGCGTCGTACGGCCAGGCGTACGGCGTGGTGCCGGCCACGGTCGTCATCGTCTCGATCCTTCCCGCAGTGCTACTCGAGTGCTCCTGGACGGCCCTACTGGGCGAGCTTGCCGACGACGCCCTGGACGAAGTAGTCCACCGCGTCGTTCTCGGCGTAGGTGGGCACGACGCCGTCCTCGACCTTGATGTCGCCGGCCTGGTCGTAGACGGGGCCGACGAAGGGCGAGCCGTCCTCGGTGGCCAGGAACTTCTGGGCCTCGGCGATCTTGGCCTGGGTGTCGGCGGAGACGTCGGGGCCGAAGGGCGCGAGCACGAACGGGTTCGTGCCGGTCTTGTAGCCGACCCGGTAGTTGGCGTTGTACTGGCTGCCCACGAAGTCGCCGGCGATGACCGTCTTGACGATGTCGGTGTAGAGCGGGCCCCAGTTCCAGACCGCGCCGGTGAGCCAGCCGTTCGGCGCGAGCGAGGAGGCGTCGGCGTGGTAGCCGACCGTCATGGCGCCGGCCTTCTCCGCTGCCTGGATGACCGTCGCCGTGCAGTCCTGGTGCTGGGTCAGCACGTCGACGCCCTGCGAGAGGAGGCTGTCGGCGGCGGCCTGCTGCTTGCCCGGGTCGCACCAGGAGGAGGTGCTCACCGTGATGGTCTCGGCCTTCGGGTTGACCGACTGCGCACCGCGCTCGAAGGCGTTGATGTTCGCGATCGTCTGCGGGATCGGGAAGGCGTAGACGTAGCCCAGCTTGTTGGTCTTCGTCGACGCACCGGCCGCGATGCCCGCCAGGTACATCGGCTCGTACACGGTGCCGAAGTAGGTGCCGGCGTTCTCGGGGATGTCGCCGGTGATCGTGTTGCCCTGCTGGACGACGACGACGTCGGGGTGCTCGGCGGCGACCTTCATCGCGGCGTCGAGGTGGCCGTAGCTCGTGGCGAAGATGAGCTTGGCGCCCTTGTCGATCATCTGCTCCATCGTGGTGGCGGCCGTGTCGTCCTCCGGGACGTTCTCGGCGGTGAGCACCTCGAGGTCGGGGAACTCCTTCTTGATCTCCTCGCTGCCCTCGTAGACGGCCTGGTTGTAGCCGTAGTCGTCCTTGGGGCCGACCATGATGAAGCCGACGGCCGGGGTGTCCTTGCCGGGGGCGTCGCTGCTGGAGGACGCCGTGTCGGAGGAGCCGGAGGACTCCGTGGCCGAGGAGCACCCCGCCAGGGCGAGGGCGAGGGCGAAGGTCGCGATGACCGCGCGCCCGGTACTGTGGCGAATCGACATGGATTTCCTTTCGTGTCACCCACCGCGTCCCGTATCGAGTGCCAGCTCCGGCGGGGCGCGGTGCGTTGTGTGGGGTTCTCCTGGGTGGTGCTCGGGAGTTCTGGGGGGTGCTGCGCGGGCGATCAGCCCGTGGAGGGCGCGTTCTCGAAGACCCGCTTGAGCTCGGCCGGCGAGGACGACAGCGTCCGGCGGCCGAGAACGGTGAGCACGACGAGGGTGAGCACGAAGGGCACCGCGTCGAGCAGGAACTGGTTGATGCCGTAGCCGCGGGCCTGGAGGGCCGGGCCGAGGGCGATCGCGCAGCCGAAGAGGTAGGCGCCGCCCATGACGCGCCACGGACTCCAGACCGCGAAGATCACCAACGCCACGGCGATGAAGCCGCGCCCGGAGACCATGTTCTCGAACCAGGCGTTGGCGTAGGCGGTCGAGAGGTGGGCGCCGCCGAGGCCGGCGAGCATGCCGCCGACCGTGACGGCGGCCAGCCGGGTGCGGCGGACGTCGTACCCGTGCACGACCAGGGAGTCGGCCCGCTCCCCCGCCGTCCGCACCAGCAGGCCGACGCGGGTCTTGAACAGCACGAACCAGACGGCCGGCACCAGCACGTAGGACAGGTAGAGCAGCGGATCGTGCTGGAAGAGCACCTGCCCGATGACGGGGATGGAGGAGAGGCCGGGCACGTCCCAGGTGTCGAAGCCGACGACGGCCTGGCCGACGTAGGAGGAGCCGAACAGCGAGGTGAGGCCCAGCGCCAGGAACAGCAGGCTGAGGCCCGAGGCCATCTGCGAGGCGCCGCGGTAGACGACGAGGTAGGCGTGCACGGAGGCGAGCAGGCCGCCGGCGAGCGCGCCGGCCAGCGCGCCGGTCCAGGGGTTGCCGCTCTCGACGCCGATCGCGTACGCCGACAGGGCGCCGACCAGCATGGAGCCCTCCACGCCGAGGTTGATGATGCCCGAGCGCTCGCTCACGGTCTCGCCGAGCGCGGCGTACATGATGCTGGTGCCGCCGGCGACACCGCCGGCGAGGACGTCGACTGCCAGGCTCATGATCCTGCCTTCTTCCGGGTCGCGGTGAAGCCGAGGACGGCGATGAGGATGAGCGCGGTCAGCACGTTGACCGACGCCGCGGGCAGCCCGGAGTCGAGCTGCAGGGAGTCGCCGGCCACCGAGAGCGCGGCGAAGACGAAGGCGGCGATGACGATCATCGAGGGCCGGTGCCGGGCCAGCCAGCAGGCCAGGAAGGCGGTGTAGCCGAGCTGGCTGCCGAATCCGGGCCGCAGCTTGTACTCGACGCCGGCGAACTGGATCATCCCGGCGAGCCCGGCCAGCGCCCCGCCGATCATGAGCGCGGAGAGCACGAGCACCCACACCTTGAGGCCGGAGCGACGGGCGGCCTCGGCGTTGCCGCCGGCCACCGACATCCGGAAGCCCCAGCGGGTGCGGTTGAGCAGGTAGGCGACCAGGACGACGGCGACCAGCGCCAGCACGATACCGACGTTGATGCGGGTGCCGGTGAGGACGGGCAGCTTGTCGAGGTCGGCGAGCTCCTTGGTGGTCGGCTGCCCGACCGGGTCCTCGCGCCAGGGCTGGTAGATGAGGAAGAGCAGCACGTCGAGGGCGACGAAGTTCAGCAGCAGCGTGCTGATCGCCTCGTTGACGCCGGTGATCAGGCGCATCGCGGCGGCCAGGCCGGCCCAGGCCGCACCGGCCAGAGCGCTGGCGAGGATCATCGCGACGAGCACCAGGCCGGGTGCTGCGCCGTCCCCGAGGGCCAGGTAGATGCCGCAGGCGGCGACGGCGCCGATGAGGATCTGCCCCTCGCCGCCGACGTTGGTCAGGCCCGCCCGCGCCGGGACGGCGACCGCCAACGCGCCGAGGATGAGCGGCGTCATCTGAATGACGATCTCCTCCAGTGAGCGCTGCCGCTGGAAGGTCGACTGCCACATGCCCTGGTAGGTCGACAGCGGGTCGGCGCCCTTCATGGCCAGCAGCACGCTGAAGATGCCGAGCGCGCCGAGCAGGGCGAGCACCCAGCGCAGCACCGGCAGCAGCGGACGCAGCCGCTCGCGCAGGCCGAGGTCTCCGGCGGGGACGACGGTGGCGGTCATGCCGCACCTCCGATCATCAGCTCTCCGATCGACTGGCGGTCGAAGTCGCCGACCGCGACCTCGCCGGCGATGTGGCCGTTGTGCATGACGACGATGCGGTCGGCGATGCTCATCAGCTCGTCGAGGTCCTCGCTCACCATCAGCACGCCGGCGCCGGCGTCGCGCCGCTCGAGCAGCAGCTCCTGGGTGCGGCGCACGTTGGCGATGTCCAGACCGCGGCTCGGATAGGCCGCGACGACCAGGGAGGAGTCGATGGCCAGTTCGCGGGTCAGCACGACGCGCTGGATGTTGCCGCCTGAGAGCTCGGAGACCTTGCGGTGCTGGGCGGCGATCTTCAGCCCGAGTCGCTCGTCGGCCTTCTCGGTGCGCCGGCGCACGCTGCGCCAGTCGATGCCCAGGCGGCGGGCGGGGAAACGGCGTCCGTCGAGCACCATGTGCTGGGTGACGTCGAGGCGGCCGACGACCGAGTCGGCGACCGGGTCCTCGGGGATGCTCACCGCGCCCGCGCCCAGCGCCTGCGCAGGGGTGCGCACCTCGACCCCGGAGACCGTGACCGTGCCGGTGGTCGGACGCCGCAGGCCGAGCGCGACCTCGCACAGTTCGCGCTGACCGCTGCCGGCGACCCCGGCGATGCCGACGAGCTCGCCGGGGCGCACCACGAGGTCGATGCCGACCAGGGCCAGGTTGCCCTTGTCGCCGATGCAGTCGACGCCGCGCAGCTCCAGGGCGGGCGCGATGGCGTCGTCCTGCACCGGCTCGGCGACGGTGCGGGCGAGGTCGGCGACGCTGCGTCCGACCATCGCCTCGATGAGCTCGGGGTTGGTGTAGTCGCCCGGCGTGATGTTCGAGAGCACCGTGCGGCCCCCGCGCAGCACAGTGGCGCGGTCGGCGATGGTGCGCACCTCGTCGAGCTTGTGGGTGACGATGACGACGCCGAAGCCCTGGCCACGCAGGTGGTCGACGACCTTGAACAGCGACTCGACCTCCTGCGGGGCGAGCACGCTGGTGGGCTCGTCGAGGATCACCAGGCGGGCGCCGGTCATGAGCACCTTGAGGATCTCCACCCGCTGGCGCTCGCCGATGGAGAGCTGGCCGACCTTGGCGGTGGGGTGGACGGCGAGACCGAAGTCGTCGCTGGCCTGGGCGATGCGCTCGGCGAGGCTGCCGAGCTTGAGCGTCATGCCCTCGGGCAGGGCCAGCGCCACGTTCTCGGCGACCGTGAGTGCCGGCACGAGGCGCAGGTCCTGGAAGACCATGCCGATGCCGTGCGCGCGGGCATCGGCGGGGCTGGCGATCTCCACCTCCTTGCCGTCGACCATCAGCTGGCCGGAATCAGGGTGGTAGACGCCGTAGATCATCTTGAGCAGCGTCGACTTGCCGGCGCCGTTCTCGCCGACCAGCGCGTGCACCTCGCCGGGCCAGATGCGCAGGCTGACGTCGGTGTTGGCCTTCACCTCGCCGAAGTGCTTGGTGAGACCGAGCACCTCCAGCAGCGGTTCCTCGTGGTGGAGCGTCATCAGGCCTCCCTGGCGCGGCGGCTGCGCAGCGATCGCTGGCGCATGGCGTCGGCGGCGCGCTGCTCGACGATGTCGAGCGAGGCGCCGATGTGGTCACGGAGCCGGTCGGCGGCGAGCTCGATGGCGCCGTCCAGCAGGGCCTCGACGATGCCGAGGTGCTCGCCGATGCTCGAGGTGATGCGATCGGCGGTGAGGAAGTCGTAGGTGCGCACGGGGCGGATGCGCACGTTGATGGTCTCCAGCATCTCGGCCAGCGCGAGGTTGCCCGAGGCGCGCAGCAGGCTGAGGTGGAAGCTCTCGTCGAGCTCGATGAAGGAGCCGTCGGGCTCGGGCGGGTCGGCCTGGATGGCCTCCCACTCCTCCTGGAGCTCCAGCAGGGCCTCGCGGTCGTGCTCGATGCCGTCCTCGCTCGCCCGCACGATGCCCCGCAGTTCGAGGGTCAGGCGCAGCTCGTAAAGGTCGCGCAGGTCGAAGAGGTCGATCTCGGCGACGTAGTAGCCGCCGTCGGTGAAGCGCTTGAGCAGCCGGTCGGCGTGCAGGCGCACGAACGCCTCGCGCACCGGCGTCCGCGACACCTGGAGCTGCTCGGCGATGGCCTCCTCGGTGAGGCGCTGGCCGGTCGGGATCTCGCCGAGCATGACCATCCTCCTCAGCTGGGTGTAGGCCTGCTCGCGCAGCAGGTGCGCGGCGGCGGAGCGGGTGCGGGGCGGTGCCGTGGGCGTCATCGGTTGCGGCTCTCTTCGGGTCCCGAGGTCGACGCCGGCGGGTGTATCCGGCGCTGTATACAAGGCTGTACACCGGATGTTTCGCCCGCTCGTCCGCTTGTGTTACGAACGCTCGACACCGGCCCGGGTTCGTGTTGCGGGGGCCTAACCTCGGGCTCGGCGGCCGAGAAGTTTCGTCGGTCGACCGACGAAACTTGCGCTGGTGTGACGCTGTGCAGGCATTCCGGGCCCGGGAACCTGCAGTACGTCACACCACGCCGCCCGGACGACCAGGAGTCCCGTGCTCGACCGCATCGCGCCGCTCGTGCTCGTGCACGGCACCGCCACCACCCCGGCGATCTGGGACGCCGTCGCGGCCGACCTGGCCGCGCGCGGGTACGACGTCCGCACGCCCGAGCGGCCGCGCACCGGCGATCTCGCCCGCGAGCTCGTGTGGCTGGCCGAGCAGGCGACCGGCTGCTGGGTGATCGGCCAGAGCGGCGGAGCGACCCTGGGGCTGGCGGCCGCGTGCACCGGCGTCCCCCTGGCGGGTGCGGTGCTGCACGAGCCGGCGGTCGGCTCGCTGGTGCCCGATCTGCTGGCACCGGTCGCGGCGGCGTTCGCCGACGGCGGCACCGCCGCGTTGGGCGCGACCCTCTACGGACCGGCGTGGCGGGCCGAGCCGGGCGCGGCGTCCGACGACGCCGTCACGACCCGGGAGCTGGCGATGTTCCGCGGCTTCGAACCCGGCGCGCTGCCGGCATCGGCCGGGCGGGTGCTGGTGACCCACGGCGCGCGCTCGCTGCCGGTGCGGGCGCGGGCCGCGGAGGCGGCCGCCGGGCTGGGCGCGGCGACCCGTCTCCTCGACGGCGTCGCCCACCATGTGGCGCTCGAGGCACCCGGCGCGTTCGCCGACGTCGTGGCGGGCTGGGTGGCGGGCTGGGTGGAGGGCCGGGCGGGGGCCTCGGTCTGAGACGTTTCTTCGGTCGACCGAAGAACCGTGCGCTGGGACGGCGACGTTTCGCCGTCCCAGCGCGGGTTTCGCGGCGTCAGGCCGCCGGCAGGCGCAGTCGCTTGGTGATCTGCTTGGTGTTGCCCGCGGCGTCGGCGAGCAGCAGGACGACGTCGTAGCGTCCGGCCGGCACCGAGGTCGGCACCTTCAGCTTGATCGTGCGACGCCCGGCCGCCAGCCAGCCGGTGGTGCGACTGGCCAGCAGGTCGTCGTGGTCGAGCAGTCGCAGACGGCCGGTCACCTTCTCCTCGGCGTCGATGCTCAGCAGCACGGTGCGGCGCTTGCCGCGGTGCTTCAGCTCGAGGCCGGCGTAGGTCGCGTCGACGAGGGTGTCGGTGGGCGTGGTCGGGGTGCTGGTCGGCGAGCTCGTGGGCGAGCTGGACGGCGTCGCAGTCGCGGTCGCGGTGGCGGTGACGGTGGCCGACGGCGACGCGGTGGCGGTGGGGGCGCCGTCCCCGAAGTCGAGGTTGACGGTGAAGGTGCCGGCGTAGCCGCTCGACACCGAGCCGGTGACCGGGATCTCCATGCTGGACTCGTAGATCGAGTCGGTGGCGTTGGTCGTGTCGCGGCTGCGCGACTTGGTGTAGGTGCTGGTGGCGAGCACCGTGTTGTTGACGGTGTCGGGGAAGAAGATCTGGGTCGTGAAGTTCACCGTCGTGCTCGAGTCGAGCGAGAGCCGCACCCGGCAATGGATGTGCACGGTGCGCGAGGTGTACCAACCGGGCCAGATCGTGGTGAAGGTGACCTGGCCGTTGGCGTCGGAGACCTGGTAGCCGCGCAGGAAGTTGTGACCGACCTCGTTGGGGTTGCCGCTGCCGGAGACGTCGGAGTAGACGCCCTGCGCGTCGGCGTGCCAGATGTCGACGTAGGCGCCGACCTGCGGCGTGCAGTTCGCGCCGGCGTCCTGGAGCTGGATGGTGAGGGTGAGCGGCACGCCGGCCACCGCCTGGCCGTCACCGGAGGGCCCGGTGTCGAAGCGGATGTCGCTGCGGTTCAGCTTCTCGTCGACCCAGAACGGGCCCTGGGTGGTGGTCGGCGTCAGCGTCGTGCAGCCGGTCGTGGCCGTGAGCGCAGCCCGGGACGACGTCGTCGGCACCGCGCCGACGGCGGCGTCCGCGAGGCCCTTGATCGAGAGCAGCGCGGCGGAGCTGACGCCGAGGGCGAGTCCACCGTGCAGCAGCGAGCGGCGGGTGGGCGTGGGTTCGGTCATGGGGTCCCTCCAGGAACGTGGGGCGGTCGTCCGACAGCGTGGTGGCCCACGCTTTCAGGACGCCGCCCCACCCCTGTGGGAATCCTGTGAGGCTCGTCGGTCCTCCGCCCGACCTCAGGTCAGGCTCACTCCAGGTCGAGGACGCCGGGACGCCGGCGGGCCACGAGCGGGCCGAGGGCGAAGCTGAGCGCGAGCAGCGCCACGACCCCGATCGCCAGCGGCGTGCTGCCGCCCACGAGCGTGGTGAGGTTCTGCAGGATCAGTCCGAGGAAGACGATCAGGCCGAGCGTGCCCAGCACCGGGGCGACCGTGGTGCGCCAGGCCCCGGTCTGGGTGCGCAGCTCCGGACGCCGGGCGAAGTAGGTGACGACGGCCGCGCCGGTGAGGCCGTAGAGCACGACGACGCCGACGGAGGCGAACCCGGCGAGCCAGGTGTAGAACTCCGCGATCGGGTCGAGGTCGGCGAGCACGCCGATCACCAGCAGCACGCCCACGACCGCGGAGGTCACCACCGAGGCGAGGTGCGGGGAGGCGTGGCGCTCGTGCGCCGTCCCGAGCCGGCCGGGCAGGGCGCGACCGCCGGCGAGGGTGAAGACGTAGCGGGCCACGATGTTGTGAAAGGAGAGGATGCAGGCGAAGAGGCTGGTCACGAAGAGCACCTGGATGATGTGCTCCCCGGCGCTGCCGAGGTAGTCGCGGGTGACGTCGGCGAGCAGGGTGGCGCCGTTGTCGGTGGCCTGGGCGACGGCGTCGTCGTCGCCGACCGCGCTGATGAGCGCCCAGCTGGAGACGGCGTAGAAGAGCGTGATGAGCACCAGCGAGATCGAGGTGGCGCGGGCGACGGTGCGCTCGGGGTCGCGGGCCTCGTCACGGAACACCGCGGTGGCCTCGAAGCCGAGGAAGCTCAGGATCGCGAAGAGGATGCCCAGACCGGGTGCGCCCGAGGTGATGGCCGAGGGGTCGACGATGCCGGTGGAGAGGCCGTCGGCGCCGCCGCGCACCACGATGACGAGGTCGAGCACCAGCACGATGGCGACCTCGGCGAGCAGTCCGACGGCCAGCACCTTCCCCGAGAGATCGATGTTGCGGTAGCCGAGGAAGCTGACGATCGCGAAGGTCAGCGCGGCGTAGAGCCACCACGGCTGGGAGGGGACGCCGTAGCTGACGAGCAGCGCGTCGAGGCCGGGGCCGATGAGTCCGAAGACGCCGGCCTCCAGGGTCACGTAGGAGAGCAGGGCCGCGAAGCCGGCGCCGAGACCGACGCTGCGACCGATGCCGGCGCCGATGTAGGACCAGAACGCGCCGGCGTCGCGCACGTGCGGGGTGAGGGCGGTGAAGCCGACCGCGAAGAGCAGCAGGACGACGCCGGCGATCAGGTAGGTGGCCGGGAAGCCGGTGCCGTTGCCCACGGCGATGCCGAGGGGCACGGGGCCGCCGATCACGCCGAGCGGCGAGGCCGCGGCGGTGACCATGAAGACGATGCTCCAGACGCCGAGGCTGCCGCGCAGGCGGCCGGCGTCCTCGTGCGGCTCCTCGGCGGGGCGGACGGGGGTGGTCTCGAGGGACATGGGGACCTCACAGCAGGACGGCGCGCGTGGGACGCGGCGGATGGCGGGGCGGGCAGTGGGGGGCCGGGTCGGAGCAGGCGCCGGGCGTAGACGGGCGCCGGGTGGGATCGGGCGCCGGGGCTCAGGTGTAGAGCGAGATGGGCTGGACGGCGCCGGTCAGGAAGTGCGCACCGACCTCGATCTTCTTGTACTCGACCGGGTCGTGGAGGCTGTGCGTGCGCACGTTGCGCCAGTGCAGGTCGAGGGCGTTGCGCGAGGCGGTGGAGCTGGCGCCGGTGACCTCGAAGACGCGGGAGGTGACGTCGAGGGCGACCTCGGTGGCCACCACCTTCAGGTGGGCGATGGCGATCTCGAGCTCGGCGCGGTCGTCGGCGGTGGTGGCGTGGCCGAGGCCGACGACCTCGTCGTAGCGGGCGTTGAGCCGGTCGGCCAGCGCCTCGACCGCGGTGGTGCGGGCGAGGAGCTCGCCGATGACGCGGGCGAAGACGGGGTCGTCGGCGTAGCGCTCGACCCCGGAGAGGAACCACGAGCCGCGGCGGGCCAGGGTCAGCTCCCGCGCCTGGGCCAGGGCGGCCTGGGCGATGGCGAGGTAGATGTTGCCGAAGAGCAGTTGGACGCCGGGGGTGACGACGGTCGAGAACGGCGTCCCGGTGTCGACGCCGATGACGTCGTCGGCGGTGATGCGCACCTGGTCGAAACGCACCGAGCCGCTGGCCGAGGCGCGGTAGCCGAGATGGTCCCAGTCGTCGAGGTGCTCGATGCCGGCGCGGCCGGTAGGCAGCGCGAGCACCACGAGCTCGCCGTCCCAGGGGCCTCCGGTGGCGACGGCGCCGGTGATGACGATGTCGGCGACGGCGGCGCCGGTGGCGAACCGCTTGGTGCCGCCGAGGCGGTACTCGGCGTCCCCGCCCGCGTGCACGAGCTCGAGGTCGGGGCTGACGGGGTTGAAGGCGTCGCTCCAGATCCACTGGCCGGCGGCGGAGTCGGCGAACCAGCGCGCGGCGCGCTCGGGGTCGGTGCCGTAGAAGCCGACGCAGGCCTGGTTGAGGTAGTGGTAGCCGAGGATCTGGCCGAGGGAGGCGTCGGCGCGGGCGATGGTGCGCACGACGTGGAACGCGGTCTCGAAGTGGGCGCCGTGGCCGCCGTGGCGGGCGGGCACGAGGAGCTCGGCGAGTCCGCTGTGGCGGATCTCCTCCAGCGCTTCGAGCGGCAGGGCGTTCTCGCGGTCGCGATCGGCCGCGCCGGGGGCGAGGCGGGCGGCCAGGTCGTCGGCCACCGCCTGCCAGCGCTCACGCTCGGCTCCGTCGGCCCGACCTCGCCAGGGTGCGCGCAGGTCGTCGGCGGTCGTGGTCATGGAGCTCCTCGTACCGGGGCACCGCCGAGTCGGTGCGAACCAATCTGTAGTAATTCAGTACAGATACTAAGCACGAGGACGACGGCCGGTCGCCACCTGGACCATCGGGATCGCCGTCACGGCTGACGGCCTCGCCTCTCACTCGGGGCGTCGCGCTCAGCGCCGGTGCAGGAAGCGACGGGTGACCGGATCCTTCTGGGCCTGCGCCGACCCAGCGCGCGACATGTCGCGGAAGAGCGCGCCGGCGGCGTACCAGCTCGGCAGGGCCACCCCGACGAACGCGACGGCCAGGGCCTGGCCCTGTACGGGAGGCCACAGGACCTCGGAGGTCGTCCGTTCGGCGGTGGCGAGCCGCACGAGGATGAGGGGGGCGAGCAGTCCGGCGGCGGCGAGAGCGGCGGAGAGGTAGCGGCGCGGGTGGACGTACCAGGCCCTCGCCTCGACAGCGTTCCGTACCGCCGAGCCGCCCCAGGACTCGGCCGTGCCCTCGGCTCCAGCGATCAGCCGCGGCAGGACGCTCCACCAGCAGTAGGCCTCGACGACGCGGCGTCCGATGTACCGCACGCGACGGGCCAGGACGGCGGCGATGGCGAGCAGACCCGACCCGCCGACCAGGGCGACGATCCGCACGGGGAGTGCGACGCCCTCCCACGCCACGACGGTGAGCAGCGCGGCGGCGCCGATGGCCATGACCCAGGCCAGGAGCGCGACTGCGAGCCGGCGCGGTTGGACGAGTTCTGCATCCAGCACACTGATGGCCCGAGCGCGCTGCATCAGATGGCCGCCGAGCAGCATGGGGTCGCCGTGGCGGGCCCCCTCCGAGATGATCACGAACTCCCAGGCGACGGCCGAGCTCAGCCGGGGCGCGTCGGTCGGGGCAGGAGGTGTCATCCGATCTCCTGGGAGACGGGCAAGTTCTCGCGAAGCGGGACGGTGGAGATCTCGGGGGCGTCGGGCAGGTGCTCGTCCGGGCCGACGATCCGGGTGCCGAGCACCAGGTGCGCGCGGGTGAAGGCCATGGCGGGGCGTTCGGCCGGGCGGGGGCACAAGCCGGCGGCGAGCAGAAGCCGGTTGACGCCGTCGGCGCCATCGGAGCACCCGGAGCCACTCCGGTGCCCCGCGCCTGGGTAGACGTCAACGCCAGACGACCACCCTGCCGAGGACGCCGACCGCGTCGGCGTCATCGGCAGGTTCAGGCGACCCACCGGTCGAGCAACCGGAGAATCAACACGCCCAAGGTCGCCGCTCCCACCGGTTGGAGCACCAAGGAGCCGAACCAGCTCGAGGGGTAGCTGCGGCGGTACCAGGGCGGGCGCTCGGTTGCCTGCTCCCGCTGATCGGTGGTCGACAGGTTCTCGTTCATGGACTCTCCTCGACGAATAGATAGGTCACGGATCGACGGTGGTGACGGCCGCACCGGTGGCCCGCACCCGGGTCGAGGACGGCGCGCCGGGCATGGTCAGCGGCAGGTCGGCAGGGGCATCGAGGGAGACCGTGACGCTGGTGGCATCGACCTGCACCTCGACCCGCAGATCGGGATGGTCACGGAAGGCGCCGATGCGCCGCAGATAGTCGGTGACCGCGGCCCGCGCGCTGCCGGCATCGACCGGCAGCGCCTCCCCGGCCACCCCCTCGGAGTAGGCCAACCCGGCCGCACCCTGATCGGCCGCATGCAACGCGGCGCCGTCGGCGAGGTTGTCCAGACTCTGCCGCTGCAGATAGGCGGCGGTCGAGTCGACCACCAGCACGATGCCCAGGATGATCACCACCGCGAACCCGATGATCAACGGCGTGATCGTCCCCCGCTCATCGCGCCTCACCCCGCACCCCCGGTGATCTCCTGGTACTGCCCCACCGGCACCCGATGGGTGGCATCGAGCGCGAAGGACGGCGCCCCACCGCCGAGCACTTTCGGCAGCAGCGGCAGATCGACCCGCGACTCCACCCGCACCGTCACCACCGAGGTGCCGCTGTGGCAGTCGGCCGGGAACGGGGTGCAGGTCACCACCAGCCGCAACGGCGCGTCGTCGATGCCCTGATCGGCCAACGCCTGCCGCGCAGCCGCCTCCGCACGCACCCGACCCGAGGCGTCGTCCGGGGCCAACACGTAGGCCCGGCCCGCCGCCCGCGCCGCGGCCGAGACACCGAACGCACCCCGCTGCACCTCGAAGACGCTCAGCACGATCCACACCAGCGGCACCAGCAGCAGGATCGCCAACCAACAGAACTCCACGATCGCGTTGCCCCGCTCATCGCGCCGACGACGCGCAGCAACCCCAGCGGGCGCGATCACGGCGCCTCCTCCACCGCATGCCCGACCACATCGGTGGTGAACGCCGGACCGCCCAGCCCCAGCGCCGGGATCGAGAGGTGGACGACGATCTCCGCGGCCGGCGCCCCATCGACCAGAACCCGACGGAACGAGACCTGCTCGGCGAACCGACTCGCCACCACCCCCCGCAGCAACTCACGCGTGCGACGCACCCCGTCGGTGCCGTCGCGGTCGGCGGTGGCGGCGTAGCGCGCCCCCTCCGACGCGGCCGCAGCCGCGGTGTTGCGGACGAACAGCACCAGCGCGATCTGCAGGATCCCGAGCACCAGCGGCACCAGGATCACCAGCACCAGGACGACGTCGACCACCGCCGACCCGCGACCATCGCGCACCCGGCACGGGCGACGCCGTCCGCGGGACATCGGGGTCACTTCACCGAATCGAGGGCGTCGCTCAGCATCCCGCTCAACTGGTCCTTCGCGATGCCCGAGATCGCCCCGACCAGCCCGACCGTCATCACCGTGACGAGCACCCAGCCGGGCACGTCGCCGCGGTCGTCGCGCGGCGCGAGCAACCGCAGCTGGGCCCGGACGAGGAGGAGCAGGAGCCGGTCGCAGCCGGCCGACGGTACCGACGGGTGCGGAGGGAGCGGAGGGAGCGGAGCGGTCATGGTCGTGCCTTTCTGACGTGCGATGCGATCAGGAGGTGGAGAGATGGAGCCCGACGAGCCCGGGATAGAACGCGAAGACCACGGTCACTGGCAGCACGAGGAACACGACCGGGACCATCATCGCGATCTCCTTGCGGGCCGCGGACTCGATGAGCTCGCGGCGCGCGACCTCGCGGACGTCGGCGGCCTGGGCGTGCAGGACGTCGGCCAGCGGCGTGCCACGTTCGATGGCCACCGCGATGGCCTGGGCGAAGCGGGAGACGGTCGGCAGACCGGTGCGCGAGGCGTATCGGTCGAAGGCCGCCCCGACCGGCTCACCGGTGCGGATCTCGGCCAGCAGGCGCCGCAGATCATCGGCCAACGCCCCGTTGCTGCGGCGGACGACGCGTTCGAGCGCCGCGACCGGACCCTCGCCGGCGGCGACGGCCAGCGCGAGCAGCTCGGCGATGGTGGGGAACTCCGTCATGATGCGCCGCTCGCGGTCGCGGGCCTCGACCCCGAGGCGCCAGTCGCAGGCCAGCACGCCGGCGAGCGCACCGGAGAGGGACAGCAGGGCTGCGGGGAGGACGGCGTCCACGCCTCCTGCCATCCGCGTGAGCGAGAGGGCGGCCGCCAGCCCGAAGCCCACCAGCCCCCACTGCACCTGGCGGACCCGGAAGTCCTGGACGCTCGCCTGCGATCCGCAGCGGTCGAGGCGACGGCGCACCGAGGAGGCGCCACCGAGGGTGCGGTCGATGCGGTCGGCAGCCAGCGCGAGCAGGGTGTGGCGGGCCGACGGACCCACCGGCCCAGCCGAGCGCCCGGCGCCGGGCAGGTCGCGCAGGTAGGGCACGACCCGATCGGTCAGCGAGGGGCGCAGGATGGCGCGCACCCGCACCACCGCGAGCACGAGCCCGAGTCCGGCGACCAGCCCCAGCAGGGCACCGAAGGCGGCGCTGATCACGACAGCACCCGGGGCTCTTCGGGCAGGCGCCCGATGCGGATCATCAGCCGGTAGGCCACCACGCAACATCCGCCGCCGGCGAGCAGGATGAAGGCGCCGGTGGCCGAGGCATAGCGATGGATGACATCGGACTGCCAGGCCATGAGCAGCAGCACGATCCAGGGCGCCGCGACCGCCAGCCGGGCGGAGTTGACCGTCCAGCTCTGCCGCGACTCCATCTCCGACCGGGTGCGCAGGTCGTCGCGCAGGTAGCCCGACAGGTTGCGCAGCAGCCGCCCGAGATCACCCCCGCCGACCTCGCGGGCCACGCGCAGCCCCTCGACGACACGGTCGCCGACCGGGTCGGCGAGGCGGGCCTTGAGCCGGTCGAGCGCATCGCCGAACCGGCCGCTGGACTGGTAGTCGAGGGCGAAGGCGGCGAACGCCTCGCGCAGCGGTTCGGGCCCGCGGTGGGCGAGTGCGGCCAGGGCGTCGGGCAGGGAGAGTCCGGCCCGCACACCGGAGGCCAGGTGGTCGATCGCCTCGGGCCACACCTCGGCGAGCTCGCGCCGACGCCGCCGCGCCCGGCCGGCGACGCCCGCGTAGGGCAGGTAGCCGGCGATGACGGCGAAGGCGACCGCGACCGGCGCCGTCCCCGAGATGGCCTGCGCAGCCAGCCCGGCGACGAACGCGACGGCCAGGCTCAGCCCACCCAGACCCGAGGCGGAGAGTCCCGCGATGCCGGCCTGGTCGAGGGTGCGTGCGATCCGACCCGGGCCGCGGTCGACCCGCACCCACTCGCCGGTGGACGCCGACCAGATCGAGAGCAGGCCCAGCCCGAGCAGGAGGCCGACGAGCACGCCCATCAGCGGACGCCGTCCAGGAGCGGATCGGACGCCGCGGCCGGATCGTCGCGGACCTCGTGCAGCAGCCGCCGGACGTCGATGCCGACCCGGGCGAAGGCCTCGGGTCGCGGCGCGGACCCGCCGGTGCGCCGCAGCCCGCCGTCGAGGCGGTCGCGCACGAACAGCGGCTCGGCCTCGATGACGCCGCCCTCGACCCGCCCGGGCACCCCGACGATCTCGGTCACGCGGCGCACGCCCGCGGCGTCGACGCCGAGATGCACCACGACGTCGACCGACGAGGCGACGGTCGGCACCACGAAGCCGGCCGAGATGTTCTCACCGGCCAGCAGCGGCAGGGTGCACAGCTTCACCAGCGCCTCGCGGGCGCTGTTGGCGTGCAGGGTGCCCATGCCCGGAAGGCCGGCATTGAGGGCGAGCAGCAGATCGAGCGCCTCGGCGGCCCGCACCTCGCCGATGACGATGCGGTTGGGCCGCATACGCAGGCTCTCCTTGACCAGATCGCGCAGGGTGATCTCGCCGGTGCCCTCCAGCCCGGACTGGCGGCACTGCAACGCCACCCAGTCGGGGTGGGGGAAGCGCAGCTCGAAGACCTCCTCGGCGCTGATGATCCGCTCACCGCCGGGCACCGCGGCGCACAGGCAGTTCAACATGGTGGTCTTGCCGGCCTGGGTTCCACCCGCGACGAGGATGTTGAGGCCCGCCCGCACCGCGGCGTCGAGGAAGGCGGCCGCGGACGGCGTCAACGACCCCAGCGCCACCAGATCGGTGAGCCGGGTGGCCTTCACGGCGAACTTGCGGATGTTGACCGCCGAGAACCCCCGGCTGATCCCCTCCAGGACGACGTGGAGCCGGTGCCCCCCGGGCAGCATCGCGTCGACGAAGGGACGCGAGACATCGACCCGGCGTCCGCTCGAGGCCAGCATCCGCTCCACCAGCTCCTGCACCTGCGACGGCGTCAGGATCACGTTGGTCAGCTCATGGCGACCCTCCCGCGCGGCGAAGACCCGGTCGGGAGCGTTGATCCACACCTCCTCGACCGCAGGGTCGTCGAGCAGCGCCTGCAACGGACCGAAGCCGGCGACCCGCGCCACCAGCTCCTCCACCACCGCACCCGCATCGACCACCGGCGCCACCGCACCGGTCAACGACCGGGCGTCGTAGCCCTCGACCAGTGCCCGCGCCATCCGCCGCACCGCCTCGGCCTCACGCTGCGGATCGATGCCATCGGCCCGCACCTGGGCGCGCAGACCACGATCGAGCTCCTCGAGCACGCCGGAGGGCAACACCCCGGCCAGGCCGGGAACAGCACCCGGAGCCACTCCGGTGCCCCGCGCCTGGGTAGGCGTCAGCGCCATACGACCACCGTCCCGAGAAGTTGGAAGTCCTGCCGCCAAGCTACGGCGCACGGGCTCCTACCCGGAAGAGGGCCGACTCAATCTGTGGAGAACCGACCTGGCCCGGACCGAGGGCTTGAACCTCACACGATGTGAGGACGTAGCGTCGACGCATGGACGACGAGGCGGGGTGGACCGTCGGCGAGCTGGCCGCCATGTGCGGCCTCTCGGTGCGCGTGCTCCGGCACTGGGACGCCGTGGGCGTGGTGACGCCCGAGCGCACCGAGGGCGGGCACCGCCGCTACGGGCCCGACCAGGTGACCCGCCTCTACCAGGCCCTCGCGCTGCGCCGCACCGGTCTGGGACTGCAGGCCATCGCCGGCCTGCTCGACGACACCGGCACGGACACCGGCACGGACAGCGGCACGATCACCGCCCTGCGCGACCACCTCGACCGTGTCGAGGCCGACCTCCGACGGCAGCGCCGGTTGCGCGACCGCCTGGCTGCGGCCCTCGACCATCCCGCACCCGACCAGCTGATGAGAGTGATCGAATCGATGACGATGTTCGAGCAGTACGTGCACGGCTACCGCGCCGACGAGAGCGCGCGCCTCGACGACCAGGCCACGGCGCTCGTCGACCTCCTCCATCGCGGGATCGCCTACGAGCCGGGCGAGCGGGTGCTCGAGGTCGGCTGCGGGGTCGGTGCGCAGACCGTCGCGCTCGCGACCAACAGCCCCGAGACCGCGTTCGTGTCCATCGACATCTCAGCGGAGTCCCTCGCCCGGGCGGCGCAGCGATGCGCCGACACCGGCCTCGACACCGTGACGTTCCACCAGGCCGACGTCTTCACCCTCCCCCACGACGACGGCGATCTGACGGAATCGTCCTTCGACCACGTCTTCGTCTGCTTCGTGCTCGAACACCTCGCCGAGCCGGCCGAGGCGCTGCGCCGCCTCCTGCGCCTCGTCCGACCGGGCGGCACGATCACCGTCGTCGAGGGCGACCACGGTTCGACGTACTTCCACCCCGACGACGCAGCGGCACGGGCCGCCATCGACTGCCAGGTGCGACTCCAGCGCCATGCCGGCGGCGACGCACTCATCGGCCGACGCCTCTACCCGCTCCTCACCGAAGCCGGGTGGACCGGGACGAGGGTCGAGCCGCGCGTCGTCTACGTCGACGGCAGCCGGCCCGACCTGGCCCAGAGCTTCATCCTGCGCACCTTCACCGCGATGATCGCGGGCGTCCGCGAGCCGGCCGTCGCGGCCGGCCTCACCGACGACGTCCGTTTCGACGCGGGGCTCGCGGCGCTGCGCCGCACCGCAGCGCCCGACGGCGTCTTCAGCTACACCTTCCTGGCCGCGCGGGCCCGCCGTCCGGAGGCGCCCTGACGGCTGCGGGGCTCATCCGCGGCGCGGGGCGGCGGCTCGGGGCGGCGACACCCCCGACCCGCTGTGCACCCGGAGTTCACCCACCCGTCACCGCAGACCCGGCGGCCTCCGGGCCTGCGTCGCTACGGTCCTGCCGGTCGCGCTCGGGCGGCCCGCACGCGCACCACCATCCGCATCCCTCCCCTCGCCAGCCGCCCGAAGGACGACGTGCCGACCTCCCGCTACCGCATCCTCTGGCTGGCGTTGGCGGCCACCGCGGCGACGGTCGCGATCAAGCTCGGACTCAACGCCGCCGACATCGCGCCCATCGAGCTCGGCTCGCTGCACACCGGCGCGATCTCGGGCGTCTTCTTCGTGCTCGGCTTCCTGCTCTCGGCCACGATCGCCGACTACAAGGAGAGCGAGCGCATCCCCTCGACCTTCTGCTCCACGGTCGAGTCGATGTACGAGGACGCCGTCGGCATCCACCAGAACTACGCCGACTTCGACCTGCCCGGCTTCGGCCGGGCCCTGCTCGACGTCGTCGACGCCTTCGCCCGCGACGTGCGCTCCGAGGCGCACACCACACGCATCGCCGTGCACGGCCTGACGCCGACCTTCGTCGCGATGGAGCGGGCCGGGACGCCGGCCAACTTCCTGGTCAAGCTCAAGCAGCAGCAGGCCACCCTGGCCGGCCTGCTCATGCGGGTCTCCTACATCCAGCGCATCCGGTTCATCCCCTCGGCGACCCTGCTGGTGCGCTCGGTGATCCCGATCGTCGTGGCGCTGCTGGTACTCACCGACGTGCGCCCGCTGCTCGGCGGGGTGCTGCTCTCGGCGATGGTCACCTTCATCCTGGTCTACCTCGTGCTGTTGCTCCAGGTGATCAGCACGCCGTTCCGCTCCGAGGGCAGCACGCGCGACGACGTCAGCATGTTCCTCGTCGACGAGACCCGCTCCTACCTCGCCGCCCGCATCGCCGGGACCGACGCGGCGGGCTGACCCGGGACGCCGTCCCTCAGGCCACGGGCTCGTAGGTGAGCCGGCCGAGGTAGCCGTGGAGGGTCTGGCAGCCGGGGTCCTCGGTGACGATGAGGCTCACCCGATCATCCGGTGCGTCGCCGTCCGCCTCGCTGCCCGGGAGCCCGGTGGGCCCTGGGCCGTCGACCTCGACCAGCACGGCGGACTTCTCGCGCGGCCAGGCACCCGGCTCGGCGCAGGCGAGGTAGAGCCGATGCCCGTGGGCCGGCTCGCCGAAGGAGCGCGCCCACGTCACCAGGGCAAGCGTGACGAGGTCACGCAGTGCGGTCGGGTCGCACAGGGCGACCACGACGACGGTGCTGTGCATGACTCCTCCTCTGGAGCCGCCCCGGCCCGGTAGCGCACACGCCGGGCCGAGGGGACGGCGCTAGAAGGTGAACTGACCCACCAGGCGCTGGAGCGTGGCGGCCATGGTCGACAGCTCGGTCGCCGACTCCAGGGTGTTCTGCGCGCCCTGCCGGGTGTCGTCGGCGGCGCTCGCGACCTGGACGACGTCGTCGGCGATGCCGGTCGCACCCGAGGCGGCGTCGGTGACGTTGCGGGCGATCTCATTGGTGGTGGCGGTCTGCTCCTCCACCGCCGAGGCGATCGTGGTCTGGATGTCGTTGATGCGGGCGATGACGTCGGTGATCTCGGTGATCGCGGTGACCGCCCCCTGGGTGTCGCCCTGGATCGCCTCGATCTTGCGACCGATGTCCTCGGTGGCCTTCGCGGTCTCCTTCGCCAGCTCCTTCACCTCGCCGGCGACGACGGCGAAGCCCTTGCCGGCATCGCCTGCGCGGGCGGCCTCGATGGTGGCGTTCAACGCCAGCAGGTTGGTCTGCTGGGCGATCGAGGTGATCACCTTGATGACCTGGCCGATCTCCGCCGAGGACTCCCCCAGGCTCGAGACCGTCTCCTGCGCCGACCCGGCGACCGCGACCGCGCCGGTGGCGACCGAGGCCGCCTCCGTGGCGTTCTGCGCGATCTCACGGATCGGGGCGGTCATCTCCTCCGCCGCCGCCGCGACCGTCTGGATCGAGGCGCTCACCTGACCCGAGGCCTCCGAGGCGGACGCCGCGCGCCCGGCGGTCTGCCCGGCGCCCTCGTCCATCCCCTGGGCGAGGATCGTCAACTGCTCGGCGGCCACCGCGAGCTGCGCCGCGGTCGCGCCGATCTCGGCCATCGAGTGCCGCTGCCGGTCGAGCAGCGCGTTGAGGCCCGCGGCGACCTGGCCGGCGGAGTCGTCGGACTCGAAGGGGACGCTGCACGTGAGGTCGCCCGCGGCGGCTTTCCGGACGACGTCGAGGATCTGGCCGACCTTGTCGCGTAGGTCCTCCTGCTTCAACCGGTCGGCGGTCTCCAGGGCGATGCGCTCGAAGGCGTTGCTGACCAGGCGGGCGACCGTCCGCAGCACGCTGAGGCGGCGCTCGGAGAGCTCGATGGTCTCCATCGTGAAGAAGTCCATGGTGCCCACGACCTGGCCGCCCACGATGATCGGGAAGCACAGGCCGGACTTCACGCCGACCTTCTGGGCGACGGGGGCCCGCACGCAGTCGGTCATCTCGCCGAGGTCGCGGGTGAAGAAGATGTCGCGGGCCTTCCAGGCGCGGCCCGACAGGCCGACGCCCTCGGCGAAGCTCGCCTCCAGGGTGACCCGGCGGAACTCCGGCCCGGCGTCGCCGGACTCGGCGGCGAACCGCAGCACGTTGTCGACCGGGTCGACCCGCCAGAACGAGCCGTAGGCCCATCCGAACTCGGCACGGATGCGGTCGAGCACGGTCATGATCGCCTCGTCCTCGGTGTCGGCGGCGGCGACGCCGGCCTCCACCCGGTTGGCGGCGACCATGTCGGCCTCGGCCTCGACGCGGTCCTGCTCGAGGGCGACCGCGCTCGTCACGACCTCCCACGTGGCCATCGCGCCGACGTACTCGCCGCGCGCATCGGTGATGGCGGAGACGTTGAGGTCGAGGATCTCCGGCCCCACCTGGATGTTGGCCCGGCGCGGCAGGTGCTGGTGCGGGTCGCTGAGCAGGCCGCGCTGGTAGGCGGGGTTCTTGTGGAAGATGTCCAGGCTGGAGCCGACGACCTTGTCGGCCGGCACCGGCAGGTAGGCCTCCAGGCTGCGCAGGGTCTCCAGCGACTTCGGGTTCATGTAGGTGATCACGAAGTCGCGGTCGGCGAACATCATGTTCGTCGGCGCCTGCTCCATCATCGAGGTCATGCGGGCCACCTCGGCCTCGAGCACGAGCTTCTCGGTGATGATGTCCCACGTGGCCATCGCGCCGACGTACTCGCCGTCGTCGTAGAGGGCGCCGATGCGCAGGTCGAGCGTCTCCGGCCCGAGCTGGATGTGCGCCTGGCGGGGCAGGTGCCGGGCCGGGTCGCTGAGCAGCCCGCGCTGGTAGTTCGGGTTCTTGTGGAAGATGTCGAGGCTCGACCCCACGACCTTGTCGGGCGCAACAGGCAGCCAGTCGGCCAACGCCGTCAGCGCCTCGATGGAGGCGGGATTGACGTAGGTGATGACGAAGTCGCGGTCGGCCAGCATGACGCGGGTCGGCAGTTGGTCGAGCACGTCGGGCAGGTGCCGCAGCTCGATACGGGACGTCGTCCCGGTGGTGGCCGCCCGGCCCGCAGGCGCGTCGGTACGGTCGCTGAGTTCGGTCATGCGCGCTTTCTCCCCTGGCGCTCAACCCGCGCCGTCGGTACGGCGCGATCACGTTGGAGGAGCAATCGGGGGCCACATGCCCTACCTGAGAGGAATCTCAGCAAAACTCGGGCAGCGC
This sequence comes from Nocardioides fonticola, assembly GCF_039536805.1. Classification (NCBI taxonomy): domain Bacteria; kingdom Bacillati; phylum Actinomycetota; class Actinomycetes; order Propionibacteriales; family Nocardioidaceae; genus Nocardioides; species Nocardioides fonticola. The sequence continues at coordinate 10,954 of NZ_BAAAZH010000013.1, read as the reverse complement.
CGGCTCCGGAGGGATCCGGCGCGCACCGTCAGCCGACCGGCGAGGGCGCAGCCGGTACCGCCGGGTGGTCGGCGGTCGCGAGGTCCCCGGGCTCCACGGCGTCCACAGCGTCCCCGGGCTCCACAGCGTCCCCGGCACCGTGCCGTACCGGGCAGCCGCGCACCCCCGGCACCGGGAACGTGCCGAGGTCGGCGACGCGGTAGCCGTCGGGGTAGGAGCGGATCCAGGGCAGGTCCTCGACCAGCAGCGGGCTGGTGCGGGCCGGGAAGGCGCGCAGCACCCGGGCCCGGGCCTTGAGCGCCGCCCGCGAGGCCCGTTGGACGGCGACCGGCGGCGCCGGGTAGCCCAGCGCGCGGCGCAGCGGGGCGTCCATGACGGCCCGGGCGAACAGCTCGACGGCGTCGCCGGCGGCGGCCGGGTAGAAGGTGCGCATGAGCGCCAGGGTGGCGTCGGCGACCGCGCGGCCGCCCTCGTCGTAGGCGAAGTACTCGGCCTCGTAGTCGTCCATGAGGGTCGCGAACTCCGCGTAGGTGGCGGGGATGTCGGCGATGCCCATGTGCTTGCCCAGCGTGCGGTAGTAGTTCGTCGAGGCCACGACCTCGGCCTCGGTCAGCGGCCGCTTGCCGTAGTCGGCGATCCAGCGGGTGGGCACCACGACGAAGGTCGAGAGCACGTAGAGCATCTCGTGGTTGGGGATGTCGTAGCTGCGGTGCATCCGGTTGATGCGGCGGATCGCGGTGCGCGCCTCGGGGTGCTCGAAGCCGTGGACGAGCGGCGGCTCGAGCAGCAGCGTGGTGTCGTCGTAGCGCTTCTGCACCTGCTCGGTGAACGCGCCGGTCTCGAAGAGCAGCCGCCCCACCCCGGGGACGGCGTAGGTGCGGAACAGCGCGAAGGAGAGCGCCTGGTTGTAGTCCCACGGGAACTCGTACTGCAGCAGGTGGCGGTACATCGCCACGAAGTCGGTCTCGGGGTCGAGGGCCAGGTTGGCACGCCACCAGTGGTCGCGCCCGACGCCGCCGTACCGGTGTCCCCGCCAGCTGAAGCTCCGCATGACGGCATACTAGAGCGAGTCCTCCAATACGGGAAGGGCCGCGGCCCCTAGGGTGTGCGCGTGCGCCGTCCCCAGCAGTCCCGCAGCGAGCAGTCGGCCGAGCGCATGCTCGACGCCGCCGCGGCCCTGCTCGAGGACGGCGGCCTCGCCGCCGTCACCGTCGCCGCCGTCGCCGACCGTGCGGGCACCTCCAACGGCTCGCTCTACCACCGCTTCGGCGACCGCGCCGGCCTGGTGCGCGCCCTGCACGAGCGCAGCTTCACCGCGATGCTCGAGGAGACCGCGGCGGCCTTCCGCGACGCCGACGCCCTCACCGACGACGAGGAGGCCGCGCGCCACCTCGCCGAGGCCGCTCTGGCGATCTTCGGCCGCCACCGCGCCGCCCTGCGTGCCTTCCTCGTCGAGGTCGCCGACGACCCGGCCGTCGAGGCGCGCAACGCCGAGGTGACCGCGAGCATCCGGGCGGTCGTCGTCGACTGGCTGGTGCGGCGCTTCGGGGCGAGCCCCGCCGGGGCCGAGGACGCCTTCGCCCTGCTCTATGCCCTCGGCGCCAGCCAGGCCCTGGTCGGGCCGACCACGATGACCCCCGGGGCGGTGGCCACGGCGGTGCTGGCGCTCAGCCGCCGATGACGGTGCCGACAGCGGCGGCAGCCGAGTCGGACGGCGCCGTCGGCTCGGGGTCGCGCACGACCCACCAGGCCGCGTAGGGCGGCAGCCAGACGAGCCCGTCGGGACCGCTGGTGACGGGGTGGTCGCTCAGCGCGTCGCGCAGGCCCGCCCGGGTCCCACCCGGCAGCAGGTGCTCGAGGCGGTGCCGGGTGACGGGCCGCGGCTCGGGGGTGACGTTGTAGAGGCCGACCAACGAACCCGCCGCATGCCGCCGGACGACGGCGAGCACCCCGGGATCGGTGTCGAGCAGCACCTCGGTCGTGGCCGCGCCGTGGAGCTGCGGCAGCGCCGCCCGGGTGCGCGCGAGGTGGGCGAGGCCGTCGAAGGCGCGCTGGGCGTCGGTGCCGGCGCGCAGGCGGCGCTCGCGATCGGCGTCGGTGACCCGCGGACGATGCGCCCACCGGTTGTCGTCGGCGTGCCCGGGTTCCTCGGCCCAGTCGGGGTCGTTGGGCAGCGCGAGCTCGTCGCCGCTCCACACCACCGGGATGCCGCCCCACGCGGCCACGATGGCGTGGGCGAGGAACATGCGGGCGAACGCGCCGTCGGCGTCGGGACGACGGCGTCCCAACCCCGCCAGGGACGCCGAGGTGCCGCTGATGCGGCGATCACCCGTGGCCGGGTTGTGCTGGAAGACCAGGCCGTCGGCCCAGGTGCCGGGGAACTCGCCGGCGTACCAGTCGGAGAGGAACGCGCGGTGGGCCGGGCCGGAGAGGCCGACCGCGGCGGCGTCGTGGTCGTCGATGGCCCAGCCGATGTCGTCGTGGCAACGCACGTAGGTGATCCAGGTGGTGCCCTGCGGTGTCGCGGGCAAGGAGGCCAGCGCCTGCCGGGCCAGCCGGGTGTCGCGGGCCGCGAGCATCGACCACACCTGCACCATGAGCGAGTTGTGGTACGCCAGGTCGCTGACCCGGCCCGCGTGCTCGGCGGTGCCGAGGTAGGCCACGAGGTCGCGAGGGCCGACGATCGCCTCGGCCTTGAAGGCCAGCGCGGGCGCGGCGATGCGGGCCACCGCACGCAGCGCCTGGGTGAGCGCGTGCACCTCGGGCTGGTTCTGGCACTGCGTGCCCAGGCGCTTCCACAAGAAGGCGATGGCGTCCAGGCGCAGCACCTCCACGCCCTGGTTGGCGAGCATCAGCACGATCTCGGCGAACTCCGCGAGCACGGCCGGGTTGGCCCAGTTGAGGTCCCACTGCCAGGAGTTGAACGTCGTCCAGACCCAGGCGTCGAGGGACTCCTCGAAGGTGAAGTTGCCGGGGGCGAAGTCGGGGAACACCTCGGGGACGGTCGCGTCGTAGGCGTCGGGCAGCGTGCGGTCGGCGAACACGTGGAAGTAGTCGCGGTAGCGGGCGTCGCCGGCACGGGCCGCCTCGGCCCAGGCGTGCTCGCGGGCCACGTGGTTGAGCACGAGGTCGACGACCAGGCTCATGTCGTGCTCGCGCAGCCGGCGCGCCAGGCCGGCGAGGTCGTCGAAGGTGCCCAGATCGGGCCGCACCGAGCGGTAGTCGGCCACCGCGTAGCCGCCGTCGTTGTCGCCCTCGCGCGGCTTCAGCAGCGGCATGAGGTGCAGGTAGGTGACGCCGAGCTCGCGCAGGTAGTCCAGCCGCTTCGCGACGCCGGCGAGGTCGTCGCCGAAGCGCTCGGTGTAGCAGGCGTAGCCGAACCGGTCGGGGCGCAGCAGCCAGTCGGGCTGGAGCAGCCGCCGCTCGTCGAGCTCGTGCAACTCCTCGGGGCGGGCCGCGAAGCCCGCGGCGGCGATCTCGACCAGGCGCTGCGCCACGGCGTCCGGCTCGGCGTGGACGGCGGCGACCGCGGTGCGCAGATCGCTCCACCACCGCTCCAGGCGCAGCCCGAAGGTGCGCCGGCGGTCGGGCGAGAGCTCGGCGAGCAGCGGCGCGACGGCGTCGCGCACTGTGACGGGGATCACCACGGCCACATCATGGCGGCGATCGGTCACGGCTGCGAATCGGCCCCCGAGTTGGCCCCGGAGCTGGCTCCCGAGTTCGCGCCCTCGAGCCGGAACCCGACGCCGCGCACGGCCACGACCTTCTCGCGCACCCCGACGCTCTCGAGCTTCTGGCGCAGCCGGCCGATGGTGACGTCGAGGGTCTTGGTGGAGCCGTACCAGTTCTCGTCCCACACGTCGGCCATGAGCCGGCCGCGGGAGACCACCTTGTCGCGGTGGGAGGCCAGGATGGCCAGGACGTCGAACTCCTTGCCGGTCAGCGGCACCTCGCGGTCGCCGGAGTAGACCCGGCGGGCGTCGACGTCGATGCGCAGGCCGTCGGGGTCGAGGTTCTCCACTGCGGCCGCCCCGCCGACGCGACGCAGCAGTGCCCGCACCCGGGCCTGGAGCTCGGCGACCCCGAACGGCTTGACCAGGTAGTCGTCGGCGCCGTAGTCGAGGCCGACCACGCGGTCGAGCTCGGCCGAGCGGCCGGTGACGATCATGATCGCGCCGCCGTAGCCGCTCTCGCGGGCCTGCTTGCAGACGTCGAGACCGTCCATGTCGGGCAGGCCGAGGTCGAGGATCACGAGGTCGGAGGGCTGCAGCTGGATCTCGCGCAGCGCCGCCGCACCGGACTCCACCGACCGCACCTCGTAGCCGTCGCGCTCGAGCGTGCGCACGAGGGGGAAGGAGATGTCCTCCTCATCCTCGACGACCAAGACGGTGGGCATGGGCCAGAGACTATCCATAAGTTGACCCGTGTCAGGGCAGGAAGAGATCTCCGAGTTCCGCGACTCGCTCCAGGACGGCGGCGTACCGGAACTGCTCGAGCGCCATCTCGTCCTCGGCGCCGGCCTCGACCTCGGCCCACGTCACCGGCGTCGCGACCGTCGGGATCTCACGGCCACGCAGCGAGTACGGCGCCACGGTGGTCTTCGACGCGGCGTTCTGCGACCAGTCCAAGAAGACCTTCCCGCTGCGCCGCTGCTTGGTCATCGTGGCGGTCACACGCGCGGGATCCTCGCGCTGGAGCTGCTCGGCGATGTCCTTGGCCAGCGCCGTGGTCTCCTCGGCCGGACGCCGCTGCGGCAGGTCGGCGTACAGGTGCAGGCCCTTGGACCCGCTGGTGACCGGCCGCGCCGCCAGGCCGTGCTCGGCCAGCCGGTCGCGCACCAGCAGGGCGACGCGGCAGCAGTCGTGGAGGGTGGCCGGCTCGCCGGGATCGAGGTCGATGACCAGCCGGTCGGCGTGTCGCGGGCGTCCGGTGCGGGTGACGGTCCACTGGTGCACGTGCAGCTCGAGGGCCGCGAGGTTGGCCAGCCAGGTGAGGGTCGCGAGATCCTCCACGATCGGGAAGCGCAGCGTGTCGGCCTTCCCGGGCCGCTCCCCCGTGGCCCGCGACCCGGTGGTCGGCACCTCCACGGTGCGCACCCACGACGGCGTCCCGGCCGGCACGTTCTTCTCGAAGAAGCTCTCCCCGCCCACACCGTGCGGCCACCGGATGCGGGTGACCGCCCGGTCGGCCAGATGCGGCAGCAGCACCGGGGCGATGGTGGCGTAGTAGTGCAGCACCTCGCCCTTGGTGGTGCCGGTGCGCGGGTAGAGCACCTTGTCGAGGTTGGTGAGGGTGAGGGTGCGGCCCTCGACCTCGACCCGCACCTCGCTGCTCTCGGCGGGGCTCACAGGTCGCCCGCGGTGACGTCGGTGCGCACACCCTGGAACGAGGGTTGGCGCATCCGCCGATGGCCGTGCCCGTGGGTCTCGACCTCCACCACGAGCACCGGCTCGACCCACGTGGTGCCGCGCGCGTCGACCGCGGGGACGTCGTCCGCGAAGGGGCTGATGGTCGTGTGCAGCGGCGCGAGCAGGTCGCGCAACCGGGTGCTCCACGTCGCGCCGATGCCACTGCCCACGCGGCCACGGTAGAGCAGGCCCTCGGGGGTGGGTTCGCCCACGAGGAGCGCGGCGAGCCGGTCGCGGGTGCCCTCCTGCGGACGCCAGCCGCCCACGACGTACGACGCCCGATGCCGGTGCGGCATCTTCAACCAGTGCGGGCTGCGCTCGCCGGGGCGGTAACGGGAGTCGACCCGCTTGCTCACCACGCCCTCGAGGCCCTGCTGGAGGGTGGCCTCCCACAGCATCGCGCCCTCGGCGTACACCTCGGGCAGCTGCCAGGCGCCGCCGAGGCCCTCCTCGCGCAGCGCCTCCAGCCGTTCGCGGCGCTCGGTCAGCGGGAGGCCGGTGAGGTCGCGACCGTCGAGACGCAGCAGGTCGAAGACCATGAGCAGCGCCGGACGACGCTGCGACCAGCGGGCGGCCGAGGCGGCGTTGCGCACGTGCATGCGGTCCTGGAGGGTGCGGAAGTCGGGCACGCCTGCGTCGTTGAGGGCGATGATCTCGCCGTCGAGCAGCAGGTCGCGGGCGCCCGTGGGTGGGTCGGCGAGCTCGGGCCAGGCGGGCGTGATGGCGTTCTCGTTGCGGCTGGTGATGCGGGTGGTGCCGGTGCGATCGACCTCGACGAGGGCGCGGACGCCGTCCCACTTCACCTCGTGCCACCACCCCTCCCCCTCGGGCGGGCGGGTGCCCTTGGTGGCCAGCATCGGACGCATGGGTCCATCCTTGGGGGCATGCGAGCCATCTGGAAAGGCGCCGTCTCCTTCGGTCTGGTGAGCGTGCCGGTGAAGCTGTACGCCGCCACGGAGTCCCACGACGTGTCGTTCCGGCAGGTCCACGCCAAGGACGGCGGCCGCATCCGTTACCAGCGCATCTGCTCGATCGACGGCGAGGAGGTGCCCTACGCCGACATCGCCAAGGGCTTCGAGACCGAGGACGGCGAGATGGTCGTGCTCACCGACGACGACATGGCCGAGCTGCCCTCGGCGTCCTCGCGGGAGATCGCGGTGGAGAAGTTCGTGCCCAGCGAGCAGATCGACCCGCTCCTCTTCGAGAAGTCCTACTACCTCGAGCCCGAGGGCGCCGGCGCCAAGCCCTACGCGCTGCTGCGCGAGGCGCTGGCCGAGAGCGACCGGGTGGCCGTGGTGACCGTGGCGCTGCGCCAGCGCACGACCGTGGCGGTGCTGCGGGTGCGCGACGACGTCATCGTGCTGCAGACGATGATGTGGCCCGACGAGGTGCGCACCCCCGACTTCTCGGTCTCCCTCGACGAGCTCGGCGGACTGAAGGAGTCCGAGATGGCGATGGCCCGCATGCTGGTCGAGACCCTCGCCGGCGACTTCGACCCCGCCGAGTTCGAGGACGACTACGCCGACGCCGTCCACGCCCTGGTGAAGGCGAAGGTGGAGGGCGGCGAGGTGCAGCGCACCGAGACCTCGACCAAGAGCTCCGGCGAGGTCGTCGACCTGCTCGCCGCGCTCCAGCGCTCGGTCGCGGCCGCCAAGGAGGCACGCGGGGAGAGCGCCGACGAACCGGCCACGACGCCGGCGAAGAAGACCGCCGCGAAGAAGGCGGCTGCGAAGAAGACCGCCGCGAAGACCGCCGCGAAGAAGGCGCCGGCCAAGAAGGCGGCGAAGAAGAAGGCCAGCTGACCTCTCCACCGATGAATCCGCGAAGTGTCGGTGGTCGGTGGTGGTGTCGACCCATCACCGACGCGGACGCCGTCCACGTCGGCACCGCCACCGTTCCTCCCGGAGAGTCACCATGAGCGAGTTCGTCACCGGCCAGCCCGTCTGGGCCGAGTTGTTCACCGTCGGGGCGCCGCGCGCCCGCGAGTTCTACACCGGCCTGCTGGGCTGGGGCAGCACCGAGCCCCAGGAGCAGTTCGGCGGCTACACCAACTTCACCCGCGGCGAGGGCTGGATCGCCGGGCTGATGGAGAACACCGTCGACCCGGCCATCCCGGCGTCCTGGACCGTCTACCTCCAGACCGACGACATCCACGCGCTCGCGAAGCGGGCCGAGGCGGCCGGCGCCACGACGATCGTCGCGCCGGCGGAGGTCGGCGACCTGGGCTGGTTCGCGCAGTTCATCGACCCGTGCGGTGCCGCGGTCGGCGCCTGGCAGCCGGGCACCCACCGTGGGTTCGCCGCCGTCCGCGAGATCGGGGCGCCGTACTGGTTCGAGCTGCACGCGGCGGCTCACTACGACGACGTGCTGCCGTTCTACCGCGAGGTCTTCGGCTGGCGCACGGCCACGATGTCCGACACCCCCGAGTTCCGCTACACGCAGATGCTGGGCACCGGGGGCGACGCCGACGACGTCCGCGCCGGCGTCATGGACGCCTCACTGTGGGAGGGCGCCCGGTCGGCCTGGCAGGTCTACTGGATGGTCGCGGACGTCGACGCGTCGTTCGCCCACGCGCTCGAGACGGGGGCGAGTGCGGTGCACCCGCCCCACGACACCCCCTACGGCCGGTTGGCGGTGCTGCTCGACCCGGCCGGGGCGGAGTTCAAGCTCGCCCAGGCGGTGGCCGACTCCTGAGGCGCGGCCTCGCCCGCGGGGTCGGACACGGGGTCGGCGGTCGCTGGGGCGACCGTCGCCTTCGCGGCCGCCGAGTCGGGGAAGAGGGCGTCGAAGCCGGCGAAGAGCGCATCCATGAGGCGCGGTGCGGCGAGGTTGGCGATCTCGCCGACCCGCCCGGCGAGGGTGTCCTGGGTGATGGGGCGGTCCTCGAGCGCCCGCAGGATGCGGCGGGCGGCCGATTCCGGCGTCGCCCCGCGGCCCGCGTAGGCCTCCGTGGGCGCCGTCATCGGGGTCTGCACCAGCGAGACCCGCACGTTGGTGAAGGTGACGTTCTCACCGAACGTCTCCCGGCCGGCGATGCGGCTGAAGGTGTCGAGCGCGGTCTTGGAGGCCAGGTAGGCGGAGAACTTCGGCGCCTTGATCTGCACACCCCACGACACGATGTTGACCACGTGCCCGAACCGCTGCTCGCGCATCGCCGGCAGCAGGCCGAGGGTCAGGCGCACCGGGCCGAGGTAGTTGATCGCCATCGTGCGCTCGAAGTCGTGCATGCGGTCGGTGCTGAGCGCGAGGCTGCGGCGGATCGAGCGACCGGCGTTGTTGACGAGGTAGTCGACCGTGCCGTGCTCGGCGAGCAGCGTGGCGACGAGGGCGTCGATCGCCTCGGCGTCGGTGAGGTCGCAGGCGTGCCAGGTGACCTCGCCGCCGGCGGCCTCGATCTCGCCCGCCACCCGCTCCAGCTCCTCGGCGCGACGGGCGACCAGCACGACCCGGCCACCCACCGCCGCGACCGCCTTCGCGGTGGCCTCCCCGATGCCCGAGGAGGCACCGGTGACCACCACGACGCGTCCGTGCAACGGACTGGGCAGGCCGAGCGGTCCGGCCACGGCCCTGCGGGCCAGCGCCCGCGGCCCGGCCAGCAGCGGCGTGGTGCGGCTCAGGGTGATCGGCGCGGCGACGACGGCACGCACGGAGGGCAACTTGAGGCTCGACACCCCTGAAGTGTGGCACCGGGGCGTGCGCGGGGGCAGGGCGGGCTGGGGTGGCCCGGGGCGGGGGCCAGTTTCCCCGGCCGGCCGGGGAAACTGGCCGAAATCCGGCCTCCAAGCGCCAGAATCGGGCAGGTTCGCCTGTCCGATGTGACCAGTGATGCCGGTGGTACGGCCAGACCACAGGAACGCCTGCCGCCTCACCGGGTGTTCTGCGGCCCTCGCCCAGGGGCTCGGGCACCTCAACCGCCGGTCAGCCCGGCCACGCCGACCACCGGTCAGACCGGCGCCAGCTTCTGCCAGGGCTGGGCCGCCTCGATCTGGGCGGAGAGCGAGAGCAGCAGCGGCTCGCCGTCGGTCGGGCCGACGAACTGCACCGAGAGCGGCAGGCCGTCGGGGCCGATGCCGACCGGCACGGCGGCGGCGGGGTTGCCGGCCACGTTCCACAGCGCGGCGTAGGCGATCATCGGCATCGAGCGCAGGCTCATCGCCAGGGTGCCGGCGCCGAAGAGGCGTCCGTCGAGTTGGCCGACCCGCGGCGGCCGGGTGCCCAGGGTCGGGGTGAGCAGCACGTCGACGGCGTCGAACACCCGGTTGGCCTTCACCGCGATGGCGCCGCCCTGGCGGATAGCCCAGTCGCGCACCTTCGGCGTCACCCACGACCCCATGCGGTAGGTCTGCCGGGTGGTGCGCTCGAGCCGGTCGAAGTGCTCGACGGCGTCGGCCTCGCTGCGGATGCCCGCGAAGAACTGGGGCACGAACGCCGCGGTCGGGTCGGGGTAGTGCGGGTCGATCTCGCGGACGTCGTGTCCGAGGTCGGCGAGCAGCCGGGCGGTGTCGCGCACGGCGGCGACGTCGATCGGGTCGGGGGTGACGCCGCGGGCGACGGGCTTCAGCGACCAGCCGATGCGCAGCCGCCCGGGTTCGCGTCCGGCTGCCTCGACGAACGAGCCCGTCTCACCGGCCTGGAACAGATCGCCGGTGGTGCTGCCGCGGATCACGTCGTAGACCAGCGCCGCATCGAGGACGCTGCGGGCCAGCGGACCGCAGGTGCCCAGCGACCACCACAGGTGCGGCTCGGGGGCACTGGTGACGCGTCCGCGCTGGGGCTTGAGGCCGAAGAGTCCGCAGCAGGCGCTGGGGATGCGGATCGACCCGCCGCCGTCACCGCCGATGGCGACCGGCACCAGTCCGGCGGCGACCGCGGACGCCGTCCCGCCGCTCGAGCCGCCCGGCGTGCGGTCGGCGTCCCACGGGTTGCGGGTGATGCCGTGGGCGCGCGACTCGGTGAAGGGCCAGGCCCCGAACTCAGGCATCGTGGTCTTGCCGACGATGACCGCACCTGCCGCGCGCAGCCGCCGGACGACCTCGGAGTCGGTACCGGCCGGCGTCGTGTTGCCGCGACCACCGAAGGTCGTGACGGTGCCCGCGACCGCGAGCTCCTCCTTGATCGCGATCGGGACGCCCGCCAGCGGTCCGGCCGTCGCCCCGTCGGCGAGCGCCTCGTCGACCGCAGCAGCCTCGGCGCGGGCAGCTGCATCGAGCACGACCGTGAAGGCGTTGAGCGCGCGGTCGCGGGCCGCGATGCGATCGAGCGCGGCGGAGGTGACCGCGGCGGCGCTCACCTCCCCCGAGGCGACGGCGGTGGCGGTCTCGGCGACTCCGGCGGCTGCGTCCATCCGCCGAGTGTGCCCGATGCCGTGCAACGGCATCGCCCGGGGCCACGAGCAGCGGCCATCCGGTCCCCCGGCGGCCCGACTGGTCAGGGGAAACTCCCGCTTGGCACAGCAAGCATTGCCTGACAAGTCGGAGTTTCCCCGGCTGACCGGGGCGCTTTCGGGCGGTCAGTGCAACAGGAGGTCGGTGATGACCTCTGAGGGT